>JAIDSM010000074.1:0-5338 GCA_029061225.1 Muribaculaceae bacterium
GTGTTTTTCATAGTATTAAATTAAGATTAAGGTTTCGGTCTAATTCTTTGTGAAAAGAGTTAGATCTTTTTTTATTTAAAAACATTACGATGAAGGAAAAAATCACCGGAATAGTATTGGGTACGGTACGACATAGCGATCGTCACAATGTCACGGGAATTTACACCCGCGAGCGAGGCCGTATGTCTTTCCTGACTCCTGCAGGAAGCTCCAGGCAAAGTCGCCAGGCAGCAGCCTGCTTTCAGCCATTAAGCGTAATCGAGGCGCAGGTCAGTATAAACCCTACGCGAGACCTGCACATACCTACAGCGACATCCCGAGCGGAAGTGTGGCGCACCATCTACTATGACCCCATGAAGATGACCGTAGCGATGTTCCTCTCGGAGTTTCTCAACCGGCTTCTGCGGGAGAGTCCGCCGGAGCCCAATCTATGGGATTTCATACTTCAGTCAATAATATTGCTCGATGCCTCCGACGACAATACGGCAATAGCAAATTTTCACATCACTTTCCTGATTGGAATGATGCGGATGACCGGAATTTTCCCCGATCTGAGCGGGTATTCGGCAGGAATGGAATTCGATATGAAATCCGGACGCATGATCATGCCCTACTCCCTTCAGGGGGGAGCGCGCGGACTGCGAATCGATGCGGAAAGGGCAGCGTTTCTTCCTAAACTCATGCGCATCAACTACGCCAACAGCCATTGCTTCTGCTTCAATGGCAAAGAACGCTCGGAAATACTCAACGAAATCCTACGCTATTACGGCTGCCACTTCCCAGGATGCGACCATCTCAAGTCGCTGGAAATCCTCAAAGAGGTATTCTGCTGTTAAATTCTGCAATCTAAGGATAGGTATAAAAAAAAAGAATAATTGTCTCACGACAACTATCCTCTAACCTTAAATCTAATACCATGAAAAACACGTTGCAAAGATAATACATTATTACGCGTTTGTCAAGTATTAAGGGCAAAAAAATTTTCACCCTTAAACTTAATTAACTTTGTCATAGTCGATTGGTTAATAATTGTTAGTGTATCAAACTCCTGAAGGCCATTAAATACAGAAGCCTCCTCCTAAGAGACAGAAACACTGCAATCAACGAAGGATGAGCATGGCATCTCCGTATGCTCCAAACATATATCCTTCCTTTACAGCCGAATCATAGGCCTTCATGATGAGATCATAGCCTCCGAAAGCCGCCACCATCATCAACAGCGTACTGTAAGGAAGGTGAAAATTAGACACCATCGAGTCGCATACCGTGAAGTCATACGGAGGGAAAACGAACTTATTGGTCCAGCCCTCAAAAGGCATAAGATGGCCGTTCATGCATTCAGCCGTCACAAGTGCCCGCATCGTAGACGTTCCTACCGCACACACGCGTGATCCGCGATCTTTGGCGGCATTCACCATCTCCACGACTTCTTCCTCGACAAACATCTCCTCTGAATCCATGCGGTGTTTAGTAAGGTCTTCCACATCGATATCGCGGAAATTGCCTCTGCCGCAATGAAGAGTGATAAAGCCACGCTCCACTCCCTTTATCTCAAGTCTCTTCATAAGCTCACGACTGAAATGAAGTCCGGCGGCAGGAGCCATCACAGCTCCCTCCTTAGTGGCGAAAATATTCTGATAACGGTCTACATCATCCGGCTCAGCATCGCGCGTGATATAATCCGGAAGAGGAGTGTCGCCAAGAGCGAAAAGAGCCTCCTTGAACTCATCGTGCGGACCATCATAAAGGAAACGCAATGTGCGGCCACGCGATGTGGTATTGTCGATCACTTCCGCCACCATAGAGTCATCCTCACCGAAGTACAGCTTATTGCCTATTCGTATCTTACGGGCCGGCTCTACCAGCACATCCCAGTATTTATTAGCCTCGTTAAGTTCTCGCAGCAAAAAGACTTCGATCTTCGCATTTGTCTTTTCCTTATTGCCAAAAAGACGTGCAGGAAACACACGGGTATCATTGAAGACCATCACATCCTGGTCTTCGAAGAAGTTGATGATTTCCTTAAAAATGCAGTGCTTGATGCTGCCGTCGCGCACATCCACCACCATCAGGCGGCATTCGTCTCTATTTTCCGATGGATGCATAGCTATCTGGGCATCGGGGAGTTTGAACTTGAATTGTGAGAGTTTCATTATGCGTTTTGCGTTGTGCGTTTTGCGTTATACGTTATACGTTATGAGTTATGAGTTATGAGTTTTAGTTGTGTGTTTAATCTTTTATTCTGAAATCGTCCGGATAGGTCACTTCGCAAGTGGCAATTTTCTCAACCGCCTGCTCTATGGTAAGACAGTCTGCAAGACCGATACCGCCTACACGTGTACGGCAAAGTGCAGTCAGATGAGCGCCCGAACCCAACGCTACACCGATATCGCGCGTCAAAGCCCTGATATAGGTGCCTTTCGAGCAGACTATCCTTAGCTTCAGCTCAGGAAGCTCAGAAGGAAGCATCTCAAGCTCTTCGATGACCAATGGCTTTGCCTTCAATTCCACATCCGCACCTTTGCGCGCATATTTATATGCACGCTTGCCGTCGACCTTCACGGCGCTATAGACAGGAGGCACCTGCATGATATGTCCGGTAAAACGGGGAAGCACCTCCCTGACCATCTCCTCAGTAATATGTTCGTATGGGAATGTGCCATCTATCTCCGTCTCCAAATCAAAACTGGGAGTCGACGCTCCAAGGCGCAAGGTTGCCAGATATTCCTTTGTTCCGTTCTGCAGACGTTCTATTTCCCTGGTAGACCTACCGGTACATATTATCAAGACCCCCGTGGCAAGAGGATCTAATGTGCCGGCATGTCCGACCTTGAATTTCTTGACATTGAGTCGCCTCTGAATCGCACCTCTGACACGCTTGACGGCATCGAAGGAAGTCCAGCCAAGCGGTTTATCTATCCCTATGATTTCTCCAGATATGAAATCCATCGTATTCATTCAGCACTTACCAGATAAGACACAGTATAGCCACAGCGAGACAATAGACCGCAAACCAGACCAGTTTACCTTTCTTCACGAGATTCAGCATCCACTTGCAGGCAATGCAACCAACTACAAAAGCCGATATGAAGCCAATGACAAGACATGATGTGGGCACCGGAACCTGCCCGTCCGCTTCTCCGGCCATAATATCCTTAACACTGAGAAGTGCTTCTCCCAGAATCGGGATAATGACCATAAGGAATGAGAACGAAGCCACCTTGTCGCGCTTATCTCCGATCAGTATACCCGTGGCAATAGTAGTACCGCTACGGCTAAGCCCCGGAAGTACAGCAACGGCCTGCGCCACTCCTATTGTCAGGGCGTCAGCAAACGTGATGTCTCGACCTCGGTTGGCAGCCACCATCTTTCCGTTGATCAGACGGTCGCTGAAATGCGCGAACGTCAGCAGGCAGGCGGTTGCGAGCAGACATATCCCGACAATTGTAAGATTTCCTGAAAAGAGGTTCTCTACAAGGTCCTTGAAACAGAATCCAACTATGGCGATGGGGATACAGCTTACAAGTATCTTGATGACATACCAAAAGTTATCATCACGGCTAAAAGTAAAGAAGCTCTTACACAAGTCGCGGAAAAGAGGCCAGAGTACAACTATCGTGCTGCAGACCGTGGCGGCATGCAGGATAACGTCAAACTGAAGAGCATCGTCGCCATCAAGCTTCAGACCGAGAATCTCTCGGAATATCACGAGATGTCCGCTGGATGAAATCGGAAGGTATTCGGCAAGTCCCTGGACTATACCAAGAATGAGGGCATCTAACCAATTCATTATAAATTTTAATTGAGATTTTGGAATTTAGAATCGGAAATAAAGACCCGCGGAATCGAGAAGTGTCAGATCTGCAATGATTCCTCATTATAAATCAAGACACTCGGAATCGCACGTCTGTCATCGGGAATCTTTAATCTTTCTTGGGGGTAATAAGGATGGCAAAAGCCATGAGAAGAAAACCCAGGAATGTGACAGCCGGGCCGACCACTATACGCCTGGTCGAAAAGATATCCGGATTAAAACCGCCTTCAACAGAGCTTCCGGGACCTGCCATCAACAGGAATCCTATCACTATCAATGCCAGACAACATGCCATGGCGATATAGTTGTTGCGCCCAAAGGCACGCTGGCTTTCCTTTACTTTCTTAATGTCTCCCTCCTGGGGAGAAGGTAATTTTATCTTCACTTAATTTTGACGATTAATTGATTAATGACCAATGATTAGATTCTCCCTAATCTTATTTTCCGCCCCCCAAAATGTCGCGGCACTCACTTAAAGAGTTCTCCATAATCCTGCCGGAGATGACGCGTCGTCGACAGAAGCGCCGCCAAAGCGCATATCAGAGCTCCACCGACGATAAGCGAGACATCTACAGCCCCCATCCATGTCCATCCTATCAATCCCGCAAGCTCTGGCATTCCCATACTTCCACTCAGAGCAAGCGCTCCGCTTAGCAAAGCGGAAGCCACAAAGCCGGAAAGGGCACCAACACAGGCATTCGAGACTATGAAAGGGCGCCGTATGAATCCATCGGTAGCCCCGACAAGCTGCATGGTATGAATAGTGAATCTTTTGGAATATATGGAAAGCCGGACAGTATTGCTTATCAATACGAAGGATATGACGAGCATCACGGCAGCCAATATTGTGAATCCAAGAGTCAGGCGGCGGATATTATCGTTCATAGCCTCGATAAGCCGGCTGTCAGGTGTACCGACTTCTTCCACCCCTGATATCGCAGAAACACTTTTCTTAATACCGGCTATCCCTTTCACAGATGAATATTCCGCAGCCACAGTAAACGCAACTTCCGGAGACAAAGGATTCACCCCGAAGACATGCTCAAGATCCTCTCCGGTAGCCTCTCTCCAGTTTTCCAATGCCTGCTGGCGGGTAATCAGACGCACATTCTGTGCAAACGGAGTGTTTTCTATAGCTTTTCGTACGGCATCGGCGCGATCGTCACTGATACTGTCGGCCATTACCACACTGATTTCTATCTTTTCCATCATTCGGCGCGACTCTGAAGTAGCCGCTATCCAGATCAAAGCTATGAGCCCCAACGTAAGCAAAGCAAGGGTCACGCTCACACCGGTGGTGGTATGGGCGGCCCAATTGGATATCTTTACCTCTTTCTGCGGTTTCATCATTCAGATTTATCTGTACTGTCCGACCCGCGGACTTAGAAACGGATGCAAAGATAATACATTTTTCACCTAAAGTCAAGTGAAATAGCCAAAAAAGTTATACAAAACGCGTTTTCCGTTGTGTTTAGAAAAAATGACTCGTATCTCTACGGACCTTTTACGGATCGCTTTAACCGG
>JAIDSM010000074.1:5438-22003 GCA_029061225.1 Muribaculaceae bacterium
AGCCCACGAAAAAAAGGACTCGTATCTCTACGAACCCTTTTTTTCCGGTAATCCTCGAAATCCTTCGCGAGTTACCGCCAAGAATGTCTTAATCACCTAATCCTTTTACGGATCGCCTTAACCGGAGCCCACGAAAAAAAGGACTCGTATCTCTACGAACCCTTTTTTTCCGGTAATCCTCGAAATCCTTCGCGAGTTACCGTATGTCCTAATCCTAATTTAACTATTAATCCATAACTTTACTAATGCAACAATAATTGTCAATGAAACGATTAATTGGTCTTTACTGTATGAATGTCTTTTCTAATGGAATGCAAAATTAATAAATTTTTTATAAAAATCGGTCATTAATAATTAATAAGCGTGAAATATTTATAATTTTAACACTTTTAGACCAATACATTTTTGTATATAGTGCCACATCAATGTCAATAGATGTCGATTCACTGCAAGAATGCAATCCAATCGGGCATGAGGCATTTCGGGGCGGTGCGGTCAAGAGCTTCTACCACTACGGAAGTACGTCCATGGTCGAGGGCATGGAGATCAGTGTCGGTCGCCGATGGTTCGTCGTTGACGAGATGGCCTGCAAGCATATAGAACGGGCGCCCCATAGGATCATCATACCTTTTATATTCTTCGCTCCAATGTGCCTTACACTCCCTGCAGAGAGCCATGGGAGCTTCTGCAACTCCGGCCGGAACATTTACATTTATGAATGTGCCTTTGGCTAATCCCCTCTCAAGAATTTGAGGGACAAGGGCATCTACAGCAGGTTTTACTGCAGAGAAGTCAGCATCCGGGTCATGTGTCGTGAGTGAGAAACCTATAGCGGGAACACCCCATGAGCATCCTTCCTGAACTGCACCCATAGTGCCGCTATATACGACATTGACAGACGCATTACTGCCATGGTTGATTCCAGCGACAACAAGATCGGGAATCCTGCCATCAAGTACTGAGTAGCAGGAGATCTTGACACAGTCAACAGGAGTGCCGTTGCAACTGAACAACCGAGCTCCCTCGACCGGACTTTTCTCTTCACGGATACGGAGTGGGGAATCAAAACTGAGAGCCATCGACTGTCCGCTGCGCCCTTGGTCGGGACATACGGCAACCACCTCTCCGTAGGGGACAAGCATCGACATCAACTCCCGAACACCTTTGGCCATATATCCGTCGTCGTTGCTTACCAATATCAGTTTTTTCATGTTTTGTTTATTTATATTTTGATATTTCGAATTTGATATTTGGATATGGATTCGGATTTCTTCATGATATGACATGCTACGTCCTGTCTGATCATAGGTCATCGAAACCCTATCTTTTTTGATTCATATTTTGAAGGGGAGATACCGGTCCAAGACTATGCAGCGGTCAGCACCAGGAAGGGTGGAGAGAATATCACGCTCAGGAAAGACCACATAATTCTTCCTCATCTTCCGGAAATCTGAATGAGCGTTCAATATGGCCTTCGCGTTATTGAAATCAAGCTTCGCCACATACATAAAAAACGCGAGAGTATCCATAAGCCTCCTTTTGAAAAGCACTTTCTTCCCTTTTTTTTCGGGTAGGTTTTTATGGAGAAGCAGAAGGTTGTTGCGGAAGTTAAGATATGTCTTCTTAGGGTTTCCCTGAGCAAGAGAGGCTCCTCCGAGATGATAGACATGGGATTCAGGCACCACACATACCCTATAGCCGAGATTATGGATGCGGCAGCATAAGTCGATTTCCTCCATATGAGCGAAGAAGAGTTCATCCAGCCCTCCAGCCTCCAGATAGACTGAGCGTCTTACCATCAAGGCGGCCCCTGAAGCCCAGGCTACGTCTTCCGCACCGGTATCATACTGACACAGATCATATTCAATACGGTCAAAAAGACGTCCTCTACAATAAGGATACCCGTATTTGTCAAGCAGTCCACCGGCGGCCCCGGCATACTCAAACATATCCTTCCTGCGGTAAGACAGAATCTTCGGCTGACAGGCACCCACTTCGGGATGCATCTTCATGAACTCCAGCAGAGGCTGCCACCAGCCGTGAGGTGTCTCCACATCTGAATTGAGAAGCACCACAAATTCCGATTCGACCTCTGCGATAGCCCGGTTGTATCCGCCCGAGAAACCGAGGTTCTCGTCGAAAGTGAGGATCTTGACATTTGGGAACTCCTCACACATCACTTTCAGAGAGTCATCGGTCGACCCGTTGTCGGCCACTATGACCTCTACCTCCGGGCCCTGCGTATTGGCTATGACAGAAGGTAGGAACTCGCGGAGGAGTTTCTCTCCGTTCCAGTTAAGGATTATCACTGAAAGCACATTTCCTAAAGGCATGTATAGAAGTGTTAAGAGTTAAGAGTTAAGGGTTAAGTATGGAGGGTGGAGGGTGAATGTCAAGGGAGTTGGGCAGTGAGCGTCTCTGTATCGAGAAAACCATTCAGCAGAGCCGGAGAGATGGTATTGTAGAGCGAATCGGAAGCCTTGGCGCGGACCCGGAGATAATTGTCGGTATGGCCGTACATGAATCCTTCCTCGCCGGAGTCCGGATGTTCCCATAGCACAAGCCGCTCAGTTCCGAAGAAACGCCTGGAGTATTCCTTAAGCTTGTGATCACTGAGCATAGTTAACTCTGCCACACGCCGGTGTTTCTCTTCCTGACTGACTTGATGATCGATGCCAAGAGCCTTCGTGCCGGGACGCTCTGAATACGGAAATACATGATAGCGGCTTACCGGCAATGACTCGGCAAAAGCAAAACTCTTCTCCCATTCCGACTCCGTCTCTCCTCTGGCGCCGGCAATGATATCTACCCCGATGAACGCATCCGGCATTAAATCGAGAATCATAGTGATTCGATCCGAAAAGAGATCCGTACGATATCGACGGTTCATCAGGCGAAGTACTTCATCCGATCCCGACTGGAGGGGAATATGGAAACTGGGCATAAAGGCACGGCTGCCGCCGGCTATCCATCTTACTATATCTTCAGTCAGCAGATTTGGCTCGATACTCGATATGCGATACCTCTCTATGCCTTCCACAGCGTCAAGCCGCTTAAGCAGAGTAAGGAAATCCTCTCCCGTATCCTTTCCGAAACATCCCACATTGACTCCCGTAAGCACTATCTCCTTTCCCCCTGCGGCGGCAGCCTTCTCGGCCTCGGCAACGAGTTCATCGATATTTCCCGACCGACTTCGTCCCCGAGCGAAAGGAATGGTGCAGTAAGTGCAGAAATAGTCGCAGCCATCCTGGACCTTCAGCCAGTAACGGGTACGGTCGCCTCTCTCGCATGCTCCCCTGAACTCTCGGATATCAAGATAGTCATGAACAGCCACACGGCTTCGGCGGTCGCGTTCCCACTCCTCAAGGAAATCAGATATTCGGAGCTTCTCATCATTACCCAGTACAATATCCACTCCCTCTATACAAGCTACTTCCTGCGGTTTGAGCTGTGCGTAGCATCCTGTCACTACCAGAGTGGCATCTGGCCAGCGGTTGCGAAGCCTGCGAATCAGGGAGCGACCTTTCTTATCGGCCACTTCAGTCACTGAGCAGGTGTTGACCACCACTATGTCAGGAGCCTCGTCGCCCTGGGCCCTAATTATGCCACGGCGTGCCAGCTGCATCCCGATAGCGGAGGTCTCGGAAAAATTCAGCTTGCATCCAAGAGTATGGTAGGATGCCCTCAATGGCAATTCATAATTCATAATCCTTAATTCATAATCTATAATAATTCATAATTCTCAATTCATAATTATCTCACAGATAAGCCAATTATGCATTTTGAATTATGACTCGCAAATTATTTTCTAAATACGAACCATCTCGTCATGTCAAAACGGGGAAGAGCGGCAAGCTGAACGTCGGCTTTTCGGTCTTCCACGGTCTCCATTGCATTGCCTACTTTTATCCCCTTTGATTCCAGCGCCTCTCTCACGGTGCGTAGCGCGATCTGAGGAGTGTTATTGTCTTTCGAAAGATGGCATAGGAAGATGTGGTTGAGTCCGGGATTTATGATTTCTTTCAGGAAAGCGGCAGTCTGGCAGTTGTCAAGATGGCCGGTTCCACTCGCTATACGGGCCTTCAGATATTCCGGATAACGGCCCATGCGGAGCATGGCGGCATCATAGTTGGACTCTATCATCAGATATGTCGCCCGGCTCATATAGTAACGGGCGCGATCCGTCACCTCCCCGAGGTCGGTGGCTACCACAAACCTCCTCGAATCGAATTCTATAGAGAATCCCATATTGTCGCTCCCGTCGTGAGGCACTTCAAAAGCGGTGATCTCGAAGTCGAGGATCTTAAAGGGAATCTCTTTGAAGACCGGCACATGATACTCCTTGATCCGTTTTGATATGGCGTGCTTTCGAAGCATTCCGTTAAGCACACGATTAGTGCAGAATAGTTTCAGGTGGCGATGATTGCGCAGCAAGGCATAGACATACTTGACATGATCTGAGTGATCATGGGTCAACAGAACTCCCTTGACGTGCTTCATCTGCACTCCGTTGGCGTCAAGCCCCTTCTCCAGATCCTCTGCGCGTATACCTACATCCACAATCAGACCACCTTCTGCCGACCCCACATAACAGCTGTTGCCGCTTGAGCCACTTCCGAACGAACAGAAATACAGAGGCCGTGGAGCGGCATACGTTGTCTCCGGTTCGGCGGCGTTATCGTATGGATTATTCCACTCTTCGAATGGTAGTTCAGGATGCTCAAAATATATCTTCTTGCTCATTTCTTCTCGTATCTCCGGCTATCGCCGCCTTTTGCTCCTGCATAGAGGAGGAAGATGGCAGGGCGCTTGTCATAATCATATTTCCTTTTTTTCCAGTCGGCGGCGCGCAGAGTCACCACCTCTTCCTTTTCAGGATCTGTGATATCGCAGGCTACACAGACCATAGTGGATGGAGAGAGAGCCTCAGCCAGGAGGGCAACCATGCGGTTGTTGCGGTAGGGAGTCTCAATGAATATCTGAGTCATCTGTCGCAAGGATGATTCAGACTCAAGCCTCTTCAACGCCTTCCGGCGTTCGGAGCCATCAATTGGAAGATATCCATGAAACGCAAAACCCTGACCGTTAAAACCAGATGCCATCAGCGACATCAGTATGGAGCTTGGTCCCACCAAAGGCACTACCCTAAGGCCTTCCCGCTGGGCTATCTCCACAGGATAGCTGCCGGGATCTGCGACTGCGGGACATCCAGCCTCGCTCATGACGCCTACCGGCATTCCGCTACGGAGAGGATCAAGCATCGAGCTCACCTCTTCGGGGCCTGTATGGCGGTCAAGAACAAAGAACGTGCATTCAGCGATCGGAAACGCCGGATCTATGTGTCTGAGGTAGCGCCGCGCAGTGCGAACATTCTCCACGATGAAATGGCGCAACTGACCTAAGATTTCAAGATTTCCGGCCGGAATCGTGTCGGAAACTGGGGCTCCGCTGATTGGAACGGGCACAAGATAAAGGGCCGATTGAATTTTCATACTACAAAATTAACAAAATTCCCCGTTTTTTGCTAATTTTGCGAAGAAATGATTGAAGATAAATTTTTACCGGAGGGTTTTCAGACCCTCATTACCTCTGAAATAGGCCGCGACAAGGCCGAAATCCTGTTTTCCGCCCTGCATGAAAAACCGGAGATATCCTTGCGCCTCAACAGGCGTAAGAAGCCGGATATACCCATTTATCATGAAATGACCCCGGTAGCCTGGTGTAAGTCCGGATTCTATCTGGCCGAGCGTCCATCATTCACACATGACCCGCTTCTGCATGCCGGGTCTTTCTATGTTCAGGACGCCTCCTCCATGGTCTACGAGTCGATTGTCTCATCGCTTTTCGATGACATTCCGGTCTTCGCCTGCGACTTGTGCGCCGCTCCGGGTGGGAAAACCACTGCAATACTAAACGCCCTTCCGGATGGAAGCGTGATGCTTGCAAACGAATTCATATCGTCGCGAGCCCACATATTAAAGGAAAACCTATGTAAATATGGATATCCTGACGTTGTAGTCACAAATACCGATACTTCCCGCCTTGCAGCCTTGAAAGGAAGGTTCAACCTTGTGGCAGTTGATGCGCCATGCTCGGGAGAGGGGATGATGCGTAAGGAAGAGGCCGCCCGGAGCCAATGGAGCGGAGGCCTCATCAGGCAATGCGCGGGATTGCAGCGCGAAATTCTCGAAAACGCCGCGCACATGCTTGCACCCGGTGGATATCTCATCTATTCCACATGCACCTTCAACACTACAGAGGATGAAGACAACGCCGCATGGATACATGAGACGTTAGGACTCGAATCAGTAGACACCGGTCTCGCCGGGAAAGCCGGCATACAATGCCAGGTAAAAGGTGAAATTCCATGTCTGCGTTTCATGCCGGGATTCACGCGTGGAGAAGGCCTTTTCCTTACGGTGTTCAGAAAACCGGAAGATGCCTGCGAAGGATTTCTAAGCAATAGGCCCAAGAAGAAAGGAATCAAGAACAAGGAAAAGATACCCAAATCCATCCTTTCGGCTGCCAAGGAATGGATAGCTGGAGAATATGAGATAATCAGTCACGAGGGTCGGCTAATGGCTCTTTCGGACGCCACTGCCACACTTTTAGACGCCATACCCAAAGGAGTAAGGATAATGTCTGCAGGGGTTGAACTGGGCGAGATAAAGGGCAAAGACATCATTCCGGCACATTCTCTGGCGATGTCGACCGCCATGTCGCACCCGTTTCCGGAAGTGGAACTGTCAAAGGAAGATGCGCTTCGATATCTCGGGAAGGAAGCCATCTTGCTGCCCGAAGGAACACCGAAAGGATACCTCACGGCCACCTACCGGAATTTTCCTTTAGGATTCCTTAAGAACCTCGGCAACAGATCCAACAACCTATACCCTTCCGAATGGAGGATAAGGGTTAAGAGCGCAGAGAGTGGCTGAAAACTTATAACTGATAACTGATCGCTGATAGCTGATAACTTATAACTGACAACTACAAATGCTTGAGATAAAGAATATATACAAATCATTCGGCAACCTTCAGGTGCTTAAAGACATATCCCTTACCATCGAAAAGGGTCAGATAGTGGCAATAGTCGGCCCGTCAGGCGCAGGCAAGACAACCCTGCTTCAGATAGCAGGCACATTGGAAAAGCCCGACAGCGGAAGCGTGCTCTTCAACGGCACAGAACTCATCGGGATGAAAGACAAAAAACTCTCTGCCTTCAGAAACTGCAACATGGGATTCGTATTCCAGTTCCATCAGCTTCTGCCGGAATTCACGGCCCAGGAAAACGTTGCACTTCCGGCGCTAATAGCAGGCTCCCCGAAGAAGAAAGCGATGGATAAAGCAGCCGACTTACTGACACAACTTGGCCTCGCGGAACGTATGCATCACAAACCGGCGGCGATGAGCGGCGGTGAACGGCAGCGAACGGCAATAGCACGAGCACTTATCAACGATCCGGAGATCATCTTCGCCGACGAACCTACAGGAAGCCTCGACTCCGCCAACCGTCAGGAGATACAGGACATATTCGTAGACCTACGCGACAGACTTGGGCAGACGGTCGTAATGGTTACCCACGACTCATCGCTCGCAGCCATCGCCGACAGAGTAATAGAAATGGCCGACGGCAAAGTATTGCCTCCGGCCATAGAAGTAGAATTCGAGACTGTCGACGCCCCTGACGGGGAATCACTCCCTGTAGTAGACACGCTTGACGCGGGGTGAGACTGATGTCAGTATCTCGTAGGGAATCGTGTCCAGAAGGTCAGAAAGTCTGTAGACCGAGGCAGATGGCCCGAAAATCTCGACTGCATCTCCTTCGCGGCAATCGATGCCCGTCACATCGATCATGCACGCATCCATACAGATGTTGCCTATGGTCGGCGCATCCTTACCGTTGACCTTCACGGTGATGTTGCCACGTCCGAAATGCCTGTTCATACCGTCGGCATATCCTATAGGAATGGTTGCTATGCGGGAATCCCGTTCCAAAATCGAGCGACGGGCATAGCCGATGCTCTCCCCTTTCTTCCAGTCGCGTATGGCGATTATGACTGTTCGCAGCGTACTGACCACCGACAATGGAGGCTCCACTTCCGGAGGAAGCGTGTTGACACCATATAGTCCTATGCCAAGGCGAGCCATGTCATAATGGTATTGAGGGAAACGCAGAATTCCGGCAGAATTGAGTATATGCCGTAGAAATGGACGTGGCGAATGACTGAGCATATACTCCGTATAGCGGTCGAAACGTTCAAGCTGAAGAAGCGTGTATTCGTCCATATCCATGCAGTCAGCTGTAGCAAGATGACTGAATGCCGATGCTATTCGTACTGCATCTGTGGAATTGAGGATGCGCATCACTTCAGGAAGTTCCTCCTCTACGAAGCCCATACGGTGCATACCGGTGTCGAGCTTGATATGCACGGGATATTCTTTCACGCCGTATTTCTCCGCTTCTTTTATTACATCGAGAAGCATCGGCATGGAGAATATCTCCGGCTCAAGACGATTTGCAAACATCTGGCGATAGTTGACCACCTTCGGATTCATCACCATAATCGGCATAGTGATACCTCGATTACGCAAATCTATACCCTCGTCAAGCACAGCGACCGCGAGATACGCAGCACCGCTGTCCTGCAGTGTCCGAGCTATCTCAAAGCTGCCGGCACCGTAGCCGGATGCCTTGACCATAGCCACAAGACCTGTACCCGCGGGAAGTTTAGAACGGAAGAAATTGTAGTTTCTTACCACCGCATCAAGGTTTACCTCCAGCACCGTCTCATGAGTCCTTGCCTCAAGAAGCTCCGCGATACGCCCGAATCCGTATTCAGGCGCACCCTTCAATAGGATAGTCTCATTGCAGAAATCAGAGGTGCTTAGCGATGATAGGAATTCTTCTGTCGATTCGAAAAAAACAGCCTCATCCACTACTTTTCCAAGTTTCCCGGCACCCATCTTCATACCCGGGCCAATGCCTATCAGGCGCTTCACGCCTGAAGTGCGAAGCATCTCCGCCATGGCGGAGACGGCTTCTTCCTGCGAACCGGCCTCATGAAGGAGATCGCTCACAATAAGCGTTTCTTTACTCCCTGGAGCGACCCTACGTTTCATGAAGTCGAGGGCCGGTGCAAGAGAAGAACGGTCTGAAGTGTACGAATCGTGTATTACAAGACAGTCATTGACACCTTCACTGACGTTAAGACGAGTCCCTATTCGGTAAAGGCGTCTGAGAGCCTTGAAAATCTCCACACCCGGGATGAGGAGATTACGTGCCACAGCTATTGCATGTCCTGCGTTTTCACGCTCCCATGGCTTTATATCTCCTTCTCCGAATGATTCGCCAAAAAGAAGTGAGTTTATGCCTAATTCACAATCGTGCCAACCAATCAGAAACTTACCCTTGCATTGACGCTTTATCTCTGCATCCAGTTCGGTATCGTCGGCACAGTATATCACCGTCCTGACGGAAGGAGACGCAGCCAATGCCACTTTCTCCCTTATCTTCTCTTCTCGCGATGAAAAACCCTGAGCGTGGGCTTCGCCGACATTGGTGATGACTACGGTATCAGGCTGTATGCATTCGGCAAGCGATTCCATCTCTCCGATTTTGGATATGCCGGCCTCAATGATGGCGACATCCGATCCAGGACGTATTTCCCACATACTGAGCGGCACACCTATCTGAGAATTATAGCTTCGCGGCGAACGGCTGACTCCCATGAAGGGAGAAAGCATCTGAAACAACCATTCCTTGAGCGTGGTCTTACCTCGCGAACCGGTGATAGCTATCACTGTCTTCGCATTTTGATGTCCGAGAGATCCGGTTTTCTGCAAGGCCTTAATAGTGTCATTCACCTTAATCCATGAAGCGTCGGGCATATCCGTGGCATCACAAGGAATTTCATTCACGACAAAGGCCCTCACACCATTCATATAAAGATCCCTTATATAACGGTGACCGTCATTGGTCTCTGTGCGGAGAGCAAAAAAAAGCGACTTCGCAGGGTCTGAGAGACTCCGCGAGTCGGTAAGAAGAAGCTCGATTTCCCGGTCTACGCCCTTTAGCGGAGATTCGAGAAGAGATGCGATTTCTTTTAGAGTGGTTTTCATTCGATTTTATTTCATCAACATTGAAGCTCCGAATATTATGAGGATGAGAATCGGAGTGACCCACTTGAGCAGGAACATTACAGGAGCGGCAAAACGATTGCGTATGGTGCCTCCGTTGGTAAGCTGGTCTTTCATCATACCTTTTGGTGCGAACCATCCGAGATATACCGCCATTATGAAAGCACCGAGCGGCATGAGGATATTGGCCGTGAACGCGTCGCATGCACCGAAGATAGTGTATCCGAATATAGTCCAGTCAGAAAGTACTCCGTTGCTAAGTGATGAAAGAGCACTTAGAAGAAGAAGAGGTACGAGGACAAGACACGTAGCAGGAATACGCTTCATCTTGAAATGATTGCTGAAATAGGCAATGGACACCTCAGCGATTGAGATGCTGCTCGTGAGAGCCGCTACCGACAGGAGTATAAAGAAAAGCGCCGACCAAAGCTGCGGACACCACATCCTGTTGAATATCTCCGGGAAAGTAACGAACACAAGCGCGGATCCGCCGAACGATTCTCCTTCAAGACCGAAAGACATAACTCCGGGGAATATGATCATACCCACGAGGATGGCAACCATCATGTCAAGTATTGACACAGTAAAGGCTGTCTTGGTGAGATTGGTATCCTTACGGAAATAGCTGCCGTATGTGATGAGGGTACCCATTCCGAGGCTGAGCGAGAAGAAAGCCTGTCCGAGAGCGCTGATGCATACGTCGGGAGTGATTTTCGAGAAATCAGGGTGGAAGAAGTAAGCAAGTCCCTCCGATGCTTTCGGAAGGGTCATGGCTGTCACGCATAGAATGATAAGGATGAGGAAGAGAAGTGGCATCAGGATATTGCTGACTCTCTCTATGCCTTTCTGCACACCCATGCAGAGCACGGCTCCGCAGATCGCTATAGTAATCCATGTCCATATCAACGGCGGCCACACCCCGGCTACATATTCCTCCATACGGTCGGCAAACTGAAGGTTGCTGCCTTCCTCCACTCCGGGGATGGGAGTAAAGAGTTCTCCACTGAACGACTGGAACAGGTATTCAAGCGTCCATCCGGACACCACCATGTAAAACGTCAGTATAAGGTAGGAACATAAGATACCGAGAAATCCGGAAATCCACCATGGTTTGCCGGGACTAAGATTCTTGTAGCTCTCGATAGCATCGCTCTTTCCGGCACGTCCGATAGCAAACTCTCCGAGCATAACGGGGATACCGAATAGAAGCACGCATACGACATACACGAGAAGGAACGCCGCTCCGCCGTTGGCCTGTGTCTCAGCCGGGAAACGCCATACGTTGCCCAGACCGACAGCACTGCCTACGGTAGCGGCAATCAGCCCTATCTTGCTGCTGAATTCTGAATTATTGGCCATAAGATATGATATTATGTTTTCGGGGCCATTCCCGCTTGGAAACGGCCCCGGAGTTGATATCTGTTTTTTTATTCAACCGGATCAGCCAAGGTTGAGTCAGGCACCGGCTCCGGCATGTCTCCGGTAGCAGCCTCGAGCTTCTTCATCTGAGAGAAGATGAATGCCGCTGAGAGCAGACAGAGAACTATGAGTATGGTCCAGATGGTCCATACCGGTATCTTACCCCAGAGGAGCATCGGAATCGATACAAGATAGTTGCCGACAGCTGTAGCGGCAAACCATCCGCCCATCATAGCGCCCTTCAGCTTCGGAGGAGCGACCTTGCTGACGAAGGATATACCCATCGGAGAGAGAAGGAGCTCTGCGAAGGTGAGGAGAAGGTAGGTCGAGATTAGCCAGTTGGTAGATACATCGCCGTTTGTACCGACGAGAGAAAGAGAACCGAACACCATCACGAGGTAAGCCACACCGGCAACTACCATACCGTAACCAATCTTTCGGGGTGCGGAAGGCTCTTTCTTCTTGGCGTTGAGCCAACCGAAAAGGGCGAGAGAGAAGGGAGTGAGCGCCACCACAAAGAATGGATTGAACTGCTGGTAGGCCGCAGGGTCAATGTTGGTCAAAGTGTCCGGCATATCAGCGTAGAGCCATCCTACGATGACCGCACAGACCGCGAGAATGACACCGCTGACAGTCTTACCTTTTGCAGTCTTTGACTGTATCATACCGAAAAGTGCGTAAACTCCTGCCGCTATCGCTGCCAGGGCGCCGAGATTGAAGCCGATTCGTGTCCAAGACGATGATTCGGGAGCAGTACAGCTCTTGGCAAACTCGGTAAGGGTCTGACCGTTCTGATGGAACACCATCCAGAAGAAAATCACTACGGCAAAAACGAGGAAGAGAGCTACCACACGCTGCTTTGTCTGCTCTGGAGTAAGCTCAGGGCCGTTGTTAGCGGCAGCCTGCTGTTTGTCACCGGCAGCCTGCTTGGGAGCGTCAGTGATAATGTGCTTATACGTCTTGCGTCCGAGAGTATAGATAAGGAAGCTGACGATCAGCGATGCGCATGCAAGCGAGAACGCATAGGTGCAGCCGGTAGAAAAAGCCTCGATATATCCGTTGGCGAACTCTGTGATATTGCCGAATGAAGCCGAGCATTCACCGGCGAAGTTCTGCAGGTAACCTGTGAGCCACGCTGCAAGGTCGCCTCCTTCAGTCATGCCATTCTTCACGGCGAAATCAGTCATGCTCTTGAGAGTCTCAGCATCTGTCGGCATGTTGGTAAAGCCGTTCGTATCAAGACACCAGTTGCTGACAGTTGCCGCCATCGGATTGTTGGTCAGGAAGCCTGCGTTTTTGAGGGCCAGGTTCTTTAAGGCGATAGCTGCTCCCGGAGCAAACATTGAGCCAAGGTTGATGGCCATATAGAAGAGCGAGAAAGCGGAGTCGCGCTTGTCACTATACTGCGGACTGTTGTAGAGGTCGCCTACCATCACCTGTAGGTTACCCTTGAAAAGTCCGGTACCTGTGGCGATGAGCAGCAGGGCCGCCAGGAGAACCATGAACGAAGTGTTGGAGCGCACGGGAGTGGGAGCCGACATAAGGGCGTAGCCCACAAACATCACAGCGATACCCGCAAGGACACATTTGTTGAAGCTCCAGCGGTCGGCGAGCCATCCGCCGAATACTGGCATAAAATACACGAGAGCCAGAAAAATGGAGAAGATCTGGCCCGTCCAGGTGGCGTCGAAGCCGAATTTGGCCTGAAGGAAGAATAGGAAGATGGCGAGCATCGTATAGTAGCCGAAGCGTTCGCCGGTGTTCGCAAGCGCGAGCACATAGAGTCCTGCCGGTTGGTTCTTGAACATAGGTAGTTTATTTGAATTATAGAATTTCGAAAATTATGATGAAAGTAAGTGCGGTATGCCTAATTATGAATTATGCATTGTGCATTATGCATTAACTCAAGAATTATGAATCAACTTGAATGCCTTGGCATAGTTGCGGATCTGCTTCACCATCGCCACGAGACCGTTGCTGCGCGTGGGCGAGAGATGCTCGGAGAGGCCGATGCGGTCGATGAAATAGAGGTCGGCTTCCAGTATCTCGTCGGGAGTGCGGTCATTGAGCACCCGCATGAGAAGAGCGACAATACCCTTTACAATCATGGCATCGGAGTCCGCCTCGAAGTGTATCTTACGGTCCCCGTCCTCTTTGGCGTCGATCCATACACGACTTTGACACCCTTCGATAAGGTTAGTCGGTGTCTTCATGTCTTCCGGAATTGGAGGAAGTGTATTGCCTAAGTCAATAATATAGGCGTAACGGTCAAGCCAGTCGTCCATACCGGCCATTTCGTCGATTATCTCGTCTTGAACTTCGTTGATGGTCATATCAGTGTCATTTCTTAAGTTATTCCATCCCCTGCCCCAATGATTTGCAAATTTAGCAATAAAAATCCTAATCCGCAAATATCCGCCTTTAATCTTACATAAACTTTCTTAATATAAGTTGTGGATTTGTGGAATAGCGAGATTGTGTCGGAAGTTATTTTTTTCGCGAAGCACCGGTTTTGGTAGTCACCAGAACTGCTCCGTTGGCTCCACGCGAACCATACTGTGAAGCGTCTTTGAGCACCTCCACATGATCCACATCATACATGCTTACGAAATCAAGAGCCGGCACCACCACACCGTCTACCACATAGATAGGCTCGTTTGGGCCGTTCAGGGATTTTGTACCGCGAATGTTTACGGTATACGAACCTCCGGAACCGGTAATATTCAAACCTGGTACCAATCCTTTCAATGCCTCCAGGACATTCCTGCAACCCGTAGCCCTTAGACGGTCTCCGCTTATTCCGGAACTAACCCCGGTAAACTCGCGACGTTTCACGTAGCCATAGCCGGTGTCCGCAATTTCATCATCGTTTTCAGCAGTGACATCGTTGTTGCCGGCAAGTATAATCCTGATGCCTCTGCGTCCTTCGACCGGAATTCTTACACTTTCCTTTTTCGACAGCACCAACGTAAGGGTATCGTCGGGCTGCACGTCGGTAAGTCCGAAACGTCCCTGCTTATCAGTAGATGCATATCGTTTCGGATCATTCACATAGACCTTGACCCCTTTCTTCGGCTTCATCTCCCGGTCGAGAAGAAGCCCATTGAACGGGACCTCCCCAAAAACAGAAACGATAAGGCCGGCAAAAACTATGAGTGTAGATATTCGTTTTTTCATATTCATAATATCAATCCTTATACTCCAAAAACGATGGCGGGGTCAGATGGCTCTTCAAGCAAATAATGCTCCTCTGAATAGTCCGCAACAAGATTTGACAGCAGTACAAGTTCTATGTAATTTGAATCAGAAGTGGGTGTATCATCTTTCACAAGAGGCAGTAACTCTTCAACTCTTGCCATGGCCCATTCATACTGCTTCTCATTTTCAATCTTCGTCATCATAACGCAAAATTACGAATAATATTCGATATTTCAAAACAGTATTTATAGATATTTATAGAAATTCTCCTAAAGATCGGAGGTATGCTGATGGAGCTTTCTCATTTGTTAGGCAGACTGGTAGATCTTGTGGAGTCGCATGGACTAAAGGAATTCGCACGAACATCTGTATTGACTATACCCTTGAGTATATTGTATATCTTTAGATGATTTTCCAGATTTACTTCGGGAAGCACAAGAACCTCCTCCGTATCTTTTGGTTTATGGAGAAATATTGACGAAGAATAAAGTAGAAGCTTCGTCAAAATACTACAGATTATCATTCTCATATTTCATGTAATTAAAAATCAATTTGATCAAATGAAGCCCTCATATTTATTTTTATTAAGTATTTTTATTGCATTGAAGGTTAGGGACTATATATTTTGTATTAATATAATAGCCTGGGAAACATACAATAATATAACCATAAATTGAAAATACTATCCATCCTCTGGTAGATACATCATTCCATTCGCAAAAAAACAATGTAATAATAAATAATATCATAATTGAAAACATATAAGTATAAAATGCGAGATGGTGCAACTTTGAAAATAATAACAAGGCGACAATACCACCTACAGTCCAGCATGTTATGAATATAGAAAGAATATCAAAAAGATCATCCATCAAGCTAACTCCTGAAATTATGAACCAACTTACGACTGCCAGAAGAGCTGACAGAATCCCACATAAAGCAGTAAAACAAATATATTTATAAAAACAATATCTATATGAACTCATTTTATTTCGCTATACTTTTTTTAGTATTTCACTGATGTTTCAATTTTACAATAGTTCGTTAATTGAGTCCACTTTAAAAAGTAGACTCATAGATTTAATTTGACAAACTACTTACTGCATATATTATGTCTAAACAAAGCCATTTAGAGGATATAGTGGGGCTACCATAGCAATTAGCTGCTCAATAATATCAGATATCTTTTTAGGAAACGTGTCAAGTGTACCAACATATCCAGATGCGACTTTTATATTGTCGACATAAAGTATGTACTCCCATGCGTCCTTAACAATTATAGGACTTTCATAGCATGCAAAATTTGAAAGTTCTGTTATAGTCATACTTACAAATGTTTTTTCCTCCTCATCCAGCTTCCTTTCTCTTATGGAATAATTCTCTATCTCTGAATAGTCATGAAGCCATTCTATATTATTTTGCAAGGTATCCTCTACAACGACAGAACCATATCCATATTTTAAGGTTGTCGGAGTGCAGGAAATTATCTGAGCTTCACTTGTGACTATTGTATCAGTGTCGTGTATTTCCATAAATCCAGTTCCACTATGAATGAGCAACGTCAAGGAATGATTATTACGATAAAATGATTCATAATCATTCGAACTGATATTTTTATCATTTGATTCATCCATACTTCTTTTTGTGTGAGAGCACGAGGCCGCGAAACATATTAATAATATTATTATAAATCTATCCATGATATCTATAATATGAATATTCAGGTTGTTTAGATTGGATATTCCGGTGAAGACCACCCAGCCATTCCGGTCATAACCACCCAATTTTTTAGGCATGGTCCGACCCTTTGT
>JAIDSM010000075.1 GCA_029061225.1 Muribaculaceae bacterium
TATTAGTTAACTTTTTATAAGATAGGTTGGGAATTGTATACTGGACTCGATGTTTTCAACTAAATTAGGAAAGAGCCGTAAGTTGTGAGCTTTTATTATAATAATTAATGAGAGCTGACTTGCAGACCGAGCATGCTCGGTGGACATTATCATATCGAGGAGAACCTCGATATGATAACCTACCCGACCATATCAACCGTCAGGTTGATATGGCTGCCAGGTAAACTTTCACAGATACAGCTAAATACGAACTCCAAGACTCTAAAAAATCTCAATTATCCGAAATAATTGGATAGTTGCGTAGCATCATGTTTAGATATATATGATATGAGGGGAAGTAATTTTATATTGGATAAAATTTTGTAAATCGGGAAATTCTGATTAAATTTGCAGGTAATGATTAATGCCTGTTTTAGTGCTGCATCCTATCGCGTGTGATATTCTATCATCAAATTAAGGGAAGGAATAGAAATGGGAAAATAGTTTTGATGATTAACTTCCAATAACAATGGCAAAGAAAGTAAAGGCTAAAGATACAAAAAAGACTATTGAGCAGATTCTTTGGGATTCGGCTAATGAATTGAGAGGTAATCTTGACGCTGCCGAGTATAAATCGGTGGTGCTGGGTCTTGTGTTCCTCAAATATATCAACGATTGTTTCAAAACCAAATATGATGAACTCGTTGCCGAAGGTGAAGGTTTCGAGGAGGATGCTGACGAATACATAGGCGACAATATTTTCTTTGTTCCCGCGGATGCCCGTTGGGATAAGATTGTAAATGCAGCTCTTACTGCCGAGATCGGCGTTGTCGTTGATAAGGCGATGGAGGCTCTTGAACGGGAGAACAAGCAGCTCAAAGGAATACTGCCGAAGAATTATGCTCGTCCTGAACTTGACAAACGGCGCCTCGGTAATGTTGTTGACATTTTTGAGAATAACTTGCACTTTACCGGTGGTGAAGCGCGTGATGTGCTTGGGCGAGTTTATGAATACTTCCTCGGTGAGTTTGCTCGAGAAGAAGGAAAAAAAGGTGGCGAGTTTTACACCCCGGAGTGCGTGGTACGCACTATTGTAGAAGTAATTCAGCCCTATAAGGGAAAAATCTTTGACCCGGCTTGTGGCTCCGGCGGTATGTTCGTGCAGTCATCCAAGTTTATAGAGCGTCATCAGGGTAACGTCAATCAAATATCTGTCTATGGACAGGAACTGAATTCAAATACTTGGCGATTGGCACAGATGAACCTTGCTATTCGCGGTATCGAGGCAAACTTCGGTAGCTCTTACGCAGATTCATTCCATGATGACAAGCATCCATTCCTGAAAGCTGACTTCGTGATGGCAAACCCTCCGTTCAATATCTCGAAATGGGGAGGCGATCAACTTAAAGATGACCCGCGTTGGGTATATGGAACGCCGCCTGAGGGCAACGCCAACTTCGCATGGATGCAGCACATGCTTTATCACCTTGCTGACACCGGGCGCATCGGGCTTGTTTTGGCTAATGGTTCTCTCTCCTCTGAACAAGGCGGCGAGGGTGAGATACGCAAAAATATCGTCAATGCCGACTTGGTTGAAGGCATCATCGCCATGCCGAGCCAGTTGTTCTATAACGTGCAGATACCATGCTGCCTGTGGTTCCTAACGAAGAAGAAATCACAACCAGGCAAGACTCTTTTCATCGATGCCCGCAACATGGGCTATATGAAAGACCGCACCCACCGCGAACTCGATCCCGACACTGACATTAAGAAGATTGCCGATACCTTCGAGGCATTCCGTCGCGGCGAAGACGTTGACGAGAAAGGCTTTGCCGCAGTAGCCACCACTGCCGATATTGAAAAAGAGGGATTCGTTCTGACTCCCGGCCGTTATGTAGGAGTGGCTGAAGTTGAGGACGACGGCGAGCCATTCGAAGAAAAAGTGTCGCGCCTCACCACCGAACTCCGCGATCTCTTCGCCAAATCCGCCGAACAAGAAACCGAAATACGCAAACAACTTGCCTCCATCGGCATAAACCTCTGATCAAATGGATGTTGCTGTCTTAATTTGCTCAATAATCGCAGCCTTTGGCAGTATTTTTTCATATCTAATGTGGCGTGATAGCAGACGTTGCATACTCAGAAGGATTGAGAAAAGAGTGCGTAAGATAAAAGAAATTCAGAATTATCTTTATCGTAAGTATAAACAGGATTATTCCATGTGTGCTCCAAGCGGTCCGTTATATATGAAAATGAGTAAATTACAGTCCGAGATAGGTTACCTAAAAAAACTTCTTTGATATGAGCGAGTGGAAAAAATGTACTATTGGTGAACTTGGTAAAATCATAACAGGTAAAACACCTCGAACTACCATTACAGAAAATTATGATGGCAATATACCCTTTCTTACACCATCTAATAACATGGACGTTAAATATGTTGGAATAACTAATAAAACGCTTTCTGAACAAGGAGTTAGAGAAGTTAAGAATTGCTTATTGCCAGAGGGGGCGGTTTGTGTAAGTTGTATCGGGTCCGATTTGGGAAAAGTCCTAATTACTACTCAACCGACTGTAACCAATCAGCAAATCAATTCGATAATAGTCAACGATGAGAACGATATTGATTTCGTTTACTACCTGATGACCATTGTAGGAAAACGTCTCAATATAATTTCAAAAACCTCAACCGCAGTCCCCATCATAAACAAATCTTCTTTCTCAAATTATAAGGTTACACTCCCGAATATAGAAACGCAAAAGAAAATTGCGAAGATTTTGTCGTCGCTTGATGATAAGATCGAAACCAATCGGAAGATAAATGCGCGGTTGGAGGAGTTGGCGCAGGCAATTTTTAAGTCGTGGTTTATCGACTTCGAACCTTTCGGCGGCAAAATGCCGGAAGATTGGAATGAAGGTACAGCTGAAGATTTCTTTAGGATAGATATTGGCAAAACTCCTCCTAGAAAAGAAAATCAGTGGTTCTCTAACAATAACAAAAATATTACATGGATATCAATATCAGATATGGGCAAATCAGGGATGTTCATTTCAACATCATCTGAGATGCTGACAAAAGAAGCAATAAATAAATTCAAAATTGCAATTGTTCCCCAAAATACAATTTTATTGAGTTTTAAGCTTACAGTTGGACGCGTATCGATAGCTAATTCAGAATTAACAACGAACGAAGCCATAGCACGCTTCCAACTCAACAATTCATTTGAAAGAGAATACTTATATTTTTTTCTAAAGGAATATGATTACAATTCTTTAGGAAGTACTTCTTCAATTGCAACGGCTGTTAATTCAAAAATAATAAAAAGGATGTCGGTTATTATGCCCAAAGAACAAGTCTTAAAGCAATTTAGTGCGTTAGTATCACCACTCTTCAATAGAATTGAGTCGTTGACAAAAGAATCTACCTTGTTAGCTAAATTGCGTGATACACTTCTGCCTAGATTGATGTCAGGTGAAATTAAAGTGGAATAATTCCGTTATATTATAGGATAGAACTGAATACAATGCGATTTTATAGAGAAAAATGTTTGGCTGCCCTAATGGAACAATTTGGCGATTGGATGCCAAGCATACAAATACAGAAGCTCGTTTTCCTCTTGACTGATAGGCAAGAGGAACGGGTTTATGACTTCATGCCTTATAAGTACGGATGCTACTCCATGCAATTAAGTCAAGATTTAAGAAATCTAACTAAAGAGGGAATTCTACAATTTGAAGAGGACGGGGCTAATAATAGATATAAGATTGCAAGAAACGACTTGAGAATATATAATATGATTAAGGTCGAAGATAATTATGCAATAGCTCGGATAATTAAAAGATTTGCGCTTCTATCAGTGACAGATTTAATAAGATACACTTATCAGAATTATCCTTTTTTTGCCATAAATAGTAAGATGGCAAAAGACCTTTTATCGGAAATAGAGTATTCGATAGTAGTTAAGCAAAGGCCACACAAAAATGATATGTCATTAATAACCATTGGCTACGAAGGGCTCTCATTGGAACAATACATAGTGATCTTACTGCGCAACGATGTTCGAGTACTTTGTGATGTTAGAAAAAATGCTTATAGTCAGAAATTTGGATTTTCTAAGGCTCAATTAGTAAAAGCTTGTGAGGGTGTAGGCATTAGATACGAACACATTCCTAATCTAGGAATAATCTCTGAAAAGAGAAAAGAGTTGAAGAATCAAACAGATTATGATAAACTATTTGATGAATATGAGTCAACGACGTTGAAGTCTGCCAGAAATGAATTGAATCATCTCTACAAGCTTCTCCAAAATGACAAACGAATAGCATTAACTTGTTTCGAGCATAACCCTTTGCAGTGCCATAGAAGCAGAATAGCAAAAAAATTAATGTCTATTTCACAATGTAATTATACTCTAATAAATCTATAATCCTATGGCTAAAACTAAGGTACTTGTCACGGTAAAAACATATCCGACCTTATCTCAAAAGTATGACGAACTTGTGTGCACTGCCGGTTTTTTAGAAGACGGCTCGTGGATAAGGATATATCCTGTACCGTTCCGGAAATTAGATACTCGTTACAAGAAATGGCAATGGATTGAACTCGATTTAGTAAAGAACACATCTGATCCAAGAAAAGAAAGTTATCGACCTGTGGACTACGATGACATAACCCTTGGAGAAATAATAGACACTAAGAAGAATGGATGGGAACAGAGGAAAAAATATGCTTTGAAGAAAGTATATACAAATATGTCAGACCTTATTGCAGAAGCCAAGAATCGTGCCATAGGGACATCGTTAGCCGTTTTTAAACCATCCGAAATTATTGATTTTAAGTATGTGCCCTGTAAAAGGGATTGGGATGAGAAAAAAGTAAAGGCTATATATGCCAGAGCTGCACAGGGTAACTTATTTGATACAGAAGAAGAGAGGGAAGTAAAGAAATTATTTCAAATAGTAGATAAAATTCCCTATGAGTTTTCGTATGTATTTAAATCAGAAGATGGGAAAAGGCGCAAACTCATGATAGAAGACTGGGAAGTTTGTGCCCTTTACCGACGCTATGTGAAGGATTACCATCTTTCTGAAATAGAAGCTTGTGAAAAAGTACGAGAAAAATATTTAAACGAGTTTGCACGAAAAAAAGATTTGTATTTTTTCTTAGGCACTACGTTGCAACATCATTTTACCGGTAAAAATCCTTTCATCATAATAGGAACCTTCACCCCACCATATCCGCAACAGAAACCACAGCAACCATCGCTTTTTGATTTTGATTCCGAGTGCAAATAAAAATGGGTAACACATATCACTATACGGAGGACTCTTACGAGCAGACAGTTCTGGATCTGTTCAGGGAGATGGACTATGAGGTGCTTCATGGTCCGGCTGTTGACGCGGAAACGGGGCGCGACCTAACCGATTCCACAATTCCCGGTAAACTTCGCGAGGCTATGCTGCGCATAAACGGCACGGAGAAAACGGCAGCCGTAGACGAGGCTATCCGCAAGGTGCATGAGCAGTTTTCCCAACCACTCGTGCAGGCAAACGTACAACTTACCGACTGGTTGCAAAATGGCCTTGACGTAACATTTAAAACCACTGAGGGTAATCTCAAAAGCGATCATGTCCGCTTAATTGACATTGATGAGAAGAGTCTAACTATAAATAATACATTTCAAGTTGTCAATCAATGGACGGTTGTCAATGGTCAAGCGAGAAAACGAGCTGACCTCGTGGTATTCATCAACGGGCTACCTATCTCCATAATCGAACTGAAATCTCCGAGCCGCGAAGTGACAAACTCAGAGGAGGCCTATCTGCAACTGCAAAACTATATGCGGCAGATTCCTCAACTTTTCACAGCCGCGCAGATGCTCGTAATCAGTGATATGGCAGATACACAGGTCGGCACAATCACAGCCCCGCATGATCGATATATGGAGTGGAAGACTACGGACGGTTCATATGAAAGCACTGCAATCGCTGATTTTCAGACCTTCTTTGAGGGTATCTTTGACCGTAAACGGCTTATTGATATAATCGCAGACTTTTCGCTGTCGATGGGGAGCGACACAAAGAAAGCCCGGATTCTTGCCGGTTATCACCAATATTTCGCTGTAAAAAAAGCGATGCAATGCACTCTGGAAGCTCTCGGACGCAAAGACGGCAAGATCGGTGTATTCTGGCACACACAAGGTTCAGGGAAAAGTCTTTCAATGGTATTCTATGCGCATCAGTTACTGAAAAATCTGCTGAGCGCGACCATACTTGTACTTACTGACCGACTTGACCTTAACGACCAGTTGCACTCTACGTTCGCAGCTTGCAGCGACTATCTCCGACAAACGCCGGTAAAGGCGACTGACGGTGACCAGTTGTATGAGTTGCTCGAAAAACGCAAAAGCCACGGCATAATCTTTGCTAACATTCAAAAATTCAAAGACCGCAAAGAGGCTATTACTACAAGGTCAGATGTCATAGTTATGAGCGACGAGGCTCACCGCTCTCAAAGTAATATCAAAACCAAAGTTGATGCTGCAAACGGTGAATTGAAACTTGGTTTTGCCGCCATTGTTCGTAAACTTCTCCCCAACGCCGCGTTCATTGGCTTTACGGGTACTCCTATCGAATCTGACGATAACGACACCCGTGAGGTGTTTGGTAACTACATCGACATATACGACATGACCCAGGCTGTGGAAGATGGAGCCACCGTGCCCGTATATTACGAGAGCCGACTTATAAAGCTCAACCTTGACGAAGAGATATTGCGTTTGCTTGACCGCGAGTATGATAAACTCGCCGAAGAAGGTGCCGACGATGAAGACATCAAACGCTCCAAACAGGAGAACACACAACTCCATGCCTTGCTCCACGCCCCGGAAACCATCGACACGCTTTGCCGCGATATAATCGAGCATTATGAAAACAACAGGCAAGACCACCTCACCGGGAAAGCGATGATTGTGGCACTTGACCGAGCGACAGGTATAGCCATATATAAGAAACTTATTGAATTGCGACCTCAGTGGAAAGAGATGATCGGTGTGGTGATGACTCAAGGCAACCAAGACCCGGTGGACTGGAACGATATTATCGGATCACCGGCACACAAGCAAGAGCTTGCGCGACAGTTCAAGGACAACGACTCGGCGATGAAGATTGCTATTGTTGTTGATATGTGGCTGACAGGGTTTGACGTTCCAAGTCTCGCCACAATGTATGTCTATAAGCCGATGAAAGGTCACAACCTGATGCAGGCGATAGCACGTGTTAACCGCGTGTTCCCGGAAAAGAGCGGTGGCTTGGTAGTTGATTACATCGGTATAGCCCAAGCTCTGAAAAAGGCTATGCACGACTACACCAACCGTGATAAAAAGCGATTTGGTGACCCCGACATAAAGAAAACAGCCTATCAGGAATTTCTTGCAACCCTTGACCGTTGCCGCGAGTGCATGAACGGATTTGACAATTCCGAATTTGCAACCTGCTCGAACTTGCAACGTGCAAATCTCATCAAAGGAGGCGTAAACGTGCTGCTCGACCCCAATAATATCGTCAGCAGCCGGTGCGAAGGAAATGTTACCAAATATGATAGTGCTCAAAAGGTATTTATCGACGAGAGCAAACGTCTTGCACAAGCCACTACATTGTGCCGTAGCCTATTGTCTCCGGCAGAAAAATTTGAGGAGGCATATTTTGAAGCTGTACGCACACTCCTTGTACGTCTGACGACCAATAAGAAAATTACTCGTAAAATTATTGACGAGAGAATTACCAATCTGCTTAAAGTTGCAGTAAAGGCTGACGGAGTTGTAGAGATTCTCACCACAAAGGATACAGAATTTAATCTCTTTGATGAGAAATTTCTCAAGGAAGTTGCAGACATGAAAGAGAAGAACTTCGCTCTTGAACTTCTCAAACGATTGCTCGAACAGCATATCCGTAAACACGCAAAAAAGAACATGACTCAAGCCGACAAATTCAGCGAAATGCTTGATGCCCGGCTTGCCGAGTATTTGCGTGGCTTGATAAGTAACGAGGAAGTGATACAGGAACTTCTCAAAATGGCCCGAGAGCTGAAAGCCCACGCCGAGCAAGCGTCTGAATTCGGCTTGACTGAGGAAGAACAGGCATTTTATGATGCCCTCACTCGCCCTCAAGCTGTCAAGGATTTTTATGAGAATGAAACACTTGTTGCAATGGCGAAGGAACTAACTGAAGCCCTGCGCAGCAGCAAGACTATTGATTGGCGCCAGAAGGAATCAGCCCGAGCCAATATGCGTCGCATGGTAAAGCGACTTCTCAAGAAGTACAAATATCCACCGGAAGAACAAGAAAAGGCTTTAGAGACAGTTATTAAACAATGCGAGCTTTATGCGGATTCTGAGGAAGAGAATTACACATCTTTCTCGCAATTCAAATCATATTCGGAAGAATACAATACCGAATATGCTATAGCTGCTGAGCCATTCGAAATATACAAGAGAAATGATATTAATGAAACTATTCTACTTGGATGCTATAGAGATAAAAATCATTTGGAGTGGATTCTTAAAAATCATCTATACAATATCCGTTTAGGTCAACGTAAAGGTTCAGCTGCAGAAAAACCGGAATGTCTTAATATAGCTACCCGTCTGTATCTGTATAATCCAAAGAAACCTTCCGATGTTACTGTATTTACAATTGTTGGAAATAAAGAAATGTCGGGAAGAGAAATGACAGATTTGGATTATCCTCGAAAGTCTCCTGGAAAATCTTACATGACATACAATATCGAAGAATGTAGAAATGATGGGGAATTAAAGCCTAATATATCCAAAATTCTTGCCGGACTTGATAATCATATTAATGGAGCTCCAGTTTTTATTGTGCCGAATAAAAACCAATCTTAAGTCGTACAATGACCTACTTAAATTCTAAATGCTTACCTGTCTCACAATGTTTTTTGTGACTTCCGAATAATTACATTCAAAAATATTCTAGCATATTATCATGAATATCAAATATATAATCTTCAAATCTGAATACCATCCCGAATGGAAAGAACTCAAAATATCTAATCCAAAGCTTTACCAAGAATTAAAGCGAAGGTCTGTGTCTGAGAGATTAAATGAACTCATTCCGATATATCAAAATTGGCAGAAGCGAACTCAAAAATTTACCATCTATGAAAACTCCCTGCCCGATGTAGAAACTCAACTCAAATCAATTGATTTTGAAAACTATAATAATGGGTGGCAAATACGTTTGAAGTTAGCCAAGTCTTTCTATCAGAAATGTATGTGCTATCCAGTTGATAGACTCAATAAGGAAAGTAAAAAATTTTCTGACTACAAATGGATTATCAAGGATCTTATCAATAAATCCATAATTACTCTGTATAAGAGAAGAATATTCATATACCATAGAATTGAAAAGTCTTTAAGTCTATCTTCTCATAAAATTGAAAAAATTCCTCTATGGGGTTACTTGCCATTTTACAACCATCTGGTTGGAGTAGAGTGGATTAAAAGCCGCATTGGGGATAATATCAAAGATTTGGCAAAATATTGGTTAGTATTGCTTTGCTTTGATGAAACAATGTTTTCATCAGACCTTTTCATTGAGTCTCTTACAAATACAATAGGTAATGAGATGGTTATTCAACTTAAAACTAACCTGATTAATAAGTTTAATGCCAGACAGAATTATTACAAGAAAGAATTTCCTGTTACATTTAAGAAATTAAATGAGTGGAAGGAAGTTAATTGTAGACTCCTAAGCCAAGAAACCAGTATTAATCAGATTTATACCAAAGACCAAACATCTAAAACAGGAAAAGTCGATACAAATAAAATACCATTGTTCCCTTCTGCGATGGATGATCCAGTAGTAAAAACAGAGGAGTCAATAATACGAGGAGTAAAAGCAAAAGATTTTATCGTCAAGTGTGGATCTATTAGCTATGGTAAGCATTCTTTGATTTCATCTAAAATTAAATCAGATGTTCCTTCTTCAGTTCTGTCCCTGATTGATTATCGTTTTACTCTAAAGATGCGCATAAATTATACAAAATCAGGAAAAATTAAACATAAAAGGTTCTCTTTTGAACCGTTCGAGGATTTATCTGTTCTTCTATCAGAATGTGAAAGAATTCTCAAAATTACTTCAATCAAACCACTTGATTATTTTCCTCAGTCAGGAAAGTTTTACTTGCCATGGAAGTATGTATTCTTCTATGACAATATTATGTATCTTGCTCACCCGAACCCATCAAAATATGGTTCCGTAAATCCATTCGCGTTCCGTCATCCTTACATCACAAAATCATTTCGTGATTTGATGTCATATATAGAAGATCGATGTCCTAAATTCTATGTCCGTGCTATAGATGGAGTGATTGTAGCCCTATTGAATTTCAAGAGTTTCCAACAAATGATTCCGCAGTTTCGAGAGTATTCTTCTGAAACACTCGGAGGAATTGATGAATTATCATACTCCAAATTAAGAAATTCATACAGCTCTACAGATTTCTCACATCTGAAATTCGTAAAGAAATCCCCATATCTCTCCCATCTGTCATCCCTCCAAGTTTCTTCCAGAAAGATCTATCGAATTTTAGAGCGCGTAATACATGCTCAGGCAGACACCGACTTCGATGAGTTTGGCTTCCTCTTTACTGTCATGGAATATAGGAGTTATTCCATAGTAATATATGAGAATGCCTCCGATGAATCTCGCAGTTCCATCCTCTTTCAGGTCCGCACTTCCGAATTCGAGGAAGCAATCGAGGTCATCCGCTCATTCTTTGCCAGTAACGAAGCTAATAAGCGCCAGCGTCTAGCCCAATCCACCATCCGCCTCAAATCCCCTGCAATCCTCTCTTATCGCCGTATCCACCACACGAACTTCTACGACTGGCGCTTGAATCTCTCCGGCATCCTATAATGAATAGTTCTCGGAGGAAAACCAAAGTAAACTTTGTAGATGGAGGAATAGTCGGTATATGCTCACTTTGTTCGCATCACAATCTTGGATGATATCTGTATTTCACCTGACGACAGACCTGCTGGCGCACGGGAGGATTGTTTCGATGAAGAAGTACCATAAGCCATAATAACATATTTACCATAGAAAATTACGGAATAACGCAAAAATATTTGTACCTTTGTAGGTGAAGTCTACTACTAATACAAAAAATATGAATATAGGGAAACTTACCAGCGCAGCATGCGTAGCTGCCGTCGCCGGCATCTCGCTCTTTACCTCTTGCCGTTCAAAATCAATGCCGTCGGAATTGGAAGAAAACAAGAGGCAAATGACATTGACATGGATTGAAGACAAACCCGGTCCTTCTGTGAATGACCGCAGTCTCTTTCCTGAAGTCCCCGATTCCATCTGGGATGCTCTCGGCCTTAAAGATGGGATTCCGTCTTCTATGAGTTGCTTCCTTGTCCAGACAGACGGGAAAAATATCCTCTTCGATACAGGCCTGGGTGCCCCGTTCAGCCAACTTCAATCCAAACTTTCAGAGAAGGGACTGACTGTCGACAGTATAGACCATATCTTCCTTACCCACCTCCACGGCGACCATATCGGTGGCATGCTCAGCGACGGAAAGGCGGTTTTCCCAAATGCCGATGTGTATGTAAACCGTGTCGAGGCTGATGCCTGGGTCAATATGACCGACGTTAAAGGAGACCAGGCGTCGGCTGTCTTGAATGCGTACAAAGACCGATTGCATAAATTCGAAGCCGGAGATACTCTTGACTGCGCAATCGTGTCGATACCGGCATACGGTCACACTCCCGGCCATACAGTATACAGCATTGACAGCATTCTGATAGCAGGCGACCTCATGCATGGTGTAGCCTTGCAAAACATCTACCCTGATTATTGCGCCCGCTACGACATGGATAAGGAAGCCGCTGTCGAATCAAGAAAACGCATCCTCCAATACGCCAAGGACAATAATCTGACCCTCATCGGTATGCACTTCCCCCCAATCTCCGATTAATCTGAAAAAGAACTCGGACGCAATCTTGCAGCATATATGGAGGATTGTTATAGTAATCTGTATATCATTATATTGAATCCGGTGTCTGTGTGTCCGGCATAGCAATGGGCACATCCGTATTCTCCGTTGTTTCTTCTATCGGCTCGGACTGCACCTTTATAGTATCGGATACTGTCTGGGTAGCAGGTTTTACGATGGAATCAGTTTTGACTTCGTCTTTAGATTTTGGTTTGGCACTCACCGGCTGGGGCTTGAAGGTCGCCAAGGAATCGCCGCCGGTCCAGACGCGGAGTGTGGGAGTACCTTCCTCAAAGTTTACCTGCATGTCTTTGGGTGACGGAGATATGATCACCGGCATACCCTTTTCCACATAAGGAACGAGAGCCATAATGTCATCGTTGGTCAGGCGCATGCAGCCGTGGCTGCGCCTCCCTCCGATCGAGCCGGGAGCGCATGTGCCATGAATACCGATAGGCCAGCGCTTGGGGACCGTCTTGACCCGGATGAAGCGGGGTCCATACTGTCCTTTGACCGGCGATGTATAGCCGTTATCATCGGTGTAAAGCCATTCGGTGCTGTCGTACACGCCTTCGACACGGAAGAACCCTTCCGGAGTCCTGCTGTCGCCTTTGGCATGCTTATTACCATACCTTTTGGCACAGGCCATCCGGAATGAAGTGACCTCATTGCCGAGACTATCGAAAACAAAGACCTTCATCTTGGCTTTGTCTGCGACCAAGAACCGGGAAGGACGGATCCTGAACAGTGAGTCAGCGTATCTCGGAGCATCCTTTACCATCTTAGGCAGAATACCGGAAGCATAGCGGGCCGAATCCTTGGAGCTATTCATATACTCCAGCATGTCTTCGGGATTTGATAAATCGAGAGCTTTCTTTGTTTCGGCCTCGGGTATCTCCACCTCATTGGCTGATTTAAAGTTACTTTCAATCGAATCCAACTCCTGCGAGGAGTCTGTGTCGCCTTTATTGGAGCGGCACGAGACAAGCAGACCCATTGAAGTGATAAGAAGCCATGCAAAGATGGCGGGATATCTAAGTTTAATAAGTGGAATTACGTTCATATCTTAATAACATTAAATACTGAAAATGTTCCACGAATCTACCGCACATTTCCATCATTTGAAGCAAATGGACAAAATGGACATTAAAAACAGCATCAACTTGTGAAAATATATTTCCCACTGGAAGTAATTCGGATGAAAAAAGCTACACCAATCCGGTGACATTCAGGTTGGCTAAGGCGAAATAGTATCAGAAAGGGACGGGGGACTCGAAGCTGTAGTTTTGGCCGTCGATGGGGAAGGTGAATTCTATCTTGTGGGCATGAAGGAGAAGACGCTCCGAGGCTTTACCGGTGTTCATGCCGTATAGGCGGTCGCCGACAATAGGCATGCCAAGTCCCATTTCCGATGCGGAATGCACCCGCAACTGATGAGTACGCCCTGTGAGTGGATGGAACATCACTCGACTTCTTCCATCGGAGACACTAATGAATTCATAGTCGGTAGATGCGGGCTTGCCTTCCTCATAGTCTACGCGCTGGCGAGGACGGTCAAGCCAATCTGGAGATAGCGGAAGTTCAATGCGCCCACGATGGTCTATACCCTTCGATTCATAATTCCCTTCCAATACAGCTATATATGTCTTCTTCACTCTACGCATGGCAAACATGGTCTGGAGCAGTCTGAAGGGAAGCGGACCGAAGGAGGCTATCAGCAGCCCGGATGTATCCTGATCAAGGCGATGGACCATTTTCACCTGTCGGTCCGGTCCATACTTTTCCTGAAGCCATTCCTGAACGGAAACAGCCGATCCTTTGCCGGGCACCGAGAGCATGCCGGATGGTTTGTCGACTACGCAGAACCATTGGTTTTCGAATATGATTTCCGGTTCTTTATGCGTTATGGATCGGATTTCACTATTAATGGGGGGCTCTATGTCGAGCCCCTGAAGCATCCAGGAGAGCACAGGAAGGCACTTGCCCCTGCAAGCCGGATAATGGCGGCCATGCACACGCACCTCACCGCCTTTGGGTCGGCCATACCAGTATTCAGCCATCGATATAGGCTTTAAACCTTTCAGATAGGCATCCTGCAGAAGTTTCGGGGCACAGCACTCCCCTGCCCCCGACGGCGGAATCCTCAACGGAGTCTCTGCAAAAATCTCACTAAGATTTTTGCTTTCGCCATGAGCATTTAGAAGACGGAAACTATTGAACAGCCATTTTTGCAGGTCTTCGGAATCGGAGCGGCGTTTTTCTTTCATGGCATCGAGTATAGCCTCGGCTTCTTTAAGTTTAGACTCGTATGGGGCGAGTTCGGCTGCCACTTTCTTCTTAAGGCGATGGAGTTCGGCTTTCTCAAACTGGCTCTGACGAATCATGGCGGCGAGTTCCTCATCGTTGACGTTACCCTCGGCTCTTTTCGCTTGCCGCTCTTTTTTTGACAGACGGCATTTTTCCTTGAATGCAGAGACCTCGGCATCAAGTCTTTCTTTCGCACGTTCGTATTCCTTTCTTATATCAGACAGAGTCCCATTTTCGAATCGGGATATGTCAGCGTTCTGACGGGATATGTCGGCTTCCTTCGTCTTGAAATGACCATTGGGATTGAGATAATCGAAGACGGGACCTACAAAGTCAGGGTGATGGAAACCCGTATCGCCAAGCTGACCGGAGAAAGCATGGAGTGTATGACGCTTCCCCTCGGCATCCTCGGCTATGAGCACCCCGAGCATCTTCCCCGCCTCAAGTTCACGGCAAAGGCTGATATCCTCAGGGCGACTGCTCTTCTTCAGGGCCTCGATTCTGAGTGCCAGCACCCGGAAAGCCTCGTCACAAGCGGCATCGGGGATATAGTCGAAAGGATTGTTCATACGTTTTTACGTTGGACGTTTTACGTTTTATGTTGTGCGATTGAGTCGATGTCTTGGAGATTAGACTTGATTACTTAAGTTTTTGATTTAGTTATCTACTATCATGTAGATATTTATCTAACGCAGAGTCCACCGAGCACAGTTGCGCCTTCTTAAAGGGAAATGAACTGGCGGACAGACTCTGTAATGGCATCACGCAGAGGGGCAGAGGGCTCGCAGGGATGAGATGGGGTCTTAATCTATCTTCCGAATTGGGAGCGCAGCATGTGGACTACCTCTTCGAGCTCGGGAAGATAACCGTCTTTTTTCAACTTTATTTCTGTCTTCTTACAGAAATCCTTCAGGAATGCCTCACTGTACGCGTCATCCACAAGGAAAGCGTCAGGATATGACTCCATGGATATGAGGGTAAAGGCCAGCTGATTGAGAAGTTCCTCCTCAGCGTGCGGATCATTCGACTTCTGCATTACAGGATACATCATTCCTTCATCATTGACAAAAACAATGATTAAAGGATAAAACACGCCTTCCTTGATTTTCACGGGAGCAGGCATATGCATTGCCTTGCACTGGAAAGGTCCGACACGCTTCATCGTCTTCAGCCGACCCGCAGCAAGCAGATTGCCAAACACAGGCGTAGAAAAAGAGTCGCCTTCAGACTTCGGCGTTAGAGCCACAGACCATTTGAAAGATCCGTCATCCTGAATGTCAAGCATCGGAATACGATCACCACCGGCAGGGGAAGGATAATAGCCATCCTCTCCAAATCCAAGTTTTCCGAGTTCCTCCAAAGTCATGCCCTTTACCCTCGAGGCCACTTCAATGCCTGCTTTCAGCGCTATCCCAAGATCTGATATTTCCTCATCGTTCAGTTCAGTCCTGATAACACCACGGTCGTATCTTATGAATTCAGGATAGCCATTGGGACGGCACATCTTGATATTGCACTCATTGGCGACTGCCCGAATCTGTTTTTTCTGTGCAGAAGTAAGATTTGATTCTGAGGCATTCTCATAGTCACAGTTCATGCAATCGTAAGTCATGAACATTTCGAACGAATCTGTACCGGGCGCACGATTGACGGAATTAATGTAGGTAGAAAACCCCGAAACTCCTTTATAAAGCCCCAGAGCATAATGTTGTCCACCGTTTCCCATGACGCAGCAATACCCGGTCTCCGCGTCAGGAAGACGAACACCGAATATCATACTGTCATCAAGTTCCTCCCATAATTTCTGTATACGGAATTGCAAAGCAACTGCAATAAGTTCTTCTTTCGTCATAAAAAAAGACGAATGTCTGGGTGCCATATTATATAGGTTTTAGGGTTACTTTTCACAAAGTTAATACTTTTTCCTTAACTGACCTAATTAAATTAAAAAAACTCAATCTTTGTGCTGTTGAATTTTCCCTTTGGTTTTGGCTTTTGCGTTGAGGGACTTAGCACCTCTCCGAGGCTACAGTGCTTTTGAGCGAGTTGCCCCAGACTGAAGTCTGGGGTTTTGGCATTATTGTCAGATCTCCGACCTGACACCTCTCCGGATGTCTGCTATTCGTGAAGATCCGAAAATGACACGCTATAAACAGGGTAAGGTGGACGCACGAGCCGTGCGTCCCTACAAAAATTAGGGTTTACGGATGTAGTGGGGCATTTCTTCGGGGATGACCATGGAGAGCTCTACGAGGCCTCCGAGGGAGCCGTCAGCTTTGAGCCAGCGGGTTTGGTAGATCATCTTGCGTTTACCTTCTTTGGAGATGGTATAGGCGTTGGAGCCTCCTTCCGTCAGCAGACGGCGGATGATGCCACGTGAACGTTCGTTGTGATAATCCATGATATTATGTCCGATCAGATCAGCTCCTCCGCGGGCAGCGAATGTCTGACGTGAACGCTCGTTCATAAATATTATCCGGCAGTCACAGTCCACTACAGTAACTGCGCAATCCATCCCATAAGCCCATTCGGGCAAAAATTCCTTTTCCATATATTATTTAAGTTCCGCAGGCTCCACTTAAGGGTTAAAGGTTAAAGGGTTATGAGGTTAATCAGACTCGGTAAAGATTTAAAAAAGATTAGAAAACGTTAGACTTTTATTATAACCCTTTAACCTAATAACCTCATAACCCTCAACTTTCACTTGAGAAAGTTGAATTCTATATTCATAGTTTTGGGAAGGAAATCTTAGTCACCGAGTGAGTTTAGTGTTCAAGATTTAAGATTATGCCTTCAGCCGGGCCTTCGAAATTCCATTCCTCTTTTGTCCCTTTGAAAGTATATTTCCCCACATTTGGCACATCCACCTTAACTACGTATTTCTTTCCGGTGATAGTGCCCGAGAAAGTGCCTTTCCCTTTCAGTTTTCCGTCTGCTTTCCATTCGCATGTTCCGTCTGGGTATAAAGTAAGCTCAATATTCTGTGGTTCGCTCTGATAAGCCATACCTTCTCCGATGTAGCAATCGCCGATGGAGGCGGGAACATATTTTTTTGAAGTGACAGATTTTTTGGCGCCACTCTTTTTGGCAGCTTTTTTCTGCGAGGTCTGAGAGGTTGAGGTGGCTGTGGCTGCCTCGAGTCCTACGGGAACTAAGATACCCAACGATAGGGTAAGAGCCATTGTAATAATAAACTTCTTCATCATAAAATTTTTTAAGGATGATAAAAATTGAATTTTATAAGTTAGATTACTCAACTTTCGTATGAACGAAAAAACTTCACTTAGAGGTGCAGAGGGGCTCGCGCTCCGCTCGCGGACCGTTACAACACCTCACGGAATCTACGGCAAAGTTAATAAAATCATTCCTATTATGCAAGAATATCTTGGACAGGAAATGAATTTGGCTATTAGTCATAAAGCGCCTCTCCGAGCTAAAAAGTCGGTTTCAAAATCTAAACATCATAATAACTAATCTTAATGCAAAGTTAATACTTTTTTCGAAAACAATGCGAGGCACGAGGATTTTTATTAATTTTGCGTTTGAAAATGGGAAAAGTGATGAAGATAGTGATTGAAGAAACGGCTGACGGCAGCCCTACACTTTATCGGGAGGATATTGATGAGCATTACCATTCGGTCAAGGGGGTACTCGCCGAAAGCCTGCATGTGTATCTTGAGACGGGGTGGCGGAAAGCGTCTGAACTGTCAAGGCCTATAAGGGTTTTCGAGGTCGGGTTCGGAACAGGGCTGAATGCTGCTATTACAGCTGTAGCTTCCTTAGAGTCGAGGATTCCTACGGAATATTATTCAGTGGAATTGTATCCGTTGCCTAAAGAGACAACGGATCTTGTAGCCAATACATTATGGGAGGAATATAGGGATACTTTTGAAAAAGTGAATGAATCGCGATGGGGAGAACCTATCAGTGTCAATCCGTATTTTTCTCTGCAGAAGATGGAAGCAGACCTGCTAACGATGGATATTCCAAAGGAACTTGATGCGGTATATTTCGATGCCTTCGCTCCGGAAAAGCAGCCGGAGATGTGGGACGAGGCTATCTTCCGTAGGATATACTATGCAATGAAGCCGGGAGCGGTGCTCACCACATACTGTGCCAAAGGAAGCATACGGCGGATGCTTCAGCAGACAGGATTCCTCACGGAACGCCTGCCGGGTCCTCCCGGAGGGAAAAGGGAAATACTGAGGGCAAACAAAACCGACTGATGGTATGAATTGTTAAAACACTAAAATTAATAGTGGGGATATTCCGATTTTACGGGAGAAATATACCATAAATCGCCTCTCCGAGGCTACTGTGCTATTGTATATGAAGCCCCAGACTGAAGTCTGGGGTTGAGCATAATCTTCAGGTCTCCGACCTGATCTTGCTTCCGAAAAAGGGAATTTAATCACTTCATATCACGTTAAATAGAAAAAATTAAATAATTATCAAAATGGAACATATCAAAGTCAAGATCATCAATGACTCACCTTACGGTCTGCCGGAATATGAGACACATTCAGCAGCAGGCATGGATATCCACGCAAACATCACCGAACCGATAACCCTCGGTCCGCTCGAACGCTGCCTGATTCCTACAGGCCTGCGCATGCAGCTGCCGCAGGGTTATGAATGCCAGATACGACCCCGTTCGGGTCTCGCGCTGAAGCACGGACTCTCGATCGTCAATACACCTGGCACGGTAGACGCTGACTTCAGAGGGGATATAGGCATCATCCTCATCAACCTCTCCAACGAGCCATACACCATCACTCCCGGCGAGCGCATCGCCCAGATGGTGATCAAGGAATACGTGCATGTGGAATGGGAACCCGTAAAGCGTATCGATACTACGGAGCGCGGTAAAGGAGCCTTCGGACACACCGGTACGGAATAATCTTCCGTAAGACCATCATAAACCTAAGGGGAGAATGCCCCCTTAGGGAAATCCACTATTGAAAAACACAAAACACACTTCATTATGGAAATACTTGACTGGCTGGTGAAGACCCTGCGTGAAAATCCCGCCATCGCAATCTTCCTTACCCTCGGTATCGGATTCTGGATCGGGAAACTGAAGTACAAGACATTCTCATTGGGTACCGTGACGTCGGTGCTGCTTGTCGGGGTGCTCGTAGGACAACTCGACATTCCTGTACCGGGACCACTGAAGCAGGTGTTCTTCCTCCTCTTCCTCTTCGCCATCGGCTACAGCGTCGGTCCGCAGTTTTTTGCCTCACTCAAAGGATCAGGACTGAAACAGGTGCTGTTTGCCGTAGTGATGTGCCTTATAGTGCTCGGCACTACTTTTGGAGTAGCTGAACTTTTCCACTACAACAAGGGGGAAGCAGCCGGACTATTCGCCGGCGCTCAGACCATGTCGGCGGTGATAGGAGTGGCAGACGATACGATACAGACTCTCAACGTCCCGGCATCGGACAAGACAGACTGGACAAACATCATCCCGGTGGCATACGCCGTCACATATATCTTCGGCACAATCGGCTCAGCATGGATATTAGGGACAATCGGGCCGTCTCTGCTCGGAGGCCTGAAGAAAGTGAAGCAACAGACGGAAGACCTTGAACGCAGTATGAACCAGGATCCTTCATCGTCTGATCCAGCTCTCGTCAACGCTTGGCGACCGGTGGTCTACCGTGCGTATAAAGTGGATGGCAACTGGTTTGACCAGCCGCGCACGGTCAAAGAAATAGAAGAGTATATGGAGTCGAAAGGGAGACGTCTGTTTGTGGAGCGCGTACGTTCCGGATCAGAAGTGACCACACATCCTGCCCCTGACATAAGCGTGAAAAAGGGCGACGACATCGTAATCTCCGGCAGGCGTGAATTCGTGATCGAAGACGAGTCTTGGCTCGGCAGCGAGATATCAGACGCCTCGCTGCTCTCCTTCCCGATAGAGCGCATTCCCGTGATGGTGGCATCCAAGAACATGGCAGGCAAGACAGTGGCTGATTTCCGCGAGTCAATACAGACCAAAGGGGTCGTGATCGACTCCATAAAGCGCGGCGGCGTGGAGATTCCCGTAGCAGCCGCCACACGTCTACAACGAGGTGATGTACTGACCATCAGCGGAGCTGTGGCAGACGTCAACGCCACCGCCACATATATAGGATATCCTGACAAGCCGACAACTGCATCAGATATGGTATTTATCGGTATAGGAATAGCCATTGGCGCGCTCATAGGCGCCATAACCATTCATTTCGGCGGTATTCCAGTAAGCCTCTCCACAAGCGGTGGCGCGTTGATAGCCGGTCTGGTGCTCGGATGGCTAAGATCAAAGCATCCTACCTTCGGACAGATTCCTGACTCGGCCGTGTGGGTCTTCAATAACGTAGGCCTCAACATGTTTATAGCCGTCGTAGGTATCTCTGCAGGACCGACATTCATTTCCGGTCTGCATCAGGTAGGATGGCAGATGCTCGTAGCCGGCATACTCGCGACCGGAATCCCCCTTATCCTTGGCATTATTGTAGGAGATAAGATCTTCAAGTTCCATCCGGCAATTACACTCGGTTGCGTGGCAGGTTCCAGAACTACCACAGCGGCCCTCGGAGCCATACAGGACTCACTGCAGTCTACAGTTCCGGCGATGGGCTACACCGTGACATATGCGATCGGCAATACTTTACTGATATTATGCGGACTGGCGATGGTACTTCTATAATTTTGAATTGAGAATTGAGAATTGAGAATTGAGAATCTGATTTGAATTGAGAATTGAGAATCTGATTTGAATTGAGAATCTGATTTGAATTGAGAATTGAGAAACTATGAATAACAATATCAAGAATAAAGAGCGGGAACTCGCTAAGATGAGTCCGTTTGAGATCAAAAACACACTTATCGAACTTGCCAAGAAGGATGCAAGGAAATCGACACGACAGTTCCTTAATGCGGGCCGTGGCAATCCGGACTGGATAGCTACCGTCCCACGCGAGGCTTTCTTCCTTCTGGGGCAGTGGGCGCTTACTGAATGCACACGCACATTTAAGGCTGAGCCAGGAATAGCCGGTATTCCTTCCAGCGCAGGAGCCATGGAGAGGCTAAACCATTTCCTGATGGTCAACTCCACACTGCCGGGAGCGATCCTTCTACATGAGGCCATCAAATACTGCACGGATACACTGGGCATAGACCCGGATTCGCTCGCTTATGAATGGGCGGAGGGAATAATCGGCGACCAGTATCCCACACCAGTAAGGATGCTTGAGCATTCCGAGGATATAGTCCGTGCCTATATGGCGCAGGAGATGGGCAATAATGCGCCGGGGTTCGGCAAGGAATACAACCTGTTCGCTACGGAAGGAGGCACGGCAGCCATGTGCTACATCTTCGATTCCCTTCAGGCCAACCATCTCGTCAACAAGCATGACCGCATAGCGCTCATGACCCCTATATTCACACCATACCTCGAAATTCCGGAACTGGACAGATACGAATTTGACGTGGTCAATATCTCAGCTTCTGAAATGGACAGCGAGGGACTCCACACCTGGCAGTATCCGGACTCGGAACTGGACAAGCTCCGGGATCCCTCAATAAAGCTGCTGTGCCTCGTCAATCCTTCCAATCCTCCATCCTACAGGCTTGACGAAAAGTGCATGGAGAAAATCGTTGATATCGTGAAGAACGACAATCCGAACCTTATGATAGTGACCGACGACGTATACGGCACATTCGCCAAAGACTTCCGCTCGCTGATGTATGAACTGCCTCAGAATACCCTCTGCGTCTACTCATTCTCTAAATATTTCGGAGCTACGGGATGGCGGCTTGCCGTCATTGCGCTCGCCAAGGACAACATCTACGAGCGTCTGCTGGCTGCCCAGCCAGAGATACAGCGTAAGGACTTATTCGAACGCTACCGTTCGCTCAGTCCTGATCCGGAGGCCATCGGATTTATCGACCGTATTGTGGCAGACTCCCGCTCAGTGGCACTCAACCATACGGCAGGCCTATCCACTCCGCAGCAGGTACAGATGGATCTGTTCGCTCTGATGTGTCTCACGGATAAAGAGAACGCCTACAAGAAGGCCATGCAGGACATGATAGAGCGTCGTCTTGACTCGCTCTGGAAATCAGCAGGACTTACATTGGTGGAGGATCCTGACCGGGTAGGCTACTATTCGGAAATCGACATAATGGTATGGGGCAAGAGATTCTACGGCGACGAGTTCTGCGAGTGGCTGAAGAAGACTCATGAACCTCTCGACATAGTGCTGCGTCTTGCCAGAGAGACATCGGTAGTGCTTCTCAACGGAAGTGGATTCGCCGGTCCGGACTGGAGCGTACGTGCATCGCTCGCCAATCTGACTCAGGCGGACTACATCAAGATCGGCGAGGCCATCCGCCATATCCTCGACTCCTATCATGAGGAGTTCAAATCGAGAAAGTAAGGGGCAGGACGCGCCGGGACGCGCACGGAGTGCGCTGACTACACTGTATGCCGCTTGAAAAAGATGGGACATACACAATTGAAATGCACAAATACTTTATGATTTACCTACAAGTCAATCTTTAATTTTCTTTGTGGCCTTGCCATCGCGGATTTCTATGTAGAGACCTTTGGGCTCCGAGTAAAGACGACGGCCATAGATGTCAAATATCATGACTTTCGATGCTGTGTGGGCAATAGCGGGATGCACTGCCGACGCAGCATATCTTTCATATTCCAAGCTCGCCATTATGAAGGAGCCGATACCTTTACCTTCATTGGATACGATGTTGACGTCGCTGCCGTCGAGATAATAATCAGCAGTGCCATTGCGCTCGGGCTTGTTGTAGGGCCCGAGTCCGGCTGAGCGGCAGATGTGGTGGATGTCGATGCCGCCTGCACCCTCAGTGATGAATGTGGCAATCAATCCGCCGTAGGCCTTCATCGCCACCGGACTGAACGCTTCATTGTCGAGAAGTCCGAGCCTTATGCCTTTGAAGAGAGCATAGGTGAACATGCAGGATGCCGAGGCCTCAAGATAGTTGCGATGTCCGCGTAAGCTTACAAAAGAGTCATCATACTGCAGGAGCTGATACCATACCCCGCTATCCGGATCCTGCCAGCGACGTATTCCTTCAGCCACCTGAGCGAATATCTCCGCTAAGGTCTCATAATCCGGATGCTCTCGGGGCATCATGGCGAGCACATCCACCAAAGCGGCAGCATACCATCCCATGCCGCGGCCCCAGAACTCTTTGCTGCATCCCTTGAAAGGATCGCCGGGGTTTGCCCAAAATGAATTGTAGTCCGAAGGATTAGCGCTCCAACCGTGATAGTTGAGTGATTTCTCCGGATCATAGGTATGTCTGTGGATGGTGGTAAACTGCAGGGCGATGTCGGACCACGCATCGCTATCGTCGGGAGCGAACATGGAAAGATATTCAGCGTAGAATGCGGCACCCATATAGAGTCCGTCGAGCCACATCTGATCGGGATACGAATCCTTGTGTATGAAACAGCCTTTCCCCTCGTCGGGCACGATACGTTTGTATTCATAGCGCAAGTATCTGTAAAGATAATCGGCAGCCACACGATAACGCTCAGCTTTGGCAGAGTCTAAAGATGATTCGCGGGCGTACAGGTCGAAGAGGATCTTGCCCGAGGCGATATTGTCGAGACTTCCTTTCTTGAAGTTATAGAAATTACCTTTGCCGTCGATAGCATTGTCGGCGTAAACCTTGCACCAACGGTAGGCCTGCTCCGAAAGATCGTCGTCCGGATACAGGTCGCAATACATCAGGATTGTTTTGGCAACCAATCCGGGTACATAGTCCCATGCCTTGCCGGAAGACCATTCCTTACCATGAGACCGAACCATAGAAGCAGAATAACCAGTGACCTGCGAGTAGGCCGAGAGGCTAATGAGAATTGATAGCAGAAAAGATACTATATATTTCATTTGATGATAGGTTTATAATTAATGCAATTCAACAATCATACGGAATGATCCACAGGAAAATCCATTGCAATTACAAATTTAATGCTAAAATATGAATATGCCAAAAATCTTAAACGTAATATTCATAATAGTAAGTAGCGTTGCGCTCACAATTGCACGATTATCGGTAAGGTTATTCATAGCAAATACTGACAAATGCAGATAAATAAGGATCGATCCTTGGCAGACTGAACTTATTTTTGTACCTTTGCCGTATAATTAAGACACCCTAAACATCCAATACCGGAACGCTCATGGCTACCAAGACAAAAAACAGACACGGACAGAAGAAATCCGCCACTATTAACCCGACCCATCGCCCTGCCAATATGACTCTTGAACAGTGGCAGAGGGCTTTACGATGTCAGGCAGCCGCTAAGGAGCATTTCGGAATTAAGGAACCTTTCGGTGAGGACAGTCCGTTTGTAGTGTCGAGCGCAAAAAGCGGCAGGTCATACCGAGTATATTATTACGGGCCGGAGTCTTCTTCCAACCGATGCGAATGCATGGACTTCAAGACGAGCCGTCTGGGCACATGCAAGCATATCGAGGCCATATCCATTGCCAACGACGGGAAATATGCCAGAAAGGTACATCTCAGTCCGTTTCACACATATGTGTATGTGGATTATCCTGGCGGAAGAAAGATCAAGATACGCCAGGGACAGGGCATATCGCGCGAAATGAAGGACCATATCCAGACACTCTTCGACAGCAGTGGGGAGATAAGGGATATGCAATGCGACCCCTCAGATTTCATAAGGAAAGCCAAGCAGATAGACGAGACTTTTGAATGGGAACCGGATGCCCTAAACATGCTGATAGATGAGCGCGACAAAATCCGAAGAAAGAAACTGATAGAAGAAAAATATTCCAACTCTCTTTTTGACGGACTGCTCAAGACATCGCTTCATCCCTATCAGGCCGACGGAGTCAGGTTTGCTTTCGAAGGAGGACGCACCATCAATGCCGATGAAATGGGTCTCGGCAAGACCGTGCAGGCCATCGCTACAGCCGAACTTCTGAAACGCGAAGGGCTCGTAGGTTCGGTAGTCATCATATGTCCTACATCGCTAAAATACCAATGGCTGTCGGAGATCAGAAGATTTACCGATTCCAGCGCCATCGTGGTGGAAGGAAGCGTGATCAAGCGCAGGGAACAGCTGAACGATTTCAACTATTTCTATAAGATATGCTCCTTCCACGCGATGAGTAATTCCGTGAAGGCCGGTTTCATTCCTCATACGGACATGATTATTTATGATGAACTCCAGCGCCTTAAAAACAAGGAGACGCAGATGGGCAAGCAGCTCCGCAAGCTTCAGTCGCAATACGTCATGGCTCTTTCCGGCACTCCACTCGAAAACAAGCTCGATGAACTATATTCGGTCACTCAACTCGTAGATCAATATGTATTGGGGCCGTATTATAAATTCAATGCCGAGACTACGCTTACCGATGAACTGGGGAAAGTGGTCGGCTACCGGAATCTCCACACAGTCGCCGAGAAGCTGAAAGACACTCTTATACGGCGTAAAAAATCCGATGTCAAGCTGCAGATGCCGGCCCGCACGGACACCAACCTGTTCGTTCCGATGACCAAGGAGCAGAAGGCCATGCACGATGAGTATCAGTATCAGGTGACGATTATCGTAGACAAATGGAGGCGGTTCAAGTTTCTCAGCGAGGCAGACCGCAAGAGACTCCTTCTGCTTCTCTCAATGATGAGAATGGTATGCGACAGCACGTTTATCCTTGACCAGAAGACACGTTTCGATACTAAGATAGACGAGACTATGGCCATCATATCCAACCTTCTCGACAGCGAGGAAGGAAAGGTGGTAATTTTCAGCCAATGGGAACGTATGCTCCGTATTCTTGCGGAGGAGCTTAATGATAATGAGATAGATTTCTGTTTCCTTCATGGCGGCGTTCCATCTGTAAAGCGTAAGAACCTGATAGACCGATTCCGTGACGATGACGAATGCCGCATATTCCTTTCGACAGATGCGGGCGCGACCGGCCTCAACCTTCAGACCGCATCGCTTCTGATCAATCTCGACCTGCCATGGAATCCGGCTGTTCTTGAACAGCGAATCGCGCGCATATACCGCCTCGGGCAGGCGAATCCCGTTCAGATCATCAATATGGTGGCGCGTGGAACGATCGAGGAGCGGATGCTTTCTACGCTTCGGTTCAAGTCAAACCTTGCCGCCGGAATTCTTGACGGAGGCGATGATGCAGTATTCTTCGACAACAATAAGTTTGACAAGATAGTAGAAGTTGTGGATGGAGTCATCAACGAGACGGAAACGACTGAACCGGAGACAGAGGAAATCACTCCGGAGAATGAGCAATCAAAGCAAGAACCGGCTGTAACGACAGATAAATCCACTGAAAAGGATGAATCCAACCATGATGCCGATCCCTCGAATTCTGAAATTAAGTCGCCTGAGCGGACGAATTCTGACCTAAGGTCGCCTGATCGAAACAAGACCGGTGATATAAAATCCGCCAACAGGGGAACCTCTGAAGGAGAAAGGCGTCATGGCACCCATAATACTCCTGATGATATAAGGAAGACAGTAGCCGGGGGACTGGCGGCATTGGGCAAAATAGCCGATCTGCTGCGCTCGCCTGAGTCAACCACCGCTCTTGTAGACGCCATCGTAAAGGAGGATCCGGAGACAGGTCAGACATCGCTCAATATTCCGGTGCCCGACAAATCCACAGTTGTCAATATATTGTCTGCATTCTCTGCATTCCTGAATCGATAAAAATAATTGGATAAACAAAAAAAGCAAGTGGAGGAGTCCTGAACACTTGGCTTAAATTAAAAATCTATATGAGAAAGGTTTTAATGGCTGTTGGAGTGCTGCTGACGCAACAGGCACCGGCAGCCGAGCTACAACAGCAAAAGGCTACCCCCGAGCGACCAAACATCATTTTCATTCTGGCCGACGATATGGGATACGGCGACTTGGCCTGCTATGGCAATAAATATATCCGGACTCCTAACATAGACCGACTGGCTGCCACAGGCACAAGTTTCACTCAGGCATACGCAGGAAGTGGCATAAGCTCTCCTTCGCGCTGCTCCCTGATGACCGGCAAGAATAGCGGCAACACCCGTATCCGCGACAACCAGTGCTATGCGGGAGGCATGACCGGACTAAAAATACAGACGAACGGAGACACTACAATAGTGAGGCGTGCCAATCTGCTACCGGAGGATGTCACGTTGGGCAACGTTGTCGGTGCGGCAGGCTACCGTACCTGTCTTGTCAACAAATGGCATCTGGACGGCTATGACCCGGGAGCGTCGCCAAACCACCGCGGTTTCGATGAGTTCTACGGCTGGACGATTGCCACCGTACACAGCAATTCGCCATATTACTATCCCTATTACCGCCTGCACGGCGACAGCCTTATAAACATCCGAGAGAACGAACACGATGCCCATGTGCGCCACAACACAGAGATTTCCACCGACGACGCCATCGCTTTCATACATAGAAACAAGGAGAATCCGTTTTTCCTTTTCCTCGGATACGACGCACCCCACGAGCCTTACAATATCGATGATACCTCATGGTATGACGAACAAGGAGAATGGTCGATGAACACCAAGCGTTATGCCTCATTGGTGACCCATATGGACTACAACATAGGTCGCCTTTTAGGCACACTTGATGCCTTGGGACTGCGCGAGAACACAATCGTAATCTTTGCCTCCGACAACGGAGCTGCCGTAATGGCACCATTGAAGGAACTAAACTGCGGAGCCGGACTGAAAGGGCGCAAGGGGCAGCTTTACGAAGGTGGTATCCGTGTGCCTTTAATCGTCAACCAACCGGGTCGCGTTCCTGCCCGGCAGATTGACAACCTGGTATATTTCGCCGATTTTATGCCTACGTTGGCACGAATGGCAGGGAGTGTTGATGCTGTGCCTTCGGACACTGACGGAATGGATATCTCACCATTATTCTTCGGACAGGACATTGATACTGACAGCCGCCCACTCTACTGGGAGTTTCCCGGCAAGCAACGGGCCATACGTTACGGGGGATGGAAGTGCGTGACAGTGAAGAAGGACGCTCCTCTGGAGCTGTACCGTATAAAGGATGATCCAGCGGAGGAACATGATCTGGCAGCGGAGAATCCCGACGTGGTAAAGGAACTGGAGCGGATGATGCGTCAGCTGCGTACGCCCAGCCCCAATTATCCCGTAGACAATGAATGACATCGTCTCATACCCTTTTGCACGCCCGATGTATGTTATGCTGAAGCCAGTAGGCTCAAGTTGTAATTTGGGATGCGACTACTGTTACTATCTTAAAAAAGGTAGCGGGGCAGTGATGGATGAGCGACTGCTGGAAGATTTTATCCGGCAATACATTGCGTCACAGAATACTCCGCAGGTACTTTTCACTTGGCACGGTGGAGAGCCGCTGCTGAAGCCTTTGGGCTTCTACCGAAAGGCGCTTGAACTGCAACGTAAATTTGCCGATGGACGCCGGATAGACAACTGCCTGCAGACCAATGGCACGCTGCTCACCGACGAGTGGTGTGATTTCCTGCGCGACAATCATTTCCTTGTGGGTATTTCAATTGACGGACCTCAGCCGCTGCATGATGCCTGTCGACGAAAATCGGGGGGATCCTCAACGTGGAACGATGTCATGCGTGGCATCAGGTTGCTGCAACAGTACGGTGTGGAATGGAATGCAATGGCAACCGTAAATGCTGTAAATGTGGAATATCCAAAAGCCTTCTATCACTTTTTTCGAGACATCGGATGCGAGTTCCTGCAATTCACGCCCGTGATAGAACCAGACAAGCCTGACCTTTCTATCACAGCGGACCAATGGGGCAGTTTCCTTTGCTCACTTTATGATGAATGGGTGAAAGAGGATGTCGGGAAAGTGTTTGTACAGTTGTTTGATGCCACGTTGGCCAATTGGGCCGGAGTGGCTCCCGGTGTATGTTCAATGTCGGCAACGTGTGGCCTGGCTCCTGTAGTGGAGGCCGACGGCTCAGTGTATTGCTGTGACCATTTCGTGCGACCGGAATATAAGCTGGGTAATATTCTCGAACGTCCGCTTTCGGAAATTTTGTATGGCGAGACGCAGTTGAAGTTCGGGTGGTCTAAAAAGTCTTCATTGCCAAGGGAGTGCCGGGAGTGCCGATGGCTTTTTGCCTGTCACGGAGAGTGCCCCAAAAATCGCCTTATTAACGATCGTTATGGAGAACCCGGCTTAAACTGCTTGTGCAGAGGTTACCGTCAGTTCTTTGCTCATGTCGCAGCTGATATGGATTTTATGAAAGCAGAGCTTGATGCCGGCCGTCCCCCATCCAATATATGTAAATTCAGCAACATACATCCCATCTGAGTTTTCGCATGAGCGGCCAAGTTCAAAACAAAATACCACAAAAAACTAAAATATCCTTTGATTATAGAAATTGAAGTTGTTTTGACTTCTTTACGAATATAAAAAAATAAGTCAAAACAACTTCATTATTTGTAAGCATATGGTACACCTCCTATGTTAACTCTTTTCTGAGCATCAGATCCACAAGCAATACTGCATGTTCTTTTTCTTCTTGCACTGCATCTTTCGGCCGCCATGCCACTATAAACCGAATAGATGCAGAAACTACCTTGTAGTTTTTTCCAGTCCATAAATCCAACTCGTGCTGCATCTTTTGTGACAACTGCGCAACGACCTTATTGCTCTCACATTCATATAGATAGTTATTTTCAAAACGTAGTCTCTGACCGGCCCTGAGGGCGAGTATCTCATTTTTCCTTGTTTTGAAGAAGCCAAGGTTTACATCTCTGTGGGATAATTGCAGAACAATCTCATCAGGCATACCATACAGCTCCTGCGATACATGATGCTCATCGGCCGGGATTTTATCGAAGATAGATGTGTCGGTATGGATAAACAAGCGTTCTTTTGCCCTGGTTGCTCCTACATAGTATCGTCGCATCTCATTATTTTGGATGTTCTTTGGTTGGGCTATCAGCATATAAACATCATCAAACTCACGTCCCTTGGCTTTGTGAATAGTAGATACCACGACATCAGCACCTGAAAGATCACAAAAATCTTCTATTGATGATTCAAAGATAAATTCCTTAAAATCGGTAAAATATTTTGTTTTGTTGGTCTGCTCAAATAAGTATAGACAACGTTGCAGATAATTAAGACTTGACGAATTTGCATACACATCGAATGTCTTTTGCTTAGCCTTTTCCCACACTTGGTCCGGGATAATCGGGGTATGACTGGATTGGTCTATTTGTTTGAGAAACATGCGGACCTCTGCCATATTATAAAATCGAAATCCATCCATATTCTGCACCAGTCTGCTGTTCAATCCCTGTTTGCGTAATAATGCTACCAGAATTACAGCCTCTTCATTTGTCTGAGTCAATACACAAGTAGAACCGTTGCGTCGATGCTTTAATAAATCATTGACAAGAGGCTCGTACATTATATGGGAAACGTGATGGCGTATAAAGACAGACCCTTCCTTATGACTCATTGAAACAATCGGATTAGTCTTCATTCTTCCAGCAATTCCATTTGCAAGCACATTAGCAAAATCAACCACATGGTGTGAACTCCGGTAGTTCTCTGTCATTTCAATAAATCGTGCATCCGATTCTTTTAGCAGTTGGATCATATAACGGGAGTCAGAACCACGGAACTCAAAAATGTTTTGGTCATCATCCCCTACGGCAATCACTCGCATCTCCTCGTTGAATGACATAAGAGCATGCAGCAAAGCATACTCTTCAGCACTCATATCTTGAGCTTCATCGATCACCAAAACTGTTTTTGCTATACGATTTGGTTCGACTTCCCCTTTCGTAATCATCTTGGCAGCCTCTGCAACAACTCCCTTAGCGTCGTCGAGACTGCCAATTCTACCCAATAGGTCAAAACAATAGGAATGAAATGTCTTTATCTCAACAAAGTGGGCTGCATTGCCAATAAGCCCCAACAACCGCTGCTTGAACTCAGTAGCGGCAGCCCTCGAAAAAGTAAGCATCAACAGCTGTTCATGCTTGACATCTTCGAGCAAGAGCAACGAGGCGAGCTTATGAACCAATACACGTGTTTTTCCACTGCCGGGCCCTGCGGCTACCACAATACAGCGCGATTCCTTGTCGGATATAATCTCCATCTGCCTTTCAGAAAGAGTTCCGAAAATATGCTCATATTTCTCGGGAGTGACATTCCGCTCGATTTCCCTCTGCCGCTCTCCTTTGAAATATTTGGAGAGAAACCGCTTGTAGTCCATATGAAAATAATCATGCACATACTGCAAGGCGGCATTGTAATCGCGCACCATCAGATTGGCATATTCTCCTACTATATGCACCTGCTGGATCTTTTGCCTGTAGAACTCACTGAGCATGCGGTAGTCTTCCTGCTTATAACGCAATCGGTTGTCTTTAAGACGACGGATGTCCATGGCGTTGTAGAGGACGAGAAAACCGCCCTCCAGCTTCAGGGCTCCGATCTTTGACAGATAGAGCAACGCTTCCTCCACATCCTCCAAGCGGACACTCTGCATGGACTCTAAAAGGGTATTTCCGGACGACTTCAGATCTTTCAGCAACTCGACCACGGAAAAGCTTATACCTTTACCTTTCGAACCCTCTTCAACCGATTGAGGAATTTGCCTGTAAAGCCATCCGATTGCAAACTGACATATCTCCAGTCTTTTTTCAAAACGTCTCAGTGTTGACATCACATCCGTCTGGCAACTCAATTCAATATTGCGTGAAGCATCCTCTTTCTTACGTGTATATCCCTTAACTGTCAGAAAATAGAGCAATGTACGGATATCTTTTTCAGTCGCTGTCTCCACACCATCCTTATGCGCATTGTCGTTGAGCTGCTTATAGGATATACGGCATGCATCAGAAGAAATGAATCCGAGGATGTAACGCTCAAGTCGCGTGAATCGTTCCAAAAGACGCTTTGATTTATTTTCCGAATCTCCGGAATCGTGCAGATAGGCGGAAATGTCTTTTGAATCGGCAAGAATTCCTTCCTGACGCATACGCTCCACACTGGAGACAACATCGTTCTTGCTCAGTCCAAGGATATCCGCAAGATAATCTATGCGAGATTCCGCTTCCGAATCCTGAGCCTTAGCAATATGCTTCTGCGATATCAGCGACTTTATTATGCGCACAGCCTTATCAACCTCTTCTTTTTCAAAAAGCAGCGATTCTGTGATTCGCCTTCGCGCTTCATCCATATTCTTTACGGTTATGCCCGTAGCATAGACATGCGGGACATTGCTTCCGCGCTCAATATAACCAGCCTGCTCCAAGGCCGCCAAAGCCGTACGCACACGTGTCTCTATGTCAGAAACAGAATCATCCCAACCTGCCTGCCGTGCAATTTCCAAGGCAGAGCAGCACACACGCATACGCTGCTTGGTTAAATCCTTCACGGCTTTCCATACTTGTTGTATCTCGCTAATACTGAGCTTAGTCTGGTTGAGCAAGATAAAATGTTTGTCAAGATCAGCATCGCTATATAATACGAAGCATCGGGCTTCAAGATGTGGGTCGCGACCTGCGCGTCCAGCCTCCTGAACATAATTCTCCAATGAATCAGAAATGTCATAGTGTATCACCAGACCAACATCTTTTTTGTCAACCCCCATACCGAAGGCAGATGTCGCCACAATGATACGCACCCTGTCGTACATGAAAGCTTCCTGATTGGCCACCTTATCATCCACATTCATCCTTCCATTGAAGGGAAGGGCCTTGAAACCATCCCGCGTAAGTTTTTCAGCCAATTGCTGCGTCCGTTTGGTACGAGACACATACACGATGGTCGGAGACGAGGATTCAGCGATCAGCGAACGCAGTTTCACATACTTCTCCTCTTCCGTATCGACATGAATAACAGAATACCGCAGGTTGGTACGAGTGGCAGACGATGCGAATATCTTTAGATCAATATCGAGAGTCTTCTTGAAGTAGTCGCATATATCCTGTATGACCTTCTGCTTAGCAGTCGCCGTAAAGCAGGAAATGGGTATGGCCTTATTGCTCCTTTTTTTCTTCAGGTATTCGCGGAAGAACTTCCCGATATAGAGATAATCTACCCGGAAATCCTGTCCCCACGAGGAGAAACAGTGTGCTTCATCTATTACAACACGCACTATATGGCGGGCCAGCAATATTTTCTCTATGGTCTTAGACCGCAGCATTTCCGGAGCTATGTATAGAAGGGAGGCTTCTCCATCCATCACGCGCTGTATAGCTTCCGCCCGACTCAGAGGATCAAGAAGACCATTGATAGTGACGGCGTCGGTAATTCCCCTTTCTGCAAGATTATCCACCTGATCCTTCATCAAAGATTGTAACGGAGAGATGACGACTGTAAGACCATGTACTGAACGCCCTTCCATTAAGGCCGGCAACTGGAATGTCAGAGATTTTCCTCCCCCCGTAGGGAAAATGGCCAGAAGCGATTTATGCTCTACCGCAGCACGAACAGCATTCTCCTGCAGGGGTTCTCCATCATAAGTCCGGAACTTGTCAAAGCCGAAGAATCGATTGAGATTAACATGCACATCAAGTTCTGTGTTGCAATATGTGCAACCCTGGCTGCATTTAGTATGCCGGAGCAGTAGCACCAGATTCTCAACATTCGGATAATTTTGCAGAACCCATCCGGGTGTGATGGATCGATAATCTGTGGTGTCGATCAAAGCAAGCGCGTATGCCAATTCACGCGGGTATTTCCGAATTGCACTTTCTATATCTGCATTATGGCAGATCTTGTCTCTATATTCTGACTGAATCTGCCTCACTAATGACTCTTTCAGTCCAACTTTCGCATTGACAAAAGCCAAGAATCCCTTAAATTCGTCAAGACCTTGGAGAAGGGTTGCAAATATCATCTTCTTAGAGTCTGAAAGTCGTTCCCAACAAGAGACTTCGTCCATGAGGAGGTCACGGGCTTTTTCACAGTCGTTTACAGGATTGTTCAGTTGGTCGGATACAAGCTTGTCATCTTTCACCAAATGATGATAAGGACGCTCCGGAAAAAGCAGTGGAGACAAATAGAGGGTATCCACCAGTATGAAATAGGGTATGGCATCACCAAACAAATACTTGGCGTCATGATGAATGATGTTATGTCCACAGATAAAATCCACATCCTTTAGGAAAGTAATCAGACCCTGCTTATCTGCTGCATGGTATACTGCGCCATCCCATCTTACAGCTCCAATATCATGAATCTTTTTATCACGCAATCCAACCTCAACATCCACAAAACAATAGCGGGAAGCATCACGTGACGTTTCCCTTGAGCGGGGCTGCCTGTTTTCCGCTTCTTTGACCGCATGGATTATTCTATCCCAGAATGCCATTTGAATAGATTAATTCCTGTAGAGTCAGGGATTTCCTACCTCAATACATTTTACATGTGTTTAGAAGCGACGTTTCCCAAGCAGGAGTTCAAGAGCCTTCATACCGCTACGCAACAAACCTTGGAGACCCTCGCATTTTTCCCTTATAGATGCAAAAGAAATAAGGCTATAGCTGCCGCTTGCCTCCAATATATTCATCCAATAAAGTGATAGATGCGAGTATTTCATAGCATCCTTGTATGATTCCTCCATATTTGACTGAAACGTGTGACTGGGTACCATCTCCTGAGATACCTCAGCCGCCAATAATTTCTCACCGATACGAGCAGATTCTGATATGAGCTGCTCCAATGGATAATCTATCACATATCCACTTGCCTTGACAGCCTGCACTACAGCGGCAGCAAACTCCATTGCTTCATTATAAGCGGGACTAAACATCGATATATAGTTTTAAGGTTTACATTATTCTGGTTACTAATGCAAAGTTAATGATTTTTCTCTAAACTTCAGCATTATACACCTATTTTTTCTGTAAGATCGGAATCCCGAGTATATAAAAATCAACCGATATGAATTATATACAAACAAATTATGAATTATGGATGACCCTAATAATTATGTAACCTTGATTTTCAACCAATTATTTGTTTGTATTTGTTTGGCCAAAATACAAACAAATCAATCGGACAAACAAATTCTCATTATTTATCCGATTGATTATCTTTTAGTTGCTTGCTTGAAGGCAATCAATATTCCTCCTCTATATGAAAGAGGAATATTCCGGAGGATTATTGTATCGGTATAATTTTAGCGAAATTAATGATCTCAATCATTAGGATTTTCATCGAATATGGTCAAACAAACCGGACCACCTGAGACTATAAAACACCATTGGCCAAACAAATTTCATTACTTCCAATATAGCATCTGCTTTTCTAAGGGCAGCACAAACCTACTTTCCTTTTATCACAAAAAACCAAAACAAAACACCGCAAAAAACTAAAATGAGATTTTGATTGTGCATTCCTAAGAAACGAAACAAATTGTGGCACATTGATAACCTTTTCCATTTTATGTTATAAAACATATAAAAAAAAGATATTGATGTCAAATTATAGACTATCTTTGCAAAATGAATAGGATAATATGTTTTCTTGCGCTCGTTTTAATCCGGCTGTCGGCAGTATCACAGGAAATGACTGCCGAGGATTATTATGTCTCCGCTTTCAAAGAGATGTCCGACATGTTTGATGGAAATAATCTTTCCATCAAGAGGGCAGTTTTTCTGGCGGAATGGGCCTATCTCGAAGGAAAACTGGACTATGAAAAGGATTTCTGCAATGAGATAGATAGAATAACGGCATTCCTCAACCGGTTTTATGACGCAAACAGACTCAGTTCGTATAAGACAGGAAAGCAGATGGCCATCAA
>JAIDSM010000076.1 GCA_029061225.1 Muribaculaceae bacterium
TCTGCCGTAACCCTCAGGATCCAATAGTATCTGACGAAAGGTTGCAATTCCTTTGAAGGATATATTATTCTAAAAGACTGCATTCTGCAAAATTACATCGAATTTTACTCTTATGATAGTAAAAAAAGGACATTTATAGAAGTAAAAATTCTTTATAATAACGTGATAAAGTAATCGGTGAGTATTTGGGTTGGTATCAAATACTCACCGATGTTGCTATAACCGCAAAACATTACGTCCACTTAGATAACTTGACTTAGGTTCAGCAACCATCGATGGCTTATGTCCCTGCGGAGGATCGGTTGTGTGGACATTAACGGTCTTGACTGTCGTTTCAGCATTGACCTCTGTATGTGACTGCTGGGATTGCTCATGCTTATTCTCTATGCCGTCATTCTCATCATGTTTTGGTGCTAACTCAGCCGTAATCTTGCGGTCGAGGGAGGCAAGTTCGGATTTGTGCATGACAATTCAGGACAATGCCGTTGATGAATAACGGCATTGCCTGTTGGTGTATCCAATTCGATAGTTATGGGACTACATTTCTTCCTCGAATGTGTATCCGTTTGCCTTGAAGAACTGTTCGAGGATGTTGTTTATCACATCACGGACACAGCACGGTTGGCGTTGCGTTGACAGGAGTATGAGCTTTATCGCCTGAATGAATTGCGGCTCTATGCCGATTTCAGAAAACCGACGGCTGAAGCTGCTTATGTCCCGTTTACGCAGATAGGTCTCGCGGAAACGGGGCGATACATCTGATTGAAAATTGGTGTTGTCTGTCATAATTATGGATTAGTGGTGAAACATGGCGGCAGTCTCTCGACCGTCGCGTGAATTGAGAGTATAACCCCGTATTAAGGGGTTGCTTATGGACAACATACCTGACTTAATTGGTCTACATACGGACGCACGTATAAACGTAGAAATGGGAAGGTTGTAAGTCACCTATCTATATTGCTTCCTTGTACTTAACCTTGCTGGATTTCTATATTTATGGCTTGTCAGGCACGCTGACTATAAGCCGGTATGTAAGGTTGATTGGGAGCTCTATTGTTCATAAGAAAGTTCCTAAGGTTTCCAGTTTACTTGAACTCTTTGAAGATAGCCCTTCCGCTTAACCTCTTACAAATAAACAAATAAAATTCCACTTTGTCAAGTGATAAATTTTGCCAATCTGCTCATTTTTAACATAGTGTCCCGCTATGTCCAAGTATGTCCGGCTATGACCGGAATTCAAGGCTGAATTTTTAACATTTTACCCCTAAGATTTTTGTGATAGGCTTATTTTCTCCCCATTTTCAGGCCTGTAGTCTTGTGGTTTTTCTTCTCAGCGTTTGGATTTACGCAAGAATTTTCGTATCTTTATATAAGCAGCACGGAAACATTTATACTCCTAACGCGCTGAAATCATAGATGGTCTCCAAGAAGAATTATATC
>JAIDSM010000077.1 GCA_029061225.1 Muribaculaceae bacterium
CACCAACAGCAACTTCACCGACTTCTGGGTCTATGGCTACTACACCCAGGCTGGCAAGAATACCCCCATTCAGATCTTCAACGGTCTGCAGGTCCACAAGGACCCCGACACCAAGAAATGGACCTATAACGACACCCGCTACTGGATGCCCGGCTGTACATACTTCTTCTATGCCTACAGTTGTGCTGACATCCAGCTTGCAAACGGCATGGGTACAACCGCTTTCAGCCTCTTCGACGACACCAATCCTTCTACCGACGACCGTGCCCTGAGCATTCTGCAGTATGTCTGCGATGCCAACCACCAGCACGACCTCGTGACGGCTGAAAACGAGCATGTCCACGCTCTCGAGCAGAACAATCCCGAAGTGTCCCTCCCCTTCAACCATGCTCTCTGTAAGATCAAGGCAGTCTTCACTACCGATTTCCCTGCTGAATACAAAGTCTATATCTCCAAGGCCTACATCTCATATTTCTACAATAAAGCCGATTTCAATGTAGGCACCGGCAATTGGACAAACTACTCCCGTGACATGGTGAATCCGTCGACCATCAATCTTACATTGCCCCAGAACTGCTACGTAGAGAATAAGGCCGGAGGCGGCAACGCTTCTGCCGCTACCGGTGAGGCATTCCTCATCCCCAAACTCTACGACACCAAGAATAGTGAGAATGTCCGTCTTTACTTCACAATTCTCATCACCCGAACCGAGAATGGCGAAGTAATAAACGTCCTCGAACGTAACATCTACGGAACATGGTCTCCCCAGTGGGAAAAAGGCAAAATCTACAAATACAATATCAATATCACCGGTTCTTCTACGGGCATCGAGCCTATCGTCTTTGCTGCCGAGCAGTCCCTCTCCGGTAACGACGATTGGGATAACTCCAAGGAAGTCAATATGGTATTCGGTGTAGACACCAATTAATCATTCTCTTTGAATTTCTTCTTAATAAGGACGCGCGCCTTACGCATCCCGTTTCTAACGGATCGTGGCGTGCGTCCTTGTTTTGCGCGGGTTTTTACAACCCCTCTTTCCACAGTTGAGATCACATCCCTCATCCAGGATAATGGTTGTTATACGCTAAAGGAATTTTAGACTGTTGTCTGAACATCGTTCTCGGTTTTCCAAGATTACCTTCTTCTATAAATAACCCCGGCATCTTTTGGATGTCGGGGTTATTAATGTTGCAGAACTTAATGTTCGGTGTGGAAATTCGTCCATTTCTCGCGCTCCTGTTCGGGCAGTCCATCCTTCTCTTTTTGTGCCCGGATTGCCTTAATCAGGAAAGCCATGTTTCTTCCGAGGTTGCGCATCGTCTGGAGTCCCTCCTGGTCATCCTCCACATCTTCCGCTGTGAAACCGTGTACCTCGTTCCAATAGGTCGACGACACTACAGGCATCGACCGGATAGTGAAATACTTGTTGATCTCGTCAAACGCCGAAGTGCTTCCCGCCCTTCTTGACGAAATCACCGCAGCTCCCACCTTCTGATTGACATCCACCGTGCCGCTCGTGCTGTAGAAAAGTCGGTCGAGCATCGCAAGAACCTGACCGTTGCAACCGGCATAGTAAACCGGCGACCCCACTATCAGTCCGGCGGCCTCCGCCAGTTTCGGAGCAGTCTCGTTGACGATATCGTTGAACACACATCTCCCGTGCTCGCGGCAGAAATTACACGCTATACATCCGCGTATATCCTTCGTTCCCGCCTCGATCCGCTCCGTCTGGACGCCGCTTTCATGCAGCGTCTTCTCCACCTCGTCGAGTGCCCGTGCAGTGCACCCCTTTATCTTCGGACTACCGTTAATCAGAAGCACTTTATAACTCTCTTCCATAGTTCTCTTTCTTGTGTTTACTTTAAGGAAATTCTTTTTACAGTAAAAAGTTCAAACAACTTTTACATCCTGATCTTTTGATAGCAAATTTACACCATAAATTCCAAATCACCAAATCCTGCAAAAACAATCCCTCCCTCAATTTCACATCAGTCTAGGTTCCTGATATGAAATTGAGGGAGGGATTGAAAGACCTTGAGAACTAAATCTCAACCTTAGAAGATAGTTGCGGATCTATCTCCGACTTCAAAGGTCTGGTATCGAGCAAAATTTTAAATGTTAATTGTTGGACAGACGATCCGGATCAGAAGGACAGTACTGCCCGCACAGCGTATGGGTATGATTTGTGGGAAGGATAAGTATAATACAGCGGTGAGTATTCATGTGATAACGCTCGTGCCTCAAAATCACTCTCGTTGGAAGACCAGTAATAGGGATAGCCGCACCAAGTGTCGTGGTATCTTATCCAACCTATGTGTTCCTTGTAGGGGAGATCGTCATCCAGCTTCTCCTTTATTGCTTTATAGCGCTTCTCAAAAAGATCTTTATATTGCTGAAGTGCGACAAGCATGCCGTTAGCCGGCAGGTACCAGCCGGACGTATTCTTAGGAGCCTGCAGAGGTTGCTGCCATGCGTAGGGATTCTGTGCATCCTGTTTTCCGCCGCTCGGCGTATCCTTATCACGGTTATTGAAGAGAATGGTTTTACTAATCTCCTTTTTAGTACTGGGGTCAGTGAATTTATATGTCCCGGTTGCAAGATTGCCGTAATAGTACGCAGCATATACAGCGGGATAATAATTTTTGTACCACTCGTTATCTTCGCAGTTTTGCAGAATCGTTTGAGTATTGTAATATCCGCTCCAATCTCCGGGATCTATCTTTACCCCCATACGAGCTCGTATATTTTCTTCATCATACGGAAGGTAGGAATCATTCAATTCCCACTCAAACATGTCGTTAAGGTCATTGTTAACATCGGTCAACGCCAAAACATAACCATGGCAACTACTCTCCTTTATTCCTGTTTCACTGTAGTCAAATTCATCGAAATCATGTTGGTCGGTGCGTAACACCAGTCCTATGCAACGGTGGTTATCATTATCCAAATATTGGGTAGCCTCGCAAGGGAGTACAAAGCCGTGATTCTGGGAGTTTTTACAATAAAAATCACCGACAATCATCTGCTCATAGTTGTAAACTTCCTTATCTACAGTCTCGTATTTGCAATAGAGTGTGCCGGTCTTAGAGGGTTGAATATCGAATTTCCCTTTGTACATAAAATCACGATAGTTGTAGTAATAAGTTATCTCACCCTCATATCCATCGGGGAGAATGTAGCGGGAAGTGCCGTCCTCGGCCTGATAGGTCTTGAGAAGATTGTCATCCTTATCTTTAATGGTAGCCTCGTAGGGATTCTTAAAGGTGACTACCTCCCTG
>JAIDSM010000078.1 GCA_029061225.1 Muribaculaceae bacterium
ATAGAGACCAAACCGGGAATGAGTATATACAAGCCCGACGATTCGCCAAAATCAGAAAAAATTGAAGAAATCAAGGTTATAGGATACGGCATAGAGAAAAAGAACGACAAATAAACAACAAAAACCTATGAGACAGATTATTGCAACCGCCATACTCATGGCGGCAGGCGCGGCGTATGCATCTTCGCCGACACTTTACGAGTGTATCTACCGTTTCGACATGAAGGAGAACTCCGGCGACAAGGAGTTTTCCGAAGCATCTGACTGCATTCTCCTTATCGGAGAAGATCAATCGAAATTCTACGATTATTCCGCTTTCCGCCTTGACTCAGTGTCGGCGATACCGGGAGTGGCAGACGACACGATAAAGAAATTCAAGGAGGAATACATGAAGAGCGAGACATATTTCGATCAGGAAGTCAACACCTCCCTCAAAGACGATAAGATAACGGTCTTCTGCGACATGGCGCCGGAGCGCTATAAGTATGAGCAGAAACTTCCTTTGATGACATGGAATGAGACAGAGGAGACAGCAGACATATGCGGATATCAGTGCAGGAAAGCCACAGGCGAATACGGGGGCCGGAAATGGGAGGCTTGGTATGCTGAAGAAATAGCTGTGCCATTCGGTCCTTGGAAAATGTTCGGTTTGCCCGGGCTGGTGCTGAAAGCAACGGATGAATCAGGCAATCATAGTTTCGAAGCCATAGCTTTCCGTCAAGGCAATGGAGAGTTTGCGCCATCTAAAATTCCCAATCAAGTCTCAATCGGACATGAGAAATTCATCGAGATGAAAAATGAATATGACAAGAATCCGGGGGCAGCAATAAATCCGGAGAGCATAAGTGAGATATCTGTCACGCAAGGAGGGAAAATAATTATTAACGGAATACCAACCCGATTGAATAAAAACAGAGCAATTCCATTGGAATATACAGCAGCGGAACTGAACGGGACGAAAAAGGATAATTCTTCAAAAACTAAGAAAAAGAGTATGAATGAGAGTTTCGAAGATATCAAAGTGATTGGAGCAAAATCGGTGCCAAAGTAATTATGGGTAAGTAATTGATCAATTTGAATGTATAGTGCCATCAAAATGTTTCTAACTGAAACTCAGCTATAACCAATTATGAATTATGCATTATGAATTGTGCATTACCAGATATAAGTATGTCAAGGCCTATCGCGATATTATTTCTGAGTATACTGCTGACTTTCAGTGTCTGTGGGGAGGGTCGCTCCGTGATCGCCGGCAACGTTACGAACGATGCAGGGCAACCGCTCAAGTCTGTAATGGTACGCGCTACTATCAATGGAAAAAACGGACCGTTCGTCATGACCGATGCCGACGGCTCATATGCCCTGCAGATTGAATCGGAGGAACCCACGGTCACAATCAGCTTCAACAAACTCGGTTACGAGCAGGAAAAGAAAGATATCTACAATAAGTCGCAGCGACTTGACATCACTCTGTCTAAACGCGCGCAGGCTCTTCCGGAAGTGACGGTCAGCACTCCGGAGGTACGTCTGCGCGGAGACACCCTTATCTACCTTCTCTCCGCCTTCGCAGGCAAAGGCGACGTTTCGCTGAAGGATGCGCTGAAGAAAGTGCCGGGAGTTGACGTTTCCTCCTCAGGAGAGATCAGCTACAACGGTAAGAAGATTTCAAACTTCTATATTGAGGGTATGGATCTGATGGGAGGGAAATACGACATCGCGACCACCAACATCCCCGCCTCGTATGTAGATGGCATAGAGATACTCAACAACCATCAGGACAAGAAAATAGACCGGGATATCTTCTCAGACAATGTAGCCATGAACGTTAGGCTGAAACCGAAGGCAAAGATACGACCGACAGGCACCTACAGTGCCTCCGTCGGCTTAGGCGCCCCTCTGCCTCTTGCCGCATCAGGAGCAGGAATGCTGTTTCGTGAAGCGTTCCAGTCTATCCTGACATTGAAAGGGAGCGACATCAAAGAGTTCTCCGACAGGGAAAACCATAGATTCTACAGTCTCGGCGGATCTGGGGGCAAGGACTATGCAGCTGATATCTTAGGAAGGCTGTCTGCTTCCAGTCCTCCCCTATCTCGAAGCAGATGGATAAAACCGATAGACACTTCAGCTACGGGAAACGTCATCATGAAAACCGGCAAAGACGCTTCTATTCGAGCGGACGTAGGCTATGCCTTCCTGAAAACGAAATATGACTACTCCGACACCAGGGCATATTTCGACGGAAAAGATGATGTTGTGATGGAGCAGACCTCCACACCGGAGACGTGGAGCCACAAGCCCACCATGTCGGTGGAGTACAAGCTTGACAAGGATGATATTCATCTCACAAACTATTTTTCTGGCAAGGGAACTTTCTCAACCGACCTCATGACCGTAAGCACTCCTTCAAAGGATGTAAGGGAAAAAGAACGACTTGCCAACATAGATTTTCGGGATCACTTAGATATCAGCTGGAAGAAAAGCCCGATGCGTTGGTATTCAAGCACATCTTTGGAATTCAATTTATCGCCGGAAGGATATATCGACATTTCGGAAAACCATCTGTCGACATATGCAGGTATAAATACCGGACGCCATCTTATACAGGAAGGACAAAGCCGAACTTTCTCCATAATGGAGCGTCTGCAGGCGATGCGTGAGATAAAGAGGTCGCGAATCTTTGTTCCCCTTGAGATCAGCTTTACAGATTCCCGGATCCGGACTCAGCTCTCTTATCAGCCTTCAGCAGGGAATGGACCTTACGCTCCGAGAATCGACGGAATCCGGAATCATCTTGACGGACGCACGCTGAGCATCGGCTTATCGCCGGAATACAGCTACGCTTCTCCTTACGACCGATTCATAGCGAGAGTGTCGTTCCCCATAACGATGCAGCATATCAATTGGAGCAATAAAGGCACGAGACCATCTTATTCCAAAGGAATACATCTCCTTATCGCACCAAACATATACCTGAACTATAAGGCCTCCTCCAAGTCTACAATCAGAATGACGGCTTCCTACAGCAATACCGTAGGGGACATGCTCGATATGCTGACTGCTCCGGTGATGTGCGATTACCTATCTGTGCGATTACATTCGGGGCTGCTTTCGAAAAGAAACACATTCAATGCCAATCTGCATTATGACTTCAAACTTCCATTGAGTTTCTGGTTTTTAAATGCAGACGTAGCCTATACCCACACAAGGGAAAATCTCATATCGCGTCAGGACGTAGGCAACGGACTTATCGAAAACTCAGATTCCATACTGCCGCATGGCAATGACATGATGAGCGGTAGCCTCGGCTTATCGAAAAACGTCCGATCCATCAACACCAAGATATCATTGAAAGGGGGATGTAGCACGAGCCGAAACAAGATAGACCAGAACGGACAGACTGTATCTTACAGAGGTGATAACCTTTTCGTCAGCCCAAGTGTCACGACCCGGCCTTTAGACTGGCTTGAAGTGGATTACGAAGGAGACATCTCCTGTGTATATTCCCGATATCTTGGCCGAAGACAATCCTTCAGTTCGCAGAGACATGACCTCGGAATATCTTTTTATCCTCTCGAAGGGCTTCAGCTCAGGTTGAAATCATCGTTCATACGTAAAGAGATAGAAGACCACCATTACCGATCCTTGTCGCTATTTGACGCAAAGGCAGTCTATAAATGGAAAAAGATAAGCCTCACCGGCGAGCTGCGGAATATACTCAACCAAAAGAGCTACTCATATACCGTATTCAGTGGACTGGACCGGTTCAGCTACGACTACCGGCTACGCGGACGGGAGTTCATACTGTCGTTAGAGTATCATCTATAGTGGTTAAGAAGTTTATGAGGTTAAAGGGTTAGTTGGATTAATAGTTCAGATTTGATAGATTTTCCGGGTAAATAGTGGATTTTAACTATTTTTTTATTAATTTTGCATCTGAATCAAAAATCTATACATACCCCTCGGATATGAACTACACGATTATCGACTTCCTATCGCTCCTCGGCGCCGTCTGCCTCTTCCTCTACGGCATGAAGGTGATGAGCGAAGGCCTGCAGAAAGTGGCAGGCGACCGCCTGAGAAACATCCTCGGCATCATGACAAAGAACCGCGTGATGGGAGTTATCACCGGCATCCTCATCACAGCGCTCATCCAAAGCTCCAGCGCCTCTACAGTGATGGTGGTCAGCTTCGTAAACGCAGGACTCATGTCGCTGGCGCAGTCAATGGCCGTCATCTTCGGCGCCAACGTCGGCACTACCGTAACCACCTGGATCATCTCGGCCTTCTCGTTTGAAGTCAACATATCCGACTATAGTATCCTTCTCCTCGCCATCGGAGTGCCGATGCTCTTCATGAAGAAGAGCACCTACAAGTCGCTCGGCGAGTTCATCATCGGTTTCGTATTCCTCTTCATGGGTCTCGACCTCATCAGCCAGTATGTGCCTGACCTGAAGAGCAATCCCGAGATGCTGCAGTTCCTGTCAAAGTATACTTCCCCCGGATATGGATCGGTGCTTATCTTCTTCGTAGTCGGCATCATCCTGACCATGGTGGTGCAGAGCTCGGCCGCTACATTCGCCATCACCCTTATCATGTGCTCGCAGGGCTGGATTTCCTTCACCCTCGGATGCGCCATCATCCTCGGCGGCAACATCGGTACGACTATCACGCCTATCCTTGCGGCACTCAGCGGTAATCTTGCGGCGAAACGTACGGCTATGGGGCACGTGCTCTTCAATGTGCTTGGCTCGATAATCGTGCTCTGCATCTTCCATCCCTTCATGAATCTCGTGGCCGACATATCCTACTGGTGCTGCGGCATCAATCCCCTCGACATCGACGCGGCGATGGACGCAAAGATGGGCGACTCCACACTTCTCGACCCGGCAGGAGGCCTCACATCCAAGGCTCAGGCTGCCGTAGCCTTCGGCCTGGCTATGTTCCCCACTGTATTCAACGCATGCAACCTTCTCATCATGATATGGTTCACCAAGCAGTATGTGCAGATAGTATGCTGGATCATGCCTGCCAAGCATAAGGACGAGGAGGAGGAATTCTCTCTCAAATACATCAACCACGGCCTTCTTCAGGCTTCCGAGCTCAATATCACCCAGGCACAGAAGGAAATCGAGGTGTATGGCGAGCGCGTGGGCCGTATGCTCGGGATGGCGGAAGAGATAGTGCATCTGAAGTCGGACGATTCCAAATATTCCGAGGTATACTCACGGCTTGAAAAATACGAGGACATCTCCGACAAGATGGAGATAGAGATTGGCAACTACCTCAACAGGGTTTCAGAAGGTCGCCTCTCCCCCAACGGTAAGATGCGCATAGCAGGTATGCTCAGGGTCATCAGCGAGATAGAGTCGATAGCCGACTGCTGCTTCAATGTGGCCAAGACCACGCAGCGAAAGCTACAGAACAACGTGAAGTTCCCCGAAACGATCGACAAGGAGGTAGACCACATGTTCAGCCTCGTAGACAAGGCAATGGAGAATATGCTTGCCATCCTGAAGGAAATGGAAAGCCCCGACGAGTCGAAGATCATCAAGGCCTACAACATAGAGCGTGAGATCAACAACTACCGCAACCAGCTCCGCGACACCAACATCGCCAATATCAACGACCATCAGTATGACTTCCAGGACGGTATCTTCTTCATGGACCTCATCGGCGAGGCCGAGAAGATGGGCGACCTCGTGATCAACGTCGTGGAAGGCGTCAAGCATCAGTTCCGCGAAGAGACCGTCTAACCCCCCACTTAACCCTTAACCCTTAACCCTTAACTCTTAACCCTTAACCCTTAACCCTTAAAAACCCTTGAACCGGTATTGCGTCATAATGTGCGGAGGGGCCGGAACTCGTTTCTGGCCCTTCAGCCGTGAATCCCGTCCGAAGCAGTTCATCGACTTCTTCGGGACGGGTCAGACGTTGCTGCAGATGACAGTAGACCGGGTCCGTCGGCTTGTTCCGGAAGAAAACATCATCCTTCTGACCAACGAGCAATATGCGGAAACCGTACGCGAGCAGCTTCCGGGTATCTCACAGGAACACATACTCCTCGAACCTGCACGCCGCGACACGGCCCCGGCAGTGCTTTGGGCAGCCCACCATATCGCGGCCCGCAATCCCGATGCCTCGTTCGTCACCCTTCCTTCCGACCATGTGATACTGAAGGAGGCTGCGTTTCACGACGCCTTGCGCCAGGGATTCGAATTTGTAGAGCAGGCCGACCGTCTGCTGGCTCTCGGACTTCCCGCTAAATCGCCCAACACAGCCTATTCCTACATCCAGAAAGAAGACAGGATGCCGGAACATCCGGATATATTCCGCATAAAGACGATAGCCGAGAAACCGCCCCGGGAGATGGCGGAGATCTTCGTCAAATCGGGGGAATTCCTCTGGAACGCCGGAATATATCTCGGCAAAGCACGATCCGTGATAAGCGCGTTCAACCGCGATGTGCCCGACATGGCCTCGCGGTTCGATGTGGATTCAGTATGTTATCTCGGTGAGGAAGAGAATAAGTTTATCGGCGACATATATCCAAAGACATCCTCGCTGCCTGTGGAATACGCCATCATGGACCGTGCCAAGAACGCCTATGTTCTGGAAGCGGATCTCGGCTGGAGCGACCTTTCAACATGGAACGCCCTGCACGGCATATCGCCGAAGAACAAGGAGGGCAACGTCACGCAAAACTGCCGCTCCCTTCTATACAACTGCAATGACTGCATAGTAGCGACAGAGAGCGACAAGGTGATAGTGGCATGGGGGCTGAAAGACTACATTGTAGCTGACACCGACAACGCCCTGCTGATCTGCCCCATAGAGGCCGAGCAGCGCATCCGCAACATCGTCAACGACATCCGCGAACGCTTCGGCCCCGCCTACACCTGACCCTGAAAGTAGATAGCACACTCCGTGTGCGTCCCTGCGCGTACTTTCCCCCACATTATCACACTTGAAGCGATTTCTAACTCGCAAAATTTGCGAGTTATTGCTCGCTTTATTATCTTTGCAGAAAAATATCAATTTCACCGGCGAGAACCATACGACTGAGAAATATTCGTTCAAAGGCATCAAAATCGAGAAAGACGGAGACGTAAGCTACGTAACATCCACTTATGGTACGACCCTTCTTCGCGACCGCGTAAGCGCCATCGACATGGACCGTCGTCTTACTTCCGGAGAGATAGACCTTCAGGATTTAGCCTACAATTATTTCGCCTACGTCCTGGACTGAGTGGATAGTTTCTCGCCCTCCTTTAGCTTTAGCAAGGCGTAGGGACAGACAGCATGGTGAACTTGAAACCATTTCGATAAAAAAACCTCTCGAACATACCAAAATATCAGAAAAATGTTATAACTTTGAAGACTAAACAATAAATGGATATAAATATGGCAAGACCAATTAAAGAAACTCCGATATTAGAAGGGGAAGATGCACGCCGATTTATCGAGCACATGAATACAACACGTATGGAATCCCCTGAAAAGAAACGCAGACGCATTGCTAACTACAAATTAGCAATGAGTATCTTAGTAAACAAATAAAATCATGAGAGCCGAGGAAATATTATCCGAATATGAGATACGTAAATTAGGCCTGCATGACCATGTCAGTCAATTCGATTGTGGAGATGAGGATCTGAATGACTTCATCATCAACGATGCGCCCCTTTATCGTAAAACCTTATTAGCCATGACATATGTATTGGTCCACAAAAACTAAAATAAAGTTGTGGCCTATTTTAGCGTGGCCAATGATAGAATATCAATAAAGGATTTTCCTACTAACACTGACTTTAATCGCTTCAGAAAGCATAAGTTTGTAAATGAAAAGAGATTAAAGAGTTATCCAGCCATAAAACTATGTAGACTTGGAATAGACAAATCTATTCAAGGCCAGCAGATAGGAACATTCCTTATCGATTTTGTAAGCACCTTGTTCGTGACTGACAATAAATCCGGATGTCGTTTCCTTACAGTAGATGCATACTTGAATGCCATTCCGTTCTATCTCAAAAATGATTTCGCATTCTTAAGTTCGGGAGACGAGAATAAGCATACTCGTCTGATGTATTTTGACCTCAGCGACATTGATTCATAAATAAATGTCCAATTATTCACAAGAATAATCGGACAGAATGGTCATGCGGCAACGATGCCCATCGAAGAATTTCACCAGTACTTTGGCAAAGACATCGTCAGGCGAAGCCAAATCAAACAACGTCCTCGACGAGCGAAGCTTCCTGCTGTCGATTCCGCCGAATATCTCCCGCGCGTCATTGGTCGGCAGCCCGAGGATTACCTGGCAGACCTCCCTCAACCGCTGTCCCAACACAAGATGCTCCAAATAGGCCTTCGCCTCCTCCCGTCCCGAGATACCGTAGAACGATGAATCATTTAGGGGCTGACAACAACATTTAGCTGGTAATAACAGACTCAACGAGCCTTTAGTTACAGTAAAAACCATTACGACGATCACGTCATACCTCATGTGCCTGACGAATATTGCTACATTATCAATAATAAATCACCTAAATCAGGATATATTCGTAAACATATATATAATTTTCTGTAAAAGTTATTCTTAAACCAAAAATAATTAGTAAATTTCCTCTAAAACGTATATGGTAACATTTTCGATATACTTCACGAATTAGCCGAGTTACCATAATTTATCA
>JAIDSM010000079.1 GCA_029061225.1 Muribaculaceae bacterium
GCATTATATTTTGACTTTGGCGCGTTTTGTCCGTTTAATTGTAAGACAATACCAAATGCAAGAAACATAATACTTACTATTGTTATTTTTTTTACCATTTCAATCTAAATTATAATAAAACTCATTTTCTTATAAAAGACATGATTTAAACTTTTTGTTTTCGTGAAATTTTCTTAAACAGCAAGGTAGCAAACGTTATATAATTCCAAGATTCCCAGCTGGAGACCGTTGTGTCGAACCGATTCAGGACGATACAGTAACTGTTCATCCATGCTTTAGTCCTTTCAATGAAATACCTTTGTGAGTAGAGCCACACTCCTCACCGCCACGCATGGCGGCAGTATGACTACCGTCAAGGTTCTCGCTTGACATGTCGAACTCATGGCGGTGTCTGTCCAGAAGCGTCAGCCACATGGCTTTCCACTCCCCGGCCTTTATCCCCCTGTTGTAATGATGGAACACAGCTCCATAGGTCAGTACCTTCTCGGAAAACAGCTCCTCCACGGAAAGAAATTTCAATTGACCGCCTGTCTTCAGTCTGTAAAGAATGGCATTGAAGATCTTGATGCGACAACTTTTTCTCTCATATCCGCGTTTTGCAGTTGAAAGACATGGTAAAATCTCTGATCTTGTAATGACTTTATCGAGTACAGTGTACATAGGTTCTTCGTTATGAATGTTTTTAGTCACCCATAATATAGCGAATAATCTTTTTGTATGCTGTTTTTTCAACATACCATCTCTTTATTTAAGAACTTTATATAAGTTTAAATCACTTCAAAGACTTATAAGTGGCCCGGGGCTTGATATTAGCCTCTTTTCGAATGTCATTTTCAGTTACCTCAAAGGCCTTTTTAGGGTAAAAGCCAACTGTAGCAGCTTCTTCAGCAGGAATATTTTCAACATCGATTACCCCATCACCGTAAACATACTGGTGTCGTGTAAGCTTTGAGTAGTCTATGGATATCCCCCTCATATCTCTGTCTGCGTGAATGAGTTCATGTGATAATCCTATGAATGATGGCCTACTGCTGCTTGTAGCCATACCGGTAGCTGGGTCAACTACTGGAACATCTGGATCAAAGTTTGGATTGAAAGTCACTATTGCATTGGTTCCAACTCCATTACGGGAATCTATCGAAGAGGTGCTTTGCTCGCTGTTTACTCCTTCTGACACAACTTTTATAGTAACTGTTTTATCCGATCCGTTAAGCCTTCTGATCAGCCTGGTTCCATTTTTTTTATCTCCATCTTTAAAATTAGAAATCTTAATGGTGATATTCCCATCATCTTGTCTTGAAAGGAATAATTCATCATTTGTAATTTTTTGGATATTGACCATTACTGATACCATATGCTCAACTGAGGAATCTGATGGCATTGATATCACTTTTCCTGTCGGATCGGTTAGATCCACCGGATTATTGGCGCAGTAGAGATATGGCGACAGCCACGGATACTTCTCAGCCATCGGGTCAATTCGGGTGAAGGCGGGGACGGCGGAGTAGTACTGGCGGGCGCCGAAGTCGTATTCGTTGAGGCCGTTGGTGGTGATGAGCTCCTTGCCTCCGAACTTGTAGGGCTGGCCGGTGGTCGGGGTGCCAAGGTCGGAGATTACTGCACCGTAGGGGATCGCGAAGCGCGTTTTGCGGAACGCGTTTTGCGAAAAGAATACTGTGGAGCCGTTGATGACAGCTCGGTTAGGGCTTACTAAGGATGATCCGGTGGGAGGCTGGGAATTAGCTACGCTCAAGCTAAAGCAAGTCTCCCTTCCATATTTGACTGCTGTGGGGATGGGCATTGTTTTTGGTACTTTGGGGTTGGTGGGTGCAAGTTAATACATTTTGGGGGAGGATGCAAGTTTTTGGGGTGGAAAATGAGGGAATATGTTGCAGAACATATGATTTAGCATTGTTACTAAGATTGACGCACGGGGACGCGCGGGGACGCGCACGGAGTGCGCTTGCTACTTAGTTTGACTCGGATGGGAGGATGGGAACTGGCTTCCATGGTTTGACGATGGGGGAAATAAAAAAAGGCTTGCAGCCGGTGTCGGAGGGGACACCGGTGTGCAAGCCTTTGGGTATGTAGGTATTTGGTTTCATCGTTGTCATCGTTTTCGGCGTTGTCATCGTTGTCAACGAGAGTGATGGTCACGATGAAGAACGGGCGTGGAAATGTGCCCCGCCACCTTTGGCGGGGAGAGCATAGGGCGCCGGATGCGGTCATGCCGGGGCCGTCTGGGTCGATGCTCGTTTTATTAATGCATAATTCATAATGCATAATGCATAATTATGGGGACAGTGGTCCATCAGGGCTCAGGCCTGTCAGCATAATCATGCCCTTTGCATTCGGCTATGCATTGAGGGGGTGGGGATCAGTATTTTCATTGTGCTCTTTCCGGGTGTCTGGGAGTGAAGTCTTAAGTCGACGTTCTTCAGCTTTCGTAAAGCGGACGTGCCGCTTTGGACTTCGGACTTACGTCCTCAGCACAGTGTTGAGGAACGTGGGCTCAGGAATCTGCTCTTTGCACACGGCACGGTGTGGTCCATCAGGGCTCAGGCCACCGTGAAGAAACTTCTATCAATGCCCGGTGGGTCCGTCGCGTCGGTCATGTGGGGTCAAAGCTGCCGCTACCGATACATATTGCCACTACTGTTGGGAGCGGGTACTTTCGAGCCATATTCGCTCGGCGAATTCGCCACCTGTGCATTAATTTTGAATCCGAGTGCAAAGATAATGGGAATGACTGCCTATTTTCGGGCAGTGCTGTGTTAAATGATGTTAATAGGGTGAAAATTTTGACTTTCCCTAAAAGTAACTACTCAGGTATGATTTATGCCTATCCAAAGTTACGAGGCTTGAAAATCCTGTATTGACGTATATCCCCTAA
>JAIDSM010000008.1 GCA_029061225.1 Muribaculaceae bacterium
CCCCCCCCCCCAACGTCACTCTTGTTCGGGCAACCCCTAATACGCACTACGCATCACGCATCACGCATCACGCATCACGCATCACGCATTACGCATTACGCATTACGCATCAACCTCACCTTTCCCCCTATCGTCTCGATCTTCCCTGCCTTCTTAAGATCCTCGATCGCAGATCTGAATGCCGACTCCACATTGGCGCCCCTGCGCATATATCCCATTTTCTTTGCCGCGATAAAGGAGAGTTCCTCCTCTTTCAAGGCTACCTGTTCTGTCAGCGTCTCGATAATGGCATTGGTCAACTCTATCTTTGGTATGTCTGCTATGTCCCGTCCTGAATCCGGACGGTAGAAGGAATAGTTCTTGCTGACCTCTTCGTTGAGCCAGAGCGATCCATCGCTGTCACTATAGAATTCACTTGAGACTACCCCTAAGGCTTTCTGTAGAGTGGGAGTGAGGCGACCGAGGTCGCGCAGCGATATCACGCGTCTGCATAGTTGCATGAAAGTGATGGGTTGTTCTGTCGTGATGATGTGCCGCATCAGTTCGAAGTCACTCATGAACGACGCTTCGAAAACCCCTGTGCTGTATCTTGTATAAGGTTTGGCATTGGAAGAAGCCTCTAAAGTCTTTTCTTTTGTGATGTCAAAGATCGCTACTGCTTCATCTTCCTCCCTTTTAGCCGGCTCCTCTGAGAGTTTTTCTATTATGCGGTCGATGACACGATTCTTGTTGCGAAACCAATCTACGCTCCAGACCCTCATCACTTTCCAGCCGAGTCCCTGAAGCACTGCCGGCTGCACTATCTCCCGGTCGCGGGTAGTGCGGGTTTCCTTATAGTTATCGCCGTCGAGCAGTATGGCAAGCCCGAATATGCCCGGCCTGCTGTCATCCTCCACGGCAACATCAACACGAAACTGCGAGCGTCCTACGTTGGTCGACGCTGAGAATCCCCGTTTTCTAAGTTCTTTGGCGATACTTTCCGCGATGACTGCTGGCCGGGTAGCTGATGCCGTCTGTGATGCCGGGGGTAGTGACTGCGTCTCGGCATACTCAAGGAAGTGCTTAAGTCCTTCTACCCCTCGGGCTTTCGACCTTCTGAGGTCGATGTCCGAAGATTTGAGGGTGGAGAATACATACATTTCTTCCCTCGCTCGGCTTACCGCTACGTTGAGCCTCCGTTCACCACCCGCATTGTTGAGCGGACCGAAGTTCATCGAGATCTTGCCTTCCTTATCAGGGCCGTATCCTATTGAGAAGAGTATCACGTCGCGCTCGTCGCCCTGCACGTTTTCCAGATTCTTGACGAATATCGGCTCATACATGCCGTTTGCCGCATCCTGAAGCCTTCGGTCATGTTCGAGTCTTTCCTGAAGTAGGTCTTCGATAAGGCCTTGCTGCATGATGCTGAAGGCTATCACGCCTATACTGTGGCGCCTTAGCCGTTCGCTCTCCAGGCGGCGTACTATCTCCTCCACTATCGCATGCGCCTCCGCTTCATTGCAGCGGCGTCCCCCTTTTTCATAGTATCCGCCGCTGACGGCCACGTAATGCACCTTCGTGGCTTTATCATCGATGGAGGGGAAGGTGATCAGCGAACCGTCGTAGTATTCATTGTTGGAGAAGGCTATGAGGCTCTCGTGGCGGCTCCGGTAGTGCCAGGATAGCTGCAGCGAAGGCATGTCGAGCGTCCTGCAGTCTTCCAGGATGCTCTCCATATCGTCGATGATTGCTTCCTCCGCGTCTACGTTGGTGGAGGAGAAGAAACTCGTCGGCGGCATCTGCTTCGGATCGCCCACCACGATCAGCGCTTTGCCGCGCGCTATTGCCCCTACCGATTCGCTTGTCGGCATCTGCGAGGCTTCGTCGAAGACCACAAGGTCGAACTTGTCGGCCGATAGGTCGATATACTGGGCTACGCTCATTGGGCTCATAAGCATGCACGGACACAGACGTGGCAGCAGCGTCGGCAGTTGGTCGAAAAGGTCGCGGAGCGACACTCCCCGGCCGCCGTTGCTGATGTTGCGGTTGAGAAGTCCTATCTCGCTCCCGTTGGCTGTATTGACGTTGTCGGCCATTCTCGGCACTCTGGCGGCGAGCCTCGCGTAAAGCTCCTTGCGCGTAAGCTGCTGGAATTCCTCCTTAAGCCTTCGGTAGGCCCTTATCTTTTCGTCAAATAGCATCCCTTCGAAGGCGGCGAGAGTGTCACGGCGCGAGATCTTGTCATTAGCCTTATATATGTATAGCGACTTGAGGAAGGCGTCCTTGATTGATTCTGGCGCATATTCGCGTTCTTCCAGCGTTTCCGCTACGCAGGCCATGCCGTGCTTTCTGAGTTCGTCGCTTATCTCTGTCCAGTGAAGCCAGTCGCGCATCTCCGATGAGTGTCCTCCCCACTGCGAGAGCAGGGCCGACTGCCTCTCCAAGTATGATTCATCCGGCACCTCGTCTGGTCCGAAGTCTGTGTCGAAGCGTTGCTTTATTATGCCGTTGAGTTCTGTTATCTTCGTGTGCATCTGCCTGTATGATATGAGGTCATCAAGCAGGGCGTCCGTCTCTTCTTGGGTGAGCAGAGCGTTGTATTGCCTGAGTCTGCCTATGAAGGAGCGTTGGGCGAAGAAACGGGGTATAAACCATTTGGCCTTCGCCTTTCTCCATTCCAGTCTCAGTGCTTCCGGATCCTCGTCGAGGATGGCGGGCGCGTTGTCGCGCAATATTTTATCAAGCAGTGTTTTTGCACTCTTAAGTCGCTGCGCGTCTTTCAAGTAGCCCTTCAGAGCCTCGGAATCTTCCTTCATGCCGGCGGCTGTCTTCTCCGACTCCATGAGCATTGCGCGGTCTACATGCAGCCCCTTGAGTGGATGTATAGAAGGTTGCCCCACGAGCCGGAGCACAGCGGGCAACCTGCTTCCCAACAGTTCGTCTATTCCTTTGATGCCTTCATCGGCGATTAGCTTATCGATAGCCTTGTCATAGCTGAATCCTGTAAGCGGGTCTTCTTCTATCGACTCCGAACGTACTATGCAGTCGTAAGGCGACAGGCCGTCGGTCTGGTCCGGGGAGTGGAGGGCATTTATATAGCCAAGAAGCTCCTGCCTCCTTTCGAATATCTTTTCGGCCTGCGAAGCGAATTCTGCCGGAGTGGCTATATGCGCAGCCTTGAGTGCCTTCTCAAGCTGTTGAAGCACATGGCGTTTCGTCGATTTGTTGGAATGGAGCTCAAGACAGAATGGAGCGAGACCTATCTTTTCCAGGCGGCTCTGCACCACGCTGAGGGCGGCCATCTTCTCGGCTACAAAGAGCACCCTTCGTTCGTGGTAGAGGGCGTTGGCTATCAGGTTGGTGATAGTCTGAGATTTGCCGGTGCCGGGAGGACCGTAAAGTATGAAGGAGTGACCGGCTCCCCCTTCAATGACTGCGGCCATCTGCGAGGAGTCGACATCCACCGGAAGGGCGATGTCGGCGGGGGAGACCTTTCGGTCGATTTCATCGACAGTTGATGCCGGCTTGTCCGGAGTCCAGGTCAGACGGTTTGACGCCAGACTGTTGATTATCTCGTTGCGGGCAAGTGCTTCGCGGTTGTTGTGGATGTCGTTCCACATCAGAAACTTACTGAAGGAGAATATGCCGAGAAGGCATTCCTCCTCTATGTCCCAGCGTGTCTGGTGCTTGATGGCTTCGCGTACGATTGAGAATATCAACGGCACGTCTACGCCGCTTGCATCGAGGGGAAGCGGGCTGAGCCCGTTGATGTTGATGTCGAAGTTCTGGCGAAGAAACTCCATCAGTGTGATGTTGAGCGTTATTTCCTCCTCGCGGGTCCTGATATAGTAGTTGCTCTTCTTGTAGACCATCTCTACAGGGAGCAGAAGCAGAGGAGCATGGCGCGGGGTGGTGCTCTGCTCCGACTCATACCATCGTAGTGTGCCTACGGCGAGGAAGAGCGGGTTGGCTCCGCTTTCTTCTGTGGCGTTTCTGGCCGCGCGGTAGATATTTTTCAGCACTCCCTTTGAGTCCGGTTCCGGAAGGAATGTATGGAGTATATGGTGTTCGATGTCGTTGGTGATGAGTTCATGAAGCTCTTCGTAGCGTTTCGACCTTAGAAGATGGTCGGTCGGGCCGAACTGGAGCTCGGCATCGGGTTTCGACGTGATCCGGTATTCGTCTCCGTCCTGAAGATGGTCTTCTATCCTGTTGACGTCAAACGATATGAACTGCACCGCGCGGCGTCGGAGAGAAAGGTTGAGGAGAGTGTTGCGCAGCGAGAAGTCGAGGAGCTTACGCTCCCAGATGTCGAATTTCGTCAGAGTCTTCCCGTTGGCGGTTATTTTCGTCAGGTCGTAGAGGTCGGTTTCGTTCACGTCGTGATCTGCTCTTTCCTTATCCATTTCTTCCGGTGTGTTTAGAGTGGTGTTGAAGTCATATCGTGACCTGGAACTCAAGGCTCTGCAGGTCGCGGTCGCGTGAGGACGTTCCGTAGAGTATCTCGTATCTTCCGGGACGCGTTGAAAGTTCGTCGATGGTCGGGTCGTAGTATTCGAAAGCCTCCCCGTCGAGTGTTATCTCTGCCTTGCCGGTCTCTCCCGGCTTGAGGTTAAGCTTGCGGAAGCCTCTCAGCGATTTGATGGGTGCCTCCGGATAGTCGAGGGCCTTGACATATACCTGTATCGTCTCTGTGCCCTCGCGGTCTCCGGTATTGGTGACCGGTACGGTCAGCTTGACGCTGCCGTCGGCTTTCATCGATTTCTTCGAAAGCTTTCCTTTGCCGGTGGAGAAAGTGGTGTAGGAGAGCCCTTCTCCGAAGGCATACATCGGTTCCCCTCTGAAGTAGCGGTAGGTGCGGTTGTCCATGTTGTAGTCGAGGAAGTCGGGGAGGTCATCGTTGCTCCGGTAGAATGTGACGGGAAGCTTCCCTCCGGGGTTGTTGTCGCCGATGAGTGTCTCGGCAAGAGCTTTGGCTCCCCCTTGTCCGGGATACCATGCCTGGATGAGCGCGTCGTAGCTGTCTTCGACGCTCCCGAATGCTATCGCCGAGCCTGAGCAGTTGACGAATACCACCGGTTTCCCTGTTCCGTGCATGGCCTTTACGAGGTTTTGCTGTATCTTCGGGAGCTCTATGTCTGCCTTGTCTCCACCTTCCCCTTCCATGCGGGCCGAGATGCCCCCGATCACGATGATGGCGTCCATATCTTTCATCTCTGCGGCGAGGTCGCCGAAGTCGATGGGTTTGCGCTCGCAGATGTCGCCCCGCAGAAGTGCGAAGCTGCCGTTGCCGTGCTTGTATTCGATTGTGACCTCATATTCTTCTTCTTCCTTGACGGGAAATGACTTGTATTCCGGCTTGCGGTTGAATCCGAATCCTCCGCGCCTTCCGCCGGGAGCGGCTTCCTCCACCGTCTCTCCGTTCACTTTGAGAGTATACCCGTTGTCGGTGGAAAGCGTGTATTTCATGTCGCCCGTGAAGTCCGGCTTTATTATGCCTGATATCCTTACAGAAAGCGTGTCTTTGCTGATGCCGTCGGCAAAGCCGTATGCGCCGAAAGTGCTGAAATTGATTTCGTCGTGATATTCGGTTTTGTCGGCGTCTCCGCTGAGTGAGTTGTTGTTGAAGAATTCCACCTTGACTCCTTTGCCGTCGTTGAAGTCGCCGAGGTGGGGGATTGTGGCGTATTCGTCGTCGAGTTCGCAAGCTTTTCTGTAAATGATATTGGCGTCAGGTAGTGCCTTGCGTATTCCGTCGAGTAGGGAATGGGTATGCTCCTTAGTTGGTCGCCCCCCGTAGTTGCCGTTTAGTAGTTCGGTGTCATCGGCATTGGGACCTACAACAGCGATATTCTTTATGTTCTTGGAAAGGGGGAGTACACCGTTGTTTTTGAGTAGCACCATCGATTCGCGGGCCGCCTGCGTTGCAAGCTCGTCGAAGGCTTCGCTGCTTATCACGTCGTTGCCGAGGTTGGCCCACGGCAGCATTTCAGCCGGATCGAACATTCCTAATTCGAAACGTCCCTTGAGAGTCTTGCGTAGATGGCCGTCGAGGGTCGCTTCGTCGATCAGTCCCTTGTCGAGGGCCTCGGTGAGGACCATGAAGACTTTCCCGCATTCGAGGTCTGTTCCGTTGAGCACTGCATCTACCGATGCGCTGAGGGGATCGGGATGCGTCTCGTGCTGACCTTTGGTATAGTAGTTGTTGATGGCGTCGCAGTCGGTTAGCACTATTGCGTCATAGCCCCATTTGCGGCGAAGTATATCGATGAGGAGACGATCGCTGCTGCAGCACGGCACTCCTTCATAGCGGTTGTAGGCGCACATTACTTCCCTTACGTTTCCTTTCTTCACGAGGGCCTTGAATGCCGGCAGATAAGTCTCCCAGAGGTCGCGCTGAGATACGGATGCGTTGTAGGTGTGGCGCAGCGGTTCGGGACCGCTGTGCACTGCGTAGTGCTTAGCGCAGGCGTGCGTCTTGAAATAGCGGTCGTCGTTTCCTTGCATGCCCAAGACGGTCTGCACTCCGAGCACCGCATTTAGGAAGGGGTCTTCTCCGCAGGTCTCCTGGCCTCGTCCCCAGCGTGGATCGCGGAAGATGTTGACGTTGGGACACCAGAAGGTCAGTTCCGGATTGCCGGGATAGTAGACCACTCCCATCGGGACGTTGAAGACGTTATGGTCTGAGCGGTTCCAGTTGGCGCGAGCCTCGTCGGAGACGGCCGAGAAGACATCATAGAAGAGTTTGTCATTGAAAGCTGCTGCCATACCGATGGGCTGGGGAAATACCGTGTAGTCGTCCTGTCGCACTCCATGGCACGCTTCGCTCCACCAGTTGTATGACGGTATTCCGAGACGGTCTACAGAAACCGATTTATTCATCATCAAGCCTACTTTCTCTTCCGGTGTTAGAAGTGAAATTAGGTTTTCGACTCTTTCTTCGTTTGAGAGATCCGGATTCTGGAATGGATATTGATAGCCTCCCTGTCCGGCGGAGGAGTCGTATTCCTGTATGCTTGCTTCTAAGGAGATGGCTCCGAGGGTATTCCCTTCCGGATCAGTCAGTTCCACGCTGCGATGGGTTTTGCCGCTTCCGCTGGTTGGAGCAAGAGCGACCATCACTTTCACTTCCTCGCCCGGTGCTATGGATTGACCCGGAAAGAAAGCCTGTACGCACTCGCAGCTTGGGATGGCCTTTCCGATTTTCACAGACTTGTCGGAAGTGTTTTTCATCGTGAAAGTGTGGCATACAGTTCCCTTCTTCGGATCGACAGATCCGAAGTTCCATTCGTAGGAGTCAAATTTCACCGGACTCTTCATGGTTTTTGCCTGCACCGTCAGGCCAAGAAGCGTAAGTCCGATAAAAGCAAGTTTAAGTCTCTTCATGTCAGTGTTTTTTCGTGTTTTATGGTATTGATTTAGTTGTGCTTCTCGGCTCCTTCGTCTTTATGAGCCGAAAGATTTCACATATTCATATTGCTCGTAGATTGTCGGCATCTCATATCCTCGCGGATAAAGGTTATGCTCTATCTGTTCTATGGCTTCATCGCAGTTGCCTGCTATCGACTTGTCGACGCAGTCCGTGGAGAAGAGTTCCCTGACTTCCGGTATCAGTTCCTTTGCCTCCATGTCGATGAGGTAGCTTACGACAAATCCGGCAAACTCTGCGTCGCATCCGTTCGTTTCGGGAAGACGTTCCTTCATGGAGGTCAGCAGGCGTCGGAATATCTCAATCACATCCTGACGCATATCCGGGTTGAGGCTGGCTGTGATCGTAAGGGCTTCGGCGGCGTATGTGCGGTTCATGCTGTCAAGTCCCGGCTCATAGAGGTATGACTCTATCGGCGCGAGGTTGTCGCCTGCGGAGGCGGAGATGGCCATCGGAATCAGTTCAGGTGCCAGATCACCGAAATGGTAGTCTAAGAATCTATCAGTCTGGCGTATCATCTCAAGCAGACCCTCGAGTCCTTTCTCGCTCTGAAGCTGGGTGAGAAGGATGGCGGCGTGCATCAGAGCACCCTCCTCCGGCTCACCGATCGTTCCGTCTTCGATTTCCCGATATGTTTTTCCTATCGTGTAAAGCACGATATTGTTGATGTCCTCCGCCGCTTCGTCTTCCGGAAGAGTAAGAATCCGTCTGATGACGTCTTTGGGAAGGTCTTCGTAATTCTCTGAAGAGAATAGGGCGTCGGCGATAAACTGATTCTTTACCTTTAGTTCTTTTGGATATTCGGGATATGCGTAGGAGTATTTCTCTTTAGGATGGCGCTCTTTCTCCTCAAAGAGATCTTTCATGCCTTCCGATTCCTCGAAGTCTGACTCATCGGCTAAGTCGATAAAGGAAAAGTCATCGCCGAGATGCTCGGAAAGAACCGGCAGGTAGCGGCGTTCCTTGCCCTCTTCGCCGATTATCAGCACATGTTTTCCCTCTTTCCCGTATTCGTATTCTATGAGGGGTATGTCGTCGGTGTCTTCCGAAAGGATATAGCTTGCGGGCGCGAATGCCTTCACCGGACTGATGCCTCCCTCTTCGGCGAATTCGATGGCTCCATATATTAGATTGTGGACCTTCTCATAGTCGGTTTCCACAAGATCATGACTCGCACGGAAATGCTTGAGCGCGTCCTGCAGTTCTTCCTCGGTGAAGTCTATGGCGTATTCCGCATCTTTCACCCCAAGACATAATGTATCCACGAGAAAAGAACCGTATACGATATTGCCGCCTGCTCGGTTTCTCGTCACTATGATGTGGGCCAGTCCGCTTTCCTCCCAGTCGGGATTGATGTAGCACTTGCCGATGGGAAGGTTTCTTACACGTTCCCGCATATATCTTTCAGGAGAGATCTTTGCCTGTGTTCCCCCTTTCTTCTTATTCTTCTTCATATGTTATCCCAATACACAAATATTTACTATTTAAGTAATTGTTTAAATAAATATATAATATCATAAAAGTTTTATCATCTGAATTTCAGCTACTATCGATTAAGCTTTATGAATTATATTTTCTACTTATTGTTCATAACTTAATACTTTTTCCATTGCTTCCTCATACTCGTCTGCAAGATAGCGGCTGCATCTCTCTGCCATACCGATTATCTTCCTGATTCGAGGCATCGAATATTCAAGGAGACCTGCGGATTTCATATATTCTAATGTCTTTCTGAACTGTCCCGTTAAGGTTCGTTGATAGCTTTCGCTGTAGCGTCCCTTAAGAGAGGCGACCCGTGTGATCTCTTCCACGAAGTAAAGCATAAGGTCGCTGACCGGTGTCGGATCTTGCACTATCAAGCTGAAGGTCTTTATCAGCTGGTTGCAGTCGCGCATCTTAGGCCTTCGGGCCTTGCCGTTTCGCCCGTAGCATTTCAGATGTATCTGTTTCCGGTATTTCTCGCCCAGGGCCTCGATGTCCGGGTTCAGATAGAAGTCGAGCCATGCTTTTGCTTCCTTGCTCGCCTCATACACCTGAACCATGAGATCCGAGACCTGCTCCTGAGTCATCCCGGCCAGTTCCTTCTTCAGTTTGCTCTTAGACATATCTTATAATTTCCGTAGTTAACGCTAACGCTCCTACAAAGTTAATGAAAATTACCCATCCCTGCAAGTACATTCGCAAATTCTCATCCTCCGTAAAGTCCCAAAATCGCGTCAGTAGGTTTGTCTTTAGGTGAAACATTGGACTATTCCATCCGCCCTGTATGCGTCAGCAGGTTTGTCTTTAGGTGAAACATTGGACTATTCCATCCGCCCTGTATGCGTCAGCAGGTTTGTCTTTAGGTGAAACATTGGACTATTCCATCCGCCCTGTATGCGTCAGCAGGTTTGTCTTTAGGTGAAAATAAACCTATTTTTTTGGTGTTCAGTTTTTTGTCCCGATTTAAACAGCTGGCAGGTCAGCTCGGAGAGGCGCTTCATTTCCCCAATATATCCCATTCAAATTTTGTCAATTAAGGAAATTTTATTAACTTTGTCACCGTGGTAATAATTACGACAGTAATAAAGTATGAAATTCTATAATCGGACAAAGGAAATAGAGGAACTGAGACGAATCCAAGGACGAGCCTTTGACTCACGGTCAAGGATGACAGTCATAACCGGTCGGCGTCGCATTGGTAAAACTTCGCTCGCTCTACGTGCAACGCAGGGTCAATATCCTACTGTATACCTATTTGTAAGCAGAAAAAACGAGGCCGCATTGTGCGAAGAGTTTGCCGGACTGATTTCATCGGCTCTTGATTGTTATGTGCCGTCTGAGATAAAGTCGTTCAAGTCATTATTCCAGATGTTGATGGAGCTTGCAAAGACTCGCAAGTTCAATCTGATCGTTGATGAATTTCAAGAATTTTTCAATATCAATCCATCGGTCTACAGTGACATGCAGAATATCTGGGATTCTTACCGAAACGATACTCATGTCAATTTGCTTCTCATGGGATCTGTGTATTCAATGATGCACAAAATCTTTGAAAATTACCACGAACCGCTCTTTGGCAGAGCTGATTCCATGATACGTCTTTCAGGATTCGGCACCGATACAATGAAAGAGATTATGCGGGATTTCCGCTCGGACTATACAAACGATGAATTGCTCGCATTGTATACAATTACTGGAGGAGTGCCGAAATATATCGAGCTGCTATGTGACGACACGGATCTGTCAATTGAGGGAATATTTAATTATGTAGTCCGGGAAAATTCCCTATTCGTAAATGAAGGACGCAACCTATTGATTGAGGAATTCGGCAAGGATTACGGATTATATTTCTCGGTTTTGAGTTGCATTGCATCAGGTATCAATACTCAGGGAGCGATTGAAAGCGCGTTAGGAGGTGTGACGGTAGCCGGCCATTTGAAACGTCTGATCGAGGATTATTCGCTCATCAAGCGAGTGCGTCCGATTCTATCAAAGCCCCGTTCGCAGAATGTTCAGTATGAGATCAACGATAACTTCCTACGCTTCTGGTTCAACTATTTTGACCGAAATCAGACCTTGGTAGAACTTAATAACTTTGAATATCTCCGTCAGATTATCCTCTCTGATTACCCGACCTTCTCAGGTCTTACGCTTGAAAAATGGTTTTGTCTGAAGATGATGGAAAGCCATAAGTATTCCGATATCGGCTCATGGTGGGAACGCAAAAAGGGAAAGGAAGCCAACGAAATAGATATCGTGGCACTCTCAATCAATGGGAAGACGGCTCTCGTAGCCGAGGTAAAATGTCAACAACGCAACTACGACCATAAAGCCTTTATGGAGAAAGTAGACTGCATCAAAAACAGCATCCTATCAAAGTATGAGATAGACACATGTCTGTTAACATTAGAGGATATGTGATAAATTTTGTCACCGTGGTAATAATTACGGCGGTGACAAAGTTGAATCCACTTTGTCAGATCTTTTTGAATCCCACTTCCTTCGACCCCACTGCGTTATTCCCACTCCTCATCCCTCGTCTCTCGTCAAACGTAAAACGTCCAACGTCATTCATCTTTAATCTTTTTCTTTAAGATTTAATCTTTTACAATTCTCCTTCCGGCTCCGCCGCCACATCGTAATCCTCTTCCTCCGGTATTGAATAGGGTAGAGGCTTGGAAACAGGCTTTACTATCTTTTCATACAGCTTGTCAAGATACTCCTCTCGTCCCCTTACAGCCCTTATCTCACATTCCCATACACGTATCACTTTCCATCCTGCGAGCTCAAGATCAACATTGTTCACATAGTCACGAGCAATATTCCTTGCAATTTTGGCTCTCCAGAAATCAACATTGGATTTAGGCAGCCGATAATATTTACATCCTCTGTGCGCATGCCAGAAACACCCATCGACAAAAATAACAGTCTTATATTTCTTCAGTACTATATCAGGTGACCCCGGCAATTTCCTATTATTGACACGATAACGCAGTCCACGGGAGAAAAGATACTTCCGCACGATCATCTCCGGTTTAGTATCCTTCCCCTTGATAGCAGCCATACAGCGGCTCCGCTGCTCCGGTGTCATAGTGTCAGCCATCTTGAATACTCTCTTGGTTTTATATCAAAACGTTTCAGAATCGAAAAGTATTGTATTCCCTCCTTCCCGGAGGGTCTGAGATAGTATCCGATCATGCACGCCCAAATCCCTCTTTTACTGGCAGCGGCTTCAGCCACTATTTATCCCTATTACAGTGCCGAGGCGGAAGCCGTAGGT
>JAIDSM010000080.1 GCA_029061225.1 Muribaculaceae bacterium
CTTTGTCCTTGTCCTCAGCCGTTTCAAGTTTGTGATATACCGCACGAAGCAAAAGGAATAGAGAGGTGATACGTTGCTGACCATCGATTATCTCCTTTTCTCCTTGTTCGTTTTCAAAGGATACAATGCTCCCGAGGAAATATGTTTTGGCGCCATCCGGGGTCAGTCTCTCAAGCGAAAATTCCCAGATATCGTCGAAGAGGGTTGTAACTTCGTCAAAGCCCCACGCATATGGACGCTGATATTCGGGTATCAGGAAGCGATGTTCCTTGCCACTTTTCAGAAGGTCAATGACAGTCTGTTTGTTTACGCTGATATTATTGTTTGCCATAATTTAATCCACTTTTACTTGCCCCGTCACGACATCCGCAATGAGGCGCTGTTTGTATTCGGTCAAAAAGTTAATCTCAGCACGGAGATTGGCAATCATATTATCGATAACAGAGTTTTTCTGTTGAATATACTCGACTATTGCCTTTTGCTCATCAACTGGAGGGATAGGCAATAATTGGTTACAGAACACATCATAACTGAAATTGGAACTACGCTCACGAATACCTCTGTATAAGGATTGAATAAACCCATTCAATCCCATACGTCTAAATATTAGAGCGAAGTATGGAATGTAAATATTATCGTATGCGGGAGTGCATACGATATACACGGGTGTTGATTTACCATCAGAGTCTGAAACGCCGGAAGAACCTGCGAAAGCATCCATTTGATGTACTACAAGATCCCCTTTGCGGATTCCTTGATATCCAATTTCTTTAAAAGACTCTGTAAACCCTTCTGTCCTTCGGTTTTTGCGTAATGTTACTTGTCCGTCACGAAAACAGGTAATCACTTCGTCCTCGTCTCGTACAGGCCTATTTTGTTTTATAAAAAGATATTTGGCTCTTTTTTCTTCCCAGTGAATCGGAATTTCATCAAGCCAAGGTATATTTGTTTTTCGCATCGGCACATCGGGGTTCAGACCTCGTGTGACGGTGTTTGCAATTTCAGCTTGTTTTAGTTCGTCAAGCAGTCGTAACTCTCTCTCTCTCTCTCTCTCTCTGTTGCGCATCTATTTGTAAAGTTTTAGTTGAAAGAAATTCGACGATTCTCTTCTGCTCGTCAATGGGTGGAATAGGCAATATCTGAGCTTTGAGTTCATTGAACGATAAAGTAAGCCTGATGCCTGTCCCCATGCCATGGAAAAGTTTTTGGAAGTCCATAGCTTTGAGCAAAAGGTTGAAATATGGAGAGTATGTAGTATTATAGGGCCTTATCGGAAGATAGGCACTTGTAATAATACAGTCTTCCTCTGCCAATGCTATTCTTTGTGAAACAAAGTCATAGTTAAGATTTAAACCATTGATTACAATGTCACCGGGATAGAGGTGTGAATAACCGACGTATGTATCTTTATAATCTGAGAGGTTGCCTGTCTCATTCTTAGGAGCCAAAGTGCCATAATAGAATTTATGAGCACGTTGGATGGTATAGTCGGTGTTATTAGATACTTTATCGTGGAAGTGGCTTGACAGTCGTTTAGTTTCCCAATGGCTCGGTATTTCTCCAATCCACGATATGCCGCTGAGCTTATATGAGTTGTAGCGTTTCATTGTTTAGTCGAGGATTTGAGATAACATACCTGCTGTGCGAGTTTCGATGTCGCGAATGTCGGCTCGGATGTCGGCGAGCGGTCGAAGCTCCACGGGCTTGTAGAAATACTTTGTAAATGAAAGTTCGTATCCAAGAATTGGCTCACCTAAACGAGCCTCCGGGTCGTAAGGCGCGATTTCATTCTCAAAGAACGCATCGACACCTCCGGGGTAAGTGAGTGGCACACGCTCACTTTCGTTGCGGTTCTTTGCATACTCGACTTCCGCGTCTTGACCTTTCTTTGCCTTTTTATAGACAAGATTCCCATCCTTGTCGCGTTTAGGGCGAAGAACAGGCACCTCCCAATATCCAAATTCTTCGTTATCAAAGATTTTGCTTTCGGGAGTATCCTCAAAATTCATAAGAAGTTCGAGGATACGTTTGCGGTCCGCCTCTGAGAGCTCACAGTTCTTCTCACCTAAATTCTTGCGGAGAGCCGATTTAAACTCTGTAGCATTAATGAGCTGAACCTTACCTCGACGATTCGGAGCCTTGCGATTGGTGACAATCCAAACATAGGTCCCGATACCGGTGTTGTAGAACATCTTCTCCGGCAGAGCCACGATAGCCTCAAGAAGGTCATTCTCGATGATATATCGACGGAGGTTGCTTTCCCCACCTCCCGCTTTGCCTGTGAAAAGCGATGAGCCATTATGGATTTCCACAATGCGAGTACCGCTTTCTGTGTACTTCATTCGGCTAATGTTATTGGCAAGGAAAAGCATCTGGCAGTCGCCGATGTCTGGAATAAAAGAAAAGTCACCGTCGCCATCGTATTCAAGATTGAATCGAGAGTCGGTAAATTTCTTCTTTTCCTTGTCGGTAAGGCCTTTCTTGCGAAGGTCTTCTTTCCAAGGCGTACCGAAGGGCGGATTGGAAATACAGAAGTCGTATGTCTCTCCCGGATGCCCGTCCTCGGAAATGGTTGAGCCGAAAGCAATGTATTTGCGAGGCGAGCCTTTCAGTGAATATCCGGTTTGAGGGAGAACGCCAGAAATCATCATATCAGCTTTGCAGGTTGCGAATGTTTCGGGTTGCAGTTCTTGACCGAAAAGATGGATAGTTGCATTAGGTTTCAGTTCGGCAATTCGCTCCTGAGCGATAGAGAGGATACCACCGGTGCCACAGGCTCCGTCATAGACGGCATACGGACGATTTTCGAGCTTGTCAGCAACAGGGACAACGGCAAGGTCTGCGAGCAACTTGACGTAGTCACGAGGCGTGAAATGTTCACCGGCTTCGGTCACGTTATTTTCTTCATTAAACTTGCGAAGGAGTTCCTCGAAGATAGTACCCATAGTGTGGTTATCGAGAGCCGGCAGAACTTCATTACCGTCGTCGTCAACCACAGGTTTGATGGACAAGTTTATATTAGAGTCGGTAAACTTGGCGATAAGCGAGCCTAGCCGACCGGTTTCCGTAAGGTTGTCAATCTGCTGACGGAGGTGGAACTTGTCAATAATTTCAAGCACATCTTCACTATATCCGTTGATATAGTCAATAAAGTTCATCCTTAGTCGTTGCGGGTCGGTCTCGTTGATTAGAGTTTTGAGAGTAAACTTAGAGTGATTATAAAATGGGAAGCCCGTAACCATACAAAGAGCTTGGTCCTGATTGGTTACACCAAACTGGTCAAGCTGGGCTTTCCGTTCGAGAACCTTATCCTTAGTTGGTTCAAGAAGAACGTCGATGCGCCGGAGAACGAGCATCGGCATTATAATATCCTTGTATTTGCCTTTTTCGAACGCATGGACGAGAACATCGTTTGCGATGTTCCAAAGAAAGGAGAAAAGTTTACTATATTGTGCTTGATTCATTGTTTACCAGTTATTAGTTCACGAGGATCTACATTAAGAATATCTGAAATCTTAAAAAGCATTTCCAATGATGGTTGCGCAGTGTTGGAACACCAGCGAGATACTGTTGCTTCATTCTTACCCAACTGCTCAGCCAACCATTTACCTTTACGGTTCTTTTCGGCTAAAACTATTTTGAGACGATTTATTCGTTCTATTTCGATATCAGTTGTTTCTGTAGACATGGGACAATTTCTTGATGTTATATGCAAAATTATAAAGAAAAATCGGATTAGGCAAGAGCCTGAGCACGAAAACGGTAGCTCTACACAGGGCAAATGTGAGATTTGTCGGGTGTAGAGCTGTATTTTGGTTGTTATTTGTCTTCGTGGAGGCGTTTTAGGTGGTCGAGGGAGTGGGCGCGGATAAGGGAGTCGCGGTAGGTGATGTCTTGTTGCCAGCGTCCGGTTTGCCATTCACGGTACTTCTTGGGGTAGTTCTCATGGTAGAATTGTCCGAAGGAGATTGCTTCGGCGTTTTCCTGATGCCAGCGGTCGAGTTCCTTTATGCATTGTTCGTATGCGTGTCTTTTGTGAGACGCAGAGGTCGATACCATAATGCTCCCAATAAGGCAGATGCCGACAAGTGCGCCGATACCTATGACTATAGGGAGATTGAGCTTGATCAGATTTTTCAACCTAATGAAATTAGTATCAAGGCGCTCGCGGTCTTCATCGCATAGGCGAGCCTCAATGCTTGATGGTATTTCACGTTGCGTTGTTTCGATGCGCTCGCAGTATATATCCATAGCCGATTGGTTTTGGCGAATGGCAGAGATTATCTCCGCAGAGTGAGCGATGTCTTTTATCGAGCCGTCATCGTCAAGGAAGGTCTCGAACATCACTCCGGCAAGCTCTTCCTGATTCTTGGCTACAGCTTCTTCTCGACTTATTGCTGCCTCAAATCTTTCGGTCAATGCGGTCATGGTGGTTAAAGTTTTCTTATCAACTGTTTCCGGCACATCAGCTGTGGACGGTACGTTATCAAATGGATTGTTCATAATTATTTGCGGTTAAGATGGTTTTTGCTTTTTTGATTTCTTCGGCAATGAAGCGTATAGCCTCAATAGCCCATTGGTCTGATTCTTTTGTTGTGTTCAGGTGGTGAGCAATCTGGTTAAGATTATTCTGCATTCCCACGAGATCTCGGAACCATTGTAGCGTCTGAGAAGATCGGTCAGGGATTTTCCGACGCATTACGATGAGGCGGCAAAGAAGGCTGAGCTTCAAGCCTCGTTCTTTGGCTTTATCCTCCAGAAATTTCCGTTCGATTGGAGAGAGTCGGAAAGTTATGCGTTCTGTCAAATTCTCTTCCGGATTGGTTGACTTACGTTTGCCTTGTAGGGCGGAGGGTTTATGTTTCATACAATATTGTTTTTACATTTTATATCC
>JAIDSM010000081.1 GCA_029061225.1 Muribaculaceae bacterium
CCATATCAGGCAGATATTTCCTAAGAAGAATCGCAATGTCCATAAGTTTATTGTATGACAAGACAAAAGGGTGTGCTCCTGTCAGATACAAACGTCTTGCCCGCGGTTGCCACTGGCGAATTACATTCAGGTCTTCTTCTATCTCAGAAATTGGAGACATCCTGAATGGTGTGTCGTGATAAAGGCTACAGAATTTACACTTGTTCCAAGTGCAGCCCGATGTTACTTGCAGGAGCTGTGAATTTGCTTCGTATGGAGGACGCCATATCTGGCCGTCGAAATGTAACTGTGGATATATCATATCTCGATTATTTTTTGTAATTTTGTACGCAAAATTAAGTGAGAAAGTGTTATCGCAATGTTTGAAACAGCTCACCCTTGATGGCATAATCCGACGTGAGCTGTTCCCAGATGTGCCGCCGCGTGTAGAATATTCTGTTACAGACTTCGGTAAAACACTGTTGCCCCATGTGGAAGCGTTAATGAAGTGGGGGCAGGATAATTTTGAACAGATTATGCTTAACCGACATAACAACATATAAAACATGCCATACATATCGATTGAGAGCGGCAAGCTGACTGCTGAACAGAAAAAGCAGTTGATTGAGAGGCTGACCGCCACAGCTTCCGAGATAACTCATATCCCGGAGCAGTTCTTTACAGTAACTATCAAGGAGCTCCCGGATGAAAACTTTGGCATCGGTGGAAAGTCCATTGATGAGATAAAACGTAACTTTAACAGTAAATAGAATTTATATGGCTTTTGATTATAAAAAAGAATACAAGAACTTATATATGCCTAAGACTACTCCTGTAATTGTGGATGTGCCTGAAATAAGTTACATTGCAGTATCCGGCAGGGGTAATCCGAATGAGGCAGACGGTGAATACCAGAAAGCTATCGGAATGCTTTACCCCGTGGCTTATACACTAAAGATGAGTCATAAAACCGATTACAGGATGGAAGGTTTCTTTGAGTATGTAGTTCCGCCTCTTGAAAGTCTTTGGTGGACTGAAAATGCCAACATGAATGATTTCACTGATAAATCGGCATTCAACTGGATAGCAATGATTCGCGTACCTGATTTTGTAAAAGCCGATGATGTGGAATGGGCTAAACGCGAAGTAATTAAGAAAAAACATATAGATTGCGTACCTCTCCGTTTCTTTAGTTTACAAGAAGGACTCTGTGCCCAGATCATGCATATAGGACCATACGACACCGAACCAACGTCGCTTGCGGCCATTGACCGATTCATCCAGTCTAAGAGTTATTTAACAGATATATCCAAAGAGCGCCGTCATCATGAAATATATCTTTCCGACCCGAGAAAATGCAATCCGGATAAGATGAAAACTGTTCTTAGGATTCCAATAGTAAAGTTAATATGAGTCTAAATTTGCGCCCATACAAGGCTTCCGATGCCACTACAATAGTATCGTGGATTAAAAGCGAGTATCTTATGCGCCAGTGGTGCGCTGACAGATATGAGCATTATCCTGTTACCCCGAAAGATATGAATTCTTATCATGAGAATTACATTGACGGGGATAAATCTCGTGCATTGACAATGTGTGACGGTGATGAGGTTTTCGGATATATCACATTGCGTACGCCCGCTGACGATCCATCGGAACAACGTATCGGATTTGTGATCGTGGATGATTCAAAACGTGGTAGAGGTCTCGGGAAGGCTCTTGTCAGTATGGCGGTTGGTTATGCATTCGCAGAACTCGATGCCACAAAAGTATCGCTCGGCGTATTTGAAAACAACCCATCGGCCATACATTGCTATGAGGCAGCAGGTTTTCGCCGTGTTTCAAAGCCTGGGATAGAAAAGTATGAATGTCTCGGTGAAACATAGAATTGCATCGAGATGGAACGATATAAAGATAAAGCATTATGAAAGTTTTAGGCATCAACGGAAGCGTCCGAAAGAATGGAAACACCGCTTTAATCATCGGTCAGATCTTTGAGTCCCTCAGCACGAAAGGAGTCGAAACCGAATTGATACAGTTGGCCGACTATGAGATTCAACCGTGCCGAGGATGCTTTGCCTGTAAAGGACGGGGTAATTGCGTGTTTGAAAATGATGGATTTGCCGGAATTTTCAGTCATATGACCGAAGCTGATGGTATTATTCTTGGCTCTCCAGTGTATTCTGCCGATGTGTCGGCTAAGATGAAAGCATTTCTGGAGCGAGGGGGTGTTATTGTTGCGACTAATCCCGGTATTCTTCGCCATAAGGTAGGAGCTGCGGTTGCAGCCGTACGTCGTGGCGGTGGAGTGACAACCGTAGATACTATGAACCATTTTATGCTTAACAAGGAAATGATTGTCGTAGGCTCTACCTACTGGAATATGGTCTATGGCAAGGATATCGGTGATGTTTTAAATGATGAAGAAGGCATGGCCAATATGAAAAATCTCAGTGAAAATATGGCGTGGCTATTAAATCAAATGAAATAGTATGGGTAGCAATAAGATTTATCCACGAACAGGTGACACACAGACGGTGTATCTCAAATCGGTAATCACTCGCCCTACAATAGAGGT
>JAIDSM010000082.1 GCA_029061225.1 Muribaculaceae bacterium
TGAGTTAAAATACTTTGTTAAATTGAGTTAAAATACTTTGTTAAATTGAGTTAAAACACTTTGTTTATTTGAGTTAATTTATGTCGTATGAATAAGTATTAACCGGGTTGAAATTACTCTAAATCTTGCATTTTAGTGACTATTCTGCATTCGCACAATAATGTACATTATTATGAATGTAGAAGAAGCTGATTTTGTCTATCTCTAGGAGAAACCGAATCAACGGCCGGAAATCTGAGCGTGCAGCTCGACAAACTTTCTTCTGCAGGATATATATCAGTGGAGAAGGGAATGTCAGGAAAACGTCCGCGAACCATCTGTGCTGTCACCAAAGCCGGACGGGATGCCTTCGAGGAATATGTCGAAACACTTAGGACCTATCTGAATCTATAATTTTGGTGGGGCAACTTTCTTAAGTGCCCCACCAAATTAACAGTCATAATTTCATGAGCAAAACTTTCATAAAGTGCCTCTCCGAGGCTACTGAGCTTTTGTTCGATTTCCCCAGACTGAAGGTTTGGGGTTTATCCACAATAACAGCTCTCCGAGCTGACATGTCAGTTGCTTAAATCGGAATATAAAACCAAACGCCTTAAGAAATGGTCTTCTTTTATTAGGAACGATTGTCTTTTATTCTTTTGATTAGTTGCACAAGTCTCTCAAGATTACTTACATCTATGTGTTCGTTCACTATTTTGCCTTCAGGATCAACCAAAATGTAAGTTGGGTAACCATTTACTTTCAAATACTCTTCCAATGCCTTCTGTTGCTTGTCAGGCAGGTTATAGTGGATTACATCCTCACCTGTGACATTATATTCAGAAACAACAGTTTTTATAACCTCATCGTCAGAAGCGTTGGCTAAGAAAAAGAAAGCGACTCCATAAGGGTATAGTGTTTCATATTCCTTGACAAAATCTTTCATTGCTTTCTTGCAAGGGCACACCATCTTTATTAAGAAAATAACCATTGTTATAAGTGGCAAGGGTATTTTGATCCTTATCCAGTACATATCCGTTTCGCATATACCCTGCGACATCCTCCTTCATGGAACATCCGCAAAGAAAAGGCACCGTCAACAAAAGAATTAACTTTTTCATAAATTTTTTCTTTTTAGGACTCAGTGATTCAATCATCTCTAAAATCCTGTCGTTTTCATGATAAGATGGTTAATATTGATATCGCAAAGTTAATTCTTTTTTCTAAGCCATTTATACTTTTTGAGGTTAAAAAATCAGAAACAGACAAAGTGTTTTGTTAACCATTGTTAATCATCGACGAAGTCACAGTCGAATACAATGTTTTTATACGTTGCAGTCAGTAATATGAGAAAAAAGTGTTAACTTTGTATCTTAAAAGAGAGGAAGGCACAGTTGGTTTCGTTGTTGCTGATTTGATGTATTCATCAATTTGTCGGCAATTAAGAAAAAGCTGTGTAAATGAAAGTATATTTACGTTATTGGAGCATGGAATGGTTGTTAAATCTGATTGAAGGTCAGAGTGCGGTGCAGGCAATTGTAGTGCTTTCGCTTGTCTGTGCGCTTGGGCTTGCACTTGGCAAGCTTAAGATCGCCAATGTCTCGCTTGGAGTGACCTTCGTATTTTTCGTGGGCATTCTCGCCGGACATATAGGCGTCTCTATTGATCATCAGATATTGAAATATGCTGAGAATTTTGGTTTGGTATTGTTTGTATACGCACTCGGAATGCAGGTCGGTCCTGGTTTCTTCAGTTCTGTAGCGCATGGAGGAGTTCGGCTCAACCTCATTGGTGTGGGATTGGCATTGGCTACATTGCTGTGCGCGATATCGCTTACATATATAACTCCTGTCAGTCTTCCCGATATGATGGGACTGTTTTGCGGTGCCACCACCAATACTCCGGCTTTAGGTGCGGTTCAGCAGACACTCTCACAGTTAGGCATTCCCGGCAGTACTCCGGCATTAGGGTGTGCGGTAACATATCCGTTCGGCGTCATAGGTGTTATCTTAGGAATAATTCTCATACGTAAAGCTTTCATTAAGCCACATGAGGTATGTTCTAATCCGGTGCAGAATCTTCCAAGGCCGAAGATAACGGAATTTAAGGTTACAAATCCCGGAATATGTGGAAAGACCGTTGCCGACATTGCCCACTATTCCAACTGTCATTTTGTAATATCGCGTCTATGGCGTGACGGAGACGTGTCTATTCCTACATCCTCCACCGAGCTTAGGATGGACGATCATCTGCTCGTCACGAGTGCACCTGATGACGTGGAAGGGCTCCATATCGTATTCGGACAGCAGGACCAGACAGACTGGAATGCCAAAGATATAGATTGGAATGCTGTAGACCGTCAACTTGTCTCTAAACCATTTATTGTCACTCGTCGGCAGATAAATGGAAAGACACTCGGATCGCTGAGACTCAGAAACCTTTACGGGGTCAACATAAGCAGGGTATACAGGAGTGGCGTGCCGCTGCTTGCCACTCCGGACTTAAGGCTTCAGCTTGGCGACAAGATAATTGTGGTGGGCGAGGGTAAGGCCCTCGATAAGATCGAGCCTCTGATCGGAAACGCAGTCAATGTGCTTGATGAGCCTAATCTTTTTGCTGTCTTCATTGGAATAGTATTGGGTATAGCGTTGGGAATGATTCCCTTTCATTTCCCTGGTATCAGTCTGCCGGTGCGTCTTGGTCTGGCTGGCGGTCCGATAATTATGGGCATACTTGTCGGCAAGTTCGGTCCCCAGTTGCATTTGGTGACCTATACCACTGTAAGCGCCAATCTTATGCTCAGGGCCATCGGCCTCTCACTTTACCTTGCATGTCTCGGACTGGAGTCGGGAGCGCATTTTTTTGAAACCGTTTTCCGTTCCGAAGGGTTATTATGGATTGGACTCGGAGCTATACTTACTGTTGTTCCTACGGTGCTCATAGGTATAATGACGGTCAAATGGTTCAAGATCGATTTCGGCACTACGGCAGGAATGCTGTGTGGCTCAATGGCCAATCCAATGGCATTGGATTATGCCAACAGCACATTGCCCGGCGACCGCGCCTCGGTTGCGTATGCTACCGTATATCCGCTATGTATGTTCAGCCGCGTAATCCTTGTTCAGATAGTGATCCTATTCCTTGTCTGATCCGGATCATAAAAGTCTAAGTCAATAGCTTATCGGCTGATGCTGTTCCTTCCATGCGAGGATGCCGCCTTCAAGGTTGGTGACACTGAAGCCGTTTTCTGTCAGCTCCCGTGCGGCGTCTGCCGAGCGCTTGCCGCTTCGGCAGTAAACGGCAACAGGTTTCGACTTATCCAAAGCCTTCTCAGCTTCATCAACGAAGTCACTGTCAAATACGTTGATATTCTTCGCGCCTGCGATATGCCCTTCGGCGAACTCTTCCGGAGTCCTGACATCCACAAGCTGTACGCTGTCATTTGAAAGGTATCGGGTGAAGTTCTCCACGTCCATATTATCATAACTCTTATTCTGAGCGTTCATACATCCGTTTAATCCAAATAATGTGAATATTATAAACAGTATTGTTTTCATTTCAAGTCTTTCTCAATATTTATATAGTCCAACGGTTCGGTAAAATTGACTAAATCAAAGCACCGTAAAGAACCGGGGTTTCTGCTATTGGACGAGCCATGGCTCATTAATTATATATTATTTACAAGTACTTACTACTTAAACGAACTGATATAGAATATTGTTGCGAAATGACCACACTATCTGTTAGCATGGTCTTGAAAGATATGGAAAATGATATATGTAGACCCCGATCTATTTGTGGAAAGTGTCGGATATTTGTTTTGCGACCCTTTTGATGGCTCCTTTTATATCATGTGAAGCACCTGCAATTCCTAAAGTGGAATATGCGCCTCGGCACGAAGCTACAGGTCTTCCACTGAGATAGTCAATGAAATTTACAGTAACTATAGTTTCATCTTCTTTTACGTTGACGCCATATTTCACCAGAAGGAGTTTTTCCTGTTGTGAAGGTGTTAATTCAAAGATTCGCACATCGCTTATAAGCTGAAGATGGGAGTTTTCAACAGCATCATACAGCATTATCTCGTATTCCATAAGCTCTGCCGGGATACGGTATGTGTCGTTGTTGATGACCGATGCGTATTCATACCTTGAGAGGTTGACACTGTTGGAAATCGTTGACTTTGACGTGGTACATGCCGCCAGCAGCACTACAGCCAGCAAAGCAAAAATTTTAGCAATCAAATTATTCATGGCTATATTTTTTAAGTCCTGTTTTATTCAAGAGACGAAAAAGAATGCAAAAAGTCCTATTCCCTGACCAAATTTTTTATGAATTCCTGTTAGATAAGAATATAAAACCCAACGTTGTCAAGGTCAGACCATTGTCAACAGGAACAGACAAGCTGAATTTTCCGTCTATGACTGTATCCATAGCTATGCTTCTACCAGCTCTACCCTCATACTGAAAAAGTATGACTTCAGTACAGTCAGGAATAGCGCTGACATTACCTCTTATTATTACATTGCCGGAGGCCGCAAGACAATGAGCAGATGCTGACAAGATGCAAATGGCAAAAAACCTCTTTATTTTCATGATACGATAGTATATATTGAAAACGCAAAGTTAATTCTTTTTTCTCAACGAATCATATACATATGTAAATATTTACAATCAATGACGTTAAAAAATCATAATCAAATATATTGACTGGTTAACTATTGTTAATCGTTGTTCCAATAATCCCTATCACTTTCAATAACTCTGTCACTACATTACTATGAGCCACGACTCGACGCGCAGGGACTGCGCTAACGACTCTACTTGTGTCGATGCTTTCTCCCGGACGAGCGAAGCCAGTTCGAACTCTATTGACCGAGTCACAAAGCGGCATTACACCAAATCAGAAACTTGAATAAATGAGTTACGCTATAGTCTATTCCTTTCTGATAGGCCGGCTCCTTTCCCTTTATACTTGCTTGTTGCCGTATTGAAGGAGTATCTTATCATCAGTCTGACGGCCTGTGTGTCACTGTAGTTCCATTTGTCGAGTGTCATCTGATAGCCGTGGGTGATCATGGAGTTTCTTGCTGTCCTGAAAATGTCAGTTGCCTGAAATTGAAAAAACCAGTCCTTGATATTCTTTGAGAGACCGAGATTGATCTGCCATGAAGGTTTTATAGTCACTATATCCTTATCCCCTTGACTACGCGCGGAAATATCGCCGTTGAAAGTAAATCCTTTCCCTAATGAGACACTGTTGAAAAGGTTGACAAATAGGATAGGAGTATTCATCCGCTTCAAGCAATCAACAGTTTCCATAGAAAATCTCTGTCCCGATAAGTTTATTCTAAGGCGTGGAGACCAGCGGGATATCCGGGGAGATAATGACAATACAATGTTATATTTCGAAAGATGATTGAAATTATCGTAGGTCATGATGTTCTGGGGCTCTCCTTGCTTATATGGACGGATGAAGCTTATTATCGCATCTACGTCATAAGTATAGGAAGCACTGAAAAATAACCATTTATATATTCCTGCAAGGGAGAAGTGATGTATATGTTCGGATCTGAGCAACGGATTCCCGGTTTCGTATGTAAAACGGTCGTCATACTGAATGCTACTGCTTAACTGACTGTATAACGGTCTTTTTGTCTTAGTCTCGTATGAAAGGGTGAATTTAGCCCTGTTTATTGGAAAGGTGAAGTCCACACTCGGATACATTCGGCTGTAACTGCGGCTTTGCTCCTTCACAGACCGTTCGTTCTGATAATAATCAGAGTGGGTATGCTCATATCTCAGGCCTGCATACAGTTCCGTTTTCTTGATTGGTATATTTACAGCTACGAATCCGGCACATGTAGTTTCGTTTATCCTGTCATCCGCATCAGGCAGGTTGCTTCCTTCATTTTTGAATACGTCACGTCTGTCCGTAGCTGTCACCTCGTAACCGAATTCCAAAGTATTGTCACCAATTGAATATTCCGCTGTCCCTTTGGAAGCGAACATAGAACTTTTTACCCGGCTTCGGCTTCCTTTCAGACTGAGATTTCCGATTTGATCTTTCTCAGATATCGATTGATTGTTGCCGCTGCATCGATAATAGTAGTCATTATTGATGGATATGTCGACATTGCCTACCTTGCCCTGATAATACTGGTTTATAAGATGCACAGGTGCTGACCGCCCTTTCCAGTTGATGTCATAGTAAATTTCATCATGCGTGTCATGACTGTCGGATACTGTCTCGTGCGAAGTCCAGTGAGATCTGTAATCCGGGGTAGCGGAGTATTCATATTTGAATCCGATGTAATTATCATTGTTTACCTGCCAGTTCGCGCCGATATTCATCAGATATGAGTTTGATATCGGATAGATCCGTGTGTCTTTACCGATAAGATAAAATGTTGCGTCCGTTAGTATGACTGTTTCATCCCGTTGCTTCTGGAAACCGCGATAGTGATCGTAGTTGAGAGTACCAAATACATCAAAGCCACCTTTTCTGTAATTGAGGAATACATTATCTGATTGAGAGAAGTACCGGCCTAACCTTCCGGAGGTCTCTAATGATCCGCTGATGCCATCTCCCTGTTTGCGGATAGTCCTTATAAGGATTACTCCTCTTGTCTCAGCTCCATATCTCGCTCCCGGATTGTAGACTACCTCAATATTCCGGATTTCTTTTGATGAGAGACGGTCGAGTTCAGACATATCAAGAAGCTTACGTCCGTTGATATAGAACTGCGGCGCTCCTCGACCTATTATCTCGATCTCTCCTCCATCCGTCCTCACTCCCGGAAGTTGAGAGATCACATCACGGCAGGTGCCAACCTCAGACAGGGAAGTATTCTGTACGTCAGTGATCAGGCCCCCTTTGCTCATACGCTGCTGGTTTCGTGTAGCCGTAACTTCTACCTCGCCGATTTGAATCGTCTGTAACGAATCCTTTCCTTCTATGGAATCGTTTACGTGCACCTGTGCTCCGGCGATGAATGCCATTGCAGAAAACATAAAGATTAGTAAATTCTTCATACCTTTAGATATTTTTTCTGCAAAGGTATGGCTTTACGTTGACAGGCACAAAAGTATGGCGTTTCAGCTTCGTTTCATTATTAATATGTGCATTTCATAAACGTTTCATAATTTATGTAATGTTAAGCCTATTAATTATTTAGACTACAGCTCCATCATCCGGGTCATTTCAGGCGTCAACTTGGTTCTAAGGCGCGATTTACGAGTCCTGACAGCAGTTTCCGTCGTCCCGAGACACGCAGCAATCGCAGCATTGGATTCCTTAAGACAAGACATAATGCAGGTGATAATATCATCTACATTCAATCTCGCTCCCGTCATTTTTAAATCAACGACAAAGTCGGCGAAACAACCGATCAACTCCTGTTGAAGGACTCCTCTGTCTTTTATTGTCGGAAAGCTGCCTGATGATCTGTATTGCAGTTCTATCCTGTCTATCTCGATTTGTAGTCGTGATATTCTGAATTGTTCGATGCAGAGATCCAGCCGTTTCCTGATCAGGTTTTCCGAAGACTCTGTTTCGACAGGATTCTCATTGGCTTCAGACATAATCTGCTGAATCTTGATGTTTTCAAGTTCTTTCCTGAGCTTCATGAATTTTCGCTTGGTACGCCTGATAAAAAGTCCTAAGAATATGCATAGAAACAAGATGGCTGTCAATGAGACTATCAGTATCGACTGTCTTTTATTCTTTGATTCCAGTATTCTTATCTGGAGCAGATTGTTGTAGTCGCTCTGTTCTTTTGCGACCTTACGATGGGTATCAAGAATATGACTGATAGAGTCATTTGTAACGGTGCTTCGGTCAGGAAATATAGTGCCTGTTTTAAGTAAACCTATACTTTGCTCAAGGAGTTGAAGACTGTTGTAGGTATTGATGGAATACAAAGAAGGATTATTATAATAAATGCTTTTTGATTCAGAAAGATAGCACGTCGCGGAGTCGAGTCTGGAATTATTAAGGTATAGAAATCCTAATGTTATCATTTTCCCGAGATGCTTACCCTTGATTTTGTCGAGGAACGAAATGGATCGACGTAGATCGGCATTGGGAAGAGCGGCATAATTCAGCGCATATGTATCATATTCAGGATTGTCAGGATCAGTTTCATTCAATGCTCTTTCCATATAGATCACAGCTGAGTCATTATGGTTGATATAAGATTGGAAAAGACCGATGTCATGCAATGCACGGGCCTTATCTTCCGGCGAGGAAGCGGTTTTCAACGCAAATTTGGCATATTTGACTGCAGCATCATAATCTTTGGGCAATGTAGGAAATGCGTAGAGGTTAGAAAGCTTTATACATAACCCGCTCTTGAATCCTCCTGAAGAGTCGGGCGCCAACTCGATCGCTTTTGATAGATAGTATGCGGCGGAGTCTTGCTGAAGTAGCCATCGCTTCTTTATAGCGGCAAGCTGATAGATGTCGATCAATCCGACAGTATCTGAAACGGACTCAAGATAACTAATCGATGAATCAAAAGACTCATCTGTGAGGAAGGTTTTTCCCTGACTGTTTTTAGCTTTGGCAATAAGGATGCAGAGATATGCCTTTTGGCGCTCATTGATATTGGTTGCTTCATGGAAACGGATGTCTTCAAGTATTTCCTGTGCGGAATCAGGAGCTATGGAGATAAGTGCTTCCGCCTCCGTCAAACGATCGTCGATTGTTGAGTGTCTACTGCACGATAGTACCAGACCAGACCAGACGGCAAGCATGTTTAGGAGAACCAATCGTGAAAATTTCATCAGGTTATTCATTCGCATCGTACTATTCCGAAAATAATGGTGTCAGAACATATATCCCAAAGAAAGGCCAATTGACTGATGAAACCGAACACCCGGACCAAGTCTATGACTTATATATGGATCACGAATTCCGGGCATGTTAAAACCCTGATAGATCTTTCTAAGTCCATGCTGGACATTTAATCCTATCTGATAATTTCCGTACAACAGGCATTTCGCCTCAACACACAGTCCATAATCAGATTTATAATCAATAGCCGTAACGAAAGAGGGTACAACCATCTCCGAGAAATTACCGTTATCATCCATCTTAATTTTCGACTTTCCGCCTAATAGGTATGCGTAATAAATTCCACCGGCTATCTTAATTGTATGGCCATGACGTGTGTAACCCTTATAACCAATAAGAAAAGGAATGTGAAGATAGTCTCCATGGATGTTTATGGATGCTTTTTCATATGAAATTTGTTCATCACCGGCTGGTGTGTATTCAGATATCTCCCATGATGATTCATCATGTCTGTGGCGTGATGAATAGAAAGCTCCCGGCGATAGATATAGTCTGTTGGCGATTGGAATTTCCAAGTTCACACCAGCACTCCATGAGAAGCGGGATGACAATTGAGGCAACACCTCAATCCCTACATTGACTTTTGCATCAAGAATAAAGGAAATATTAGCAAATATGGCTATCAAAAGCAATCTAATACATTTCATCATTACTTTGTCTATATTTGGAAAAGATTTATTGAAGTTGTTTTGACTAATTTCGATAAGTTAAAACTACTATAAAAAATATAAAATACGACGCACTCAGCAAAGTACGCACTATATTATAGTTCCCACACTTTAAGATACCGTACCAATGCCAGAATACGCCGTACTTGACAAAGATACAATAAAAATTTGGATTATGCCCTATCTTTCGGTTGCAAAAAGAGGGTTCACCTCGAAATTCGACCTTTTGGAGATCGTAAACGCCATCCTCTACAAGCTCAAGAGCGGATGTCAGTGGCGATTTCTCCCGTTGGGTCACCTTTTCAGCGGGGAGGCTCCGTCCTGGAACACCGTGTTCCAACACTACAGGAAATGGTGTAAGAAGGATGAGTGGAGGAAAGCGTACGCCAACGTCCTGATATCCTTGCTTTGAGTGATGAATCGGTCATGCTCGTTTTGTTCTGGAACTTCACTCTTTACATTCCATGTCTGTACGAAGGGATCGTTTGCACTGATTTCAATTTTTGAGTCCGGTCGCAGATATAGTGTTCTACCACGACTCATTTTATCGTTTTTAGATAGATATAATTTTGTCAGAGCCAGACCACTGTCGATGGGAACGGATAAGCTGAATTTTCCATTGATGACAGTGTCCACGGCAATCCCCATACCGGATCTGCCTTCTTGGCGAAAAAGAATAACCTCTGTGCTGTCAGGTATAGATTCCACATTACCGGTTATTATAACTTCGTCAGAAGCCAAAAGACTTTGTGCAGATGCGATCAAAATGCATATTGCATAAATCCAATTGATTTTCATGATATGATTGTTTATAATGAAATCACAAAGTTAATTCTTTTTTCCCAATGAATTTATAAACCTAAGTTTATATTTACCCGGATTGATGTTAAAAAAATAATAAATGGATAGCAATTTGATTAATGATTGTTAAATAACTCAAGTTTCAGATTTGAAAAATATGAGAAAGCCGTGACGAACAGAATAAATAATTATGTAGTATTTTTGCATTCTAATCAAAATTCAACGTTATGGCAAGGATAAAGTACCCAATCGGAATTCAGACTTT
>JAIDSM010000083.1 GCA_029061225.1 Muribaculaceae bacterium
ATTGACATCTTGTGTTTAGTCAGCGACAGTTTGCCCGACATCAGCACGAAGGGGATGATGAGCAGATTGGGGAGAGCTGTCAGAAGCTGATTTTCCATCTGGGTGGTATGCGGGAAAATCTTTCCGAGCGTACCCAGCATAGGGGTCACGGCCAACCCCGGGAGGTTGACTATGAGCGAGATCGACATGATGGCGCAGTAGGTCATCAGTGTCATTGGGGCTTTTCCGGTCTTTATCATGGCGAAATGCGATTTAAGGGGTTTATAAGGTTTAGTATGTTTAGAAGTCTAATGAGTAAGGAATGTATTAAAGTCCTTAAGGTCTTTAAGGTCCTTAAGGACTTTAATGTCTCTTTATACTATAAACTTACTTTGAAGCAGGCTGGTCGGATTTCGCGTAGTCTACAAACTTGGCTGCGTCCGGATTGTCGGCGTTTTCTGCTGCGAATTCCTGGGCTGCCTGCAGTCTTTCCTGGGCTGCCTGTGCCGAATTATCCCAGTGGAACGGTACGAATGACGTTCCCATTGCATCCCATGATGGCTTCTTGAAGTGAAGGATGATAAACGGCAACACTACGAATACAATCGTACCGCCAATCAGCACGCTAAACCATACTGCATTTGATCCCATCTGAATCTGTGCCGGCGGGAAGAAGCTGAAGATGAATGCGATTGCAGATCCAAGGAAACCTACACCGGCGATGAGCCACATCACTCCGTTGCCCTTCTTACCAAGACGGTAAGGACGAGGAGCATCCTTCATTGAGTAGCGGAGTTTGATCGACGATGCGAACATCAGCAGGTAAGCTATCAGATAAAGGACACAGGTGAGCTGCGACAGAATCTGATAGAAGCTCTGCACAGATGGCATGAGGACCATAATGAATGAAAGGACTGTGACTGCTATACCCTGAACGTAGAGGATGTTTTTCTGCACTCCGTTCTTGTTGGTCTTCTGGAAGAACTTAGGCAGATAGCCTGCCTGTCCTACTGCGAATACACCTTTTGAAGGACCTGCTACCCAAGTCAATACGCCTGCGAGCACTCCGAATGCAAGGGCGATCGCAATGATGGGAGCAAACCATTTCATATGAAGGGCTCCGAAATAGTTGTCGAAGCCTACAAGAAGGCTCTGTACGAGGTTGATGTCCTTAGCCGGGATGATGACTCCGAGTGAATATGTGCCGAGGATAAAGATGGCGACGGTAGCGAGCGCGCCTATTATCACTGCTTTAGGATAATTGACGGTAGGGTTCTTGATTTCCCTTACGTGGATGCCCGACATCTCCATGCCTGCGTAGAAGAGGAAGATAGAGACGGCAAGAATGATATTGTTGAAGTTTGAGAAATCAGGTATGAAGCTTCCGTGCCAATCCATCTGTGATTTGCCACCTGTAGCAAGGTATACGATGGCGCAGACCACGAGGATGATTACTGGGATGATGGTGCCGACGATACCGCCGATCTTCGATACCTTTCCTACCCATCCCATACCTTTAAGCGAGATGAAGGTCGCTATCCAGTATATTGCCAGCACCACTGCTATAGTGTAATACTTGTTGGCGGCGAGATGCGCGTCATATATGTGGTCCATGCCGATGAATGCGAGCGATACGGCGCCGAAGGTAAGCACTGTAGGAAACCATATCGTGCTCTCGATCCATTGCAGCCAGATGCCGAGGAAGCCTAACTTGTCGCCGTATGCCTCGCCCACCCAGCGGAACATACCTCCCTGCTGGTAGGGGAACATCGCGGCCAGCTCGGCGGCCACCAGCGATACAGGGATGAGGAAGACTACTGCAGCGAAAATATAGTAGAATGCGGAGCTTACGCCATACTCGGCTTCCGCCGGGAGCCCACGGAGCGATACCACCGCTACGATGTTCATTATGATAAGGGTGAAGACCCCCATCTTGGCCGCCTTCTTGACGGGCGACGTTGTCTGTGCGGATGAAGTAGCCATAATAATGAGGTTTTAATAATTAGTGAAATGTGAGAAGTCTCAGGATATTTCGAGATTAATCATGATTAATCGGGATTAATCTCGATAAATTAATCGACAATTGTGACCTTGTCTCCATTGAAGATTCCGAGCCCAAGCTTCTGCATGAAGTATTTGATGGCTGCCTGAGCCTTGACCGAGTTGCCGGCGTCGTCAAGCGGCGGTGCGAAAGCCGCTATTCCGAAGAGTCCGGGCATCACGCCCATAACTCCGCCTCCTACACCGGTCTTGGCCGGAATTCCCGACGTGTAGAGCCAGTCGCCTGTATGCTGATAGAAACCTACGCTCGCGATCATTGTGGTGATCTTAGGTGATATTTCCGGGTCGAAGACCTGCTTCTTTGTCACGGGATTCATTCCTCCGTTGGCGATGGTGGCGCCCATGACTGCCAATTGCGAAGAAGTGATGCCGAGCGAGCACTGTCGGGTATAGAGGTCAAGGCTCATGTCTACGTCATCGTAGATACGGTTGTAGTTTTTCAGCAGCCATGAGATCGCCCGGTTGTTGAAGTTGGTGGCTGTCTCGCTTTCATAAAGTTCGTCGATAAGTTCCGGGGCGGATCCGCAGAGTGCTGTGATGTTTTCTGTGATTGCCTTCCACTTGTCTTCAGAATCTCCCTGAGGCGCCACCATAGAGCACGCAGAAATCGCTCCCGCGTTGACGAGCGGAGTCGATGGATGGTCGTTTTCCAGAAGGATGGCGAAAATGGAATTGAAAGGAAGGCCGGTGGCGTCCGCGCCGATCTGCTTCAGAACTCCGGCAGGAGTATGCTGGATCATCGCGAGGATAGCTGTCGGCACTTTAGATACGGATTCGATACCGAACTTATATTCGGTATCACCGAAATTGAAGCATGTGCCGTCGGCCAATGTGACGCTGAGTCCGAACAGGTCGGGATCTATATTGGCGAGATAGGGGATATAGTGGGCGTTAAGTCCTCCCTTTATATCCTTCGATGCCTCGTATGCCTCCTGTGCGGCCTGCTGTATCTGGGATTTGGTGATGGTTTTTTCCATAGTATCGAATAAGGTATGGAATCAGCGGCCATAGACCTCAATGGCCTACGGCCGCTGATCTTTTTTGTTGTCTTTATAATTCCTTGTGTTCAGTCGAAAGTCTTACAACTCACAACTTATAACTCATAACTCACTTCCCGGTGTGATTGAACATCGAGCTCTTCAGAGGAATGTTCTTCTCCATCGCGATGCGGGTGGGAGTAGGATATTCAAGCTTGTTAAGCTCGTTGACTGCAAACTGGATGTCTGAGAGAAGCTGGTCGGCCATATCGCGGCTGAATCCCTGCTTGCAGAGCACACGCATGACAATCATCTGCTCGATATTTGCCGGCATAGCGTAGGCAGGTACCATCCAGCCTTTCTGTGCGAGCTTGTCCTGCAGGTCGTAGAGTGTCCATTTTGCAGTGGCCTGGAAATCGGGCTTCATACGCCATACGAAGATCGGGTTGGGAAGTTCTTCGTCGGCATAAGGCATGAAGGGTTCCATAGCTGCCACCTGTTCCTTGAGATAACGGGCTACCATCAGTGAGTTGTACTGGATGTTCTTGTAACCTTCGAATCCGAGGCGGATGAACTGATAGTACTGTCCGAGGATCTGGGCTGCAGGACGAGAGTAGTTGAGGCCTACCTGCGTCACTTCGGCGCCGAGATAATCTACCGTAAATGCCATGTCGTCGGGGAGATACTGTTTGTCTTTCCATACTACCCAGCCGAGGCCCGGATATACGAGGCCGAACTTGTGGCCTGAGGTGCTGATGCTCAATACCCATTTCAGACGGAAGTCCCATTTCTTCTCGGGGAATAGGAAGGGGAGGATAAAGCCGCCTGATGCTGCGTCGATATGGATGCAGACCTCATTGCCGGTCTCGGCATTAAACTTGTCAAGGGCTGCGTCGAGAGCCTCTACATCGTCGTTAAGGCCGGTCCATGTCACTCCCTGGATAGGAACTACACAGATCGTGTTCTCGTCGCAGAGCTTGATGGCTGCGTCTACGTCGAGGGTTGGATGTTCTGTGGTCAGAGGCACGAGCCGCATCTCTACGTCCCAGAAGTTGCAGAACTTTTCCCATACGACCTGATAGCCTGTCGACATTACGAGGTTCGGCTTATCGTAGGGCTTGCCTGCTTTCTTGCGGCGGTCTTTCCATCTCTTGAGAGCTGCAAGCGCGCCGAGCATACATGCCTCGGAAGATCCGATGGCGAGAGCGCCGGCCTTCCACTTGTTGGTCTCAGGTGTGTTCCATAGGTTGGCCACGATGTTGATACACTTCTGGCACATCACTGCGATACGCGGATACTCGGTCTCATCGATGTAGTTGATGTTGATTGCCTCGTTCATCAGCTTGGTGGCATAGTCGTCCATGTAGGTGGTCACGAATGTCGCGAGGTTAAGTCTCGGCTGGGTCTGGGCGAAAGTCTCGTCCTTTACCATTTCGTAGGCTACTTCCGGAGTGGTCGGGCCGTCGGGAATCTTCTCTACTGGTGCTGGTTTCAGCATTGCATTCTGGCCAAAAGCCTCGCTTTTGGCGTCGCCGAAGCGATAGGTCGGATCAATCATAGCAATTAAGATTTTAATAAGTTGATAAATTATGATAAGTCTCCCGTACGCACACGTCAGAGATCAGATCCCGTTAAGGCGACCGCCAAGGTATGAATAAAAGAGTTGTGTTCTCTTCTTTATAATTATGCAAGATAAACAAGGTAATATTCAAATAGTTTGTGAATTTTTCATAAAAAGTAAGAAAAAATATATGCCGGAATGTTGGTGATATGGAAAATTAATCGTAACTTTGCCAAAGTGGCGGCACGCCTAGATACCTTGGTAATTAATTAAAATTGAAAATAGGTATAACATGTGATATGAGAAGACTTCCGGTATACATACTTATCGACACCTCAGGCTCCATGAAGGGGGAGCCTATCGAGTCAGTCAAGGTAGGACTCGAGGCAATGATCTCAAGCCTGCGTCAGGATCCCTTCGCTTTGGAGTCGGCATGCATCAGCATCATTACGTTTGACAAGGACGTGAAGTGCATTCTGCCTCTGACTCCTGTCGAAGACCTTCAGCTGCCTGAAATCACCACTCCCGATTCAGGCCCTACACATACGGGAGCGGCCCTGAAGATGCTGATACAGCAGGTGGATAAGGAGGTGCAGCTCAGTACTCCCGACCGGAAGGGAGACTGGATGCCCCTGCTCTTTCTTCTGACCGACGGCAAGCCATCGGATATTCAGGAATACAACAATATACTTCCGGAGGTGAAACGACGCAAATTCGCGGGCATAGTGGCATGCGCTGCCGGCATGAAGGCAAATCCCGAACCGCTTAAGAAACTTACCGACCAGGTGTATACTCTGGATACTCTCGACAGCGCCGGATTCAAGAAATTCTTTAAATGGGTCTCAGACTCGATCGGGGTAGGAAACAGGAGTATCGGTTCTCCTACCGATCTTGAGCTTCCGCCTCCCCCGGAAGAAGTGAACCTTATCGTCTGACTTTCCAAAGCTATCAATTATGCATTATGAATTCCTGCTTAAGACTTAAGACTCAAGACTCAAGACTTAAGACTTAAGACTTTCTTAAAATATCCAGAAGCGTTTGTGCTTTTTCTTTTTCTTCTCCTGCTTCTTCTCAGAGGCAGGAGATTGTTTTTGTGCGGGTGCGTCCAGCAGTCCTTCCTCAATGAGGCGGAGAGAGTCGGCGGCCGTCAGGCCCGGATCGGGGACTGCGTTCCAGTCTGCGGGCTTCGCTATCTTAAGCTTGGCGAAGCGTGAGTTGCGCACTCCACGACGGAATACACCTTCTATCTGGTCGAGCAGGTTGATACGTGCGTTGTTGACCACGTCCACACTCTCTATCACGGAGTCTTCCTTGAATTTTGCTCCGCCGAAACGGACTTTGTATTTTTTAGGATTACCGGATACCGTGACTCCGAACTTGAAGGGCAGGGGAGACTTAAGGACCGCGAGGTGATAATCAAAGTCCATGGCCATGTTGTTGGAGCCGTAGATGCCGAGGCGGTAGCGGTCTATATTGAAGGCGAAGGGGTATACCCTCATAAGTCCTCCCTCAACTGTCATCTCTACGCTCAGGCTATGTATGGTATTGTCGGCCTTGTTCTTGAATCCGAGCCATTTGCCGAGCGTCCGGTATTTTTCCGGATCTATGAAGGCGAGATTGTCGCCCGTGATGCGTATGGCTGCGTCGAGCGAGGGAAGGTTGAGGTTCATTCCCGAGTCGATACGGCAGGTCGCGGCGATATTGGCTCCGATTATTCCCGAGAAGTCATGCATCAGCGGAGTTATGGAGTCGATGGCCGGAACCATCTTGACGAATTTGGCTATGTCGAAATCATTGATCTGCATTCCGAATCCGAAATGCATGTCGCGCGGGTTGGGCGCTGAGTATAGGGCCGACAGCGATAGATTGCCGGCCTCCGAGTCTGCCTTGAGGTCGTGGAGGTTTACCGCTCCGTCATACACTAAAAGGTCCGCTCCCATATCCTGCATGTCGACGTCGCTGTATAGGAGTCTATGTGCCTGGATCTTAAGGTTGGCGTCGATATTTACCGGTATCAGCACCGGAGAGTTTTTCCCCGGTCCGGCCTTCGACAGAGCATCGAGACGTTCGGCCAGGGTCTTATCGTCTTTTGCCTTGATGTCAGCCTTGCCGTGTCTGCGGTCGGAGGCATAAGACGCTCCGGTGAATATGCTTGCAGAGATCTCGTTGATGTCGATGGTGTCGCTGAGCAGTGAGAAGTTGGCCTTCAGGTTGTTGTCTGTCTTGGATGTGAGGGCGCGACGCACGTTGGAGACGAGTCCTGACATTGCGATGTCTGATGCTCCGGCTCGCAGGGAAATGTTGGATATTCTTACAGAATCATTGTCGAAGCGGAGCGCGAGGGTGGAGATATGGTTTTTCAGCGGAAACATTGGAGTGAGCAGACGGGCGTTGTTGCTGTTGACCGTTCCCCATAGCTTCCACTCGTTAAGAAACCTCTGAAACTGCGGAGTAAGGTTCCACACGAGCATTTCGTCGTCATCCGCGCCTTCGGCGGTGTAGACTCTTTTAGTATGGTGTTTGCGATGTGTGCGCTTGTAGTAGACGTATTTATGCACTGCCGCAGGGGAGATGTAGGCATATTCCCTGTGCTCCCTCGGCTTATGCGTTGCGTCTTTTTTCTTGGGTAGGGACTTCTCTTTGTATAGAGATGCCTTGACCTTGGTGTCGTTGATCAGAAACCTGTCGGAAAGTGTTCCGGCAGATACGTTGCCTATGAGCAGGTCGGTGGATATCTGCGGTATTGGTCCTATACCCTTCTTAGGCTGCAGATTGACAGGACCGCTTATATTGCGGATGCGGGCTCCGGCTCCGTCTGTTATAGATGTGATGTTAAACTGTCCTACCTTAAGTTTGGCGGCTACAGGACACATGAGGGTGGTGTCGGGCTTGCCTTTGGAGGCGTCGAATCCTGCGGTGAGCGATACGGAGCGGAATGCCAGGTCAATGCCGCTGACGAGGACTGTGGTGGTGTCGACGTCTATCTTTGCGTTCTGGATCGGAATGCCATTTACAATTGTATGTTTTTCAAGGTCTATGTTGACATTTCTTGCTTCAACCAGTTTGGTGGTGTCGGCCGTAAGAAAATAGAAGTTCTTGGCTTTGACCGTACCGTATGCTGAGAGTTGGTGCAGTTTTTCAGGCTTGAACATGGAGGTGCTCCCCCTGACTACCAAGTCGGTAGTGATCACTCCGGCTATGTAGCCGGGTATCTTTTCGAGCAGTAGCGGCGGAAGATCTCGGATATCGACCGTGCCCCCTATATATGCATGGAAGACAGGGTCGGAGAATGGTGTGGATATGTTGGCTCCTGCCATAAACTGGGTTCCTGGTCCGGCTATGGTAAAGTTCTTGATGTCTATGGTAGTCTGGTCAGGAAGATTGGCCACGGTATTCACAAGCACATCAAGGGTGATGTCCTTAAGGTGGGCGGGTCCGTAATTGAGGTTTGAACGCTTTACGGAAACCTGTATCTTTGAAGAAGGAAGCGTGTCGGTGGCAAGATTCATCGGAGCGGTAAGCTCAAACTTTCCGCCGATCGCCATATCTGTGGAGAAGTAGGGGGCATAGAGTCGGTGTTCCTGACGGATGGAATCGGGGAGCAGTGTCAGGATATCGGAGAGTGCTACCGGAGAGAGGTCAACCTTGGCTTTGCGGACTATCGGGTTTTCCGTGAGGTCAATTTCTCCTGAGACAATCGCCTTTATGAATGCACCCCGAAGCTCCATCTCGTCCATGGCTACGAGCCCCGGCTCCGCAGGATTCCAGTAGATCTTGCCGTTGAGTCCGAACTCAATCTCGTTGAGATTGGTCATAAGGGTGGCCTGTGGAGAAGTGACGTTACCATTGATTTTGAGGCGGTAGGTGGGTTGTTTTTCTCCGTCTACGGTTGCATCCGTCAGAAGCATGACTGAAGCCGAAATGGAATCGGCTGCGTTGTAGAAGCGTATTTCCTTGGGGTCGGAGAGTGAAAAACGGTTGATGCGGAAGCCCGGAATCTTGCCTTTTGCGGATGTGTCTGTGGTGTCGGTCGGAAGGTTTAAGATGGCGTAATTCGGTTTGCCGTCATGGGCTATCACGAGGTTTACGCTGAGTCCCCGGAGGGCGACATCACGCAGGGAGAGCTCGTTGTCTACGATAAGGCGCTTGATGTCGATCGATCCGCTTAGATGTGAAAGGGAGAGAAGGGAGTCGGCATATTGCGGAAGAAGTCCGCGTTGTTCATTCGATAGGGAGTCGAAAGCGTGGGATATGACTGTGAGGCTGTCGAGCTCTATGCCTAAGATCGGGAAATGCGGATTGAATGCGAGACGCAGATCGCCGATAGTCACATCACCGTCAACATAGTCTTTGGCCATCCTCTCTATCATCGGGGCGAGGTATTTGGAGTCGATGAATTTAACGGCGCATACAAGCAGGACACTCACGGCCACCACGAGGCCTACGAGAGTCCAGCCAGCTATCTTTAGCGTTTTCACCACTGCCGAGCCTGCCATTCCTTAAGATTGATTAAGATTTATTTGCAAAATTACAAAACACTTTTCTAATCCGCAAATAAATCTTCCTTTATCCATAAGCGGTAGGAAAATTATGCTTGTTTTGGCAGATCTTTCACACTTGATTGTAATTTTTAGTACACAAGTCGCGTCTAATGAAACAGAAAACTTAACTGATTAGACATGAAAAAGAATTTTCTTAAAGTAATGCTCACCGGAATGGTGATTGTCGCTGCCGGATCCGCATCGGCTCAAGTGCTCTACAAGATTGAAGGAAATGGGCTGAAAGCCCCATCTTATGTATTTGGAACCCACCATGTGGCTCCTTTATCTGTCGCAGAGCAATTCGGTGCCATCGAACCATTTAATGCCTCGACTCAGATTGTTGGAGAGATAGATATGACGCAAGACCAAATGGCGCTTGCAATGGCTCTGCAGCCTCACATGATGGCCCCGGCCGACAGCACTCTCTCAAAAGTGATAAGCCCCGAAGACATGGAGGTGATAAGCGCGGAATTCAAGAAATGGGCTCCAATGCCTGGAATGGAACTCAGTGTGCTCGAGGGGATGAAGCCGATGGTTGTAAGTTCGATGGCTGTAGTCGGAATGTGTGCTGAATCAATGCCCGGCTTCGACCCTCAGGCGCAACTCGACTCATGGTTTCAGACTACCGGTAAGGCCGCTGGCAAGACGATCATACCGCTTGAGACAGCCGAACAGCAAGCGGTGTTGCTCTATGACTTCACACCTATTTCAGTACAAGCTGAAGCGCTTGTGGAATTGCTCAAGGAGCCTAAGAAGGCTATGGAGCAGACAAAGACTCTTTCTGATGCCTACGTCAACCAGGACCTCAAAGCCATGTATGACCTCAGCATGAAGGATGAATCGCATCCTGAATTCATGGAGGCCATGGTCGACAGAAGAAATGCCGACTGGCTATCAAAACTACCTGCCATATTTGAACAAGGTCCTACATTCGTAGCTGTAGGGGCACTGCATCTTGCAGGCGAAAAAGGAGTGATTGAAGGTCTGAGAAAAGCCGGCTACACAGTGACCCCTATAGAAAAATGAAGCGATTGAGTTACTTAATTTAAGCAGTCTAAATTATGATAACTTAATTTTATAGTTGGCATATAATACGTCAAATTCAAAATTAAAATTCCTGAAATCTCGGTTTTAATTTTGAAATGCGGCGAGGTTTTGCTATATTTGCACCATTAAATCACATCAGATATGATACAAGAGCTGAAAATACGAAATTTCAAGTCGTTTCGTGATGAAGTGGAGCTGAGTTTTGAGCCGTCGGAAGATGATCGCTACAATAGTGTGGTTGTTATGCCCGACGGAGTTAAATTGTTGCGCTTTGCCGTTGTGCTTGGCGCAAATGCAAGCGGTAAGTCAAATCTTCTTGATGCCGTTGAGTTCCTGCGTCGTTTCTGGAATACACTTCCTTCTACGAATGATGACGGTACGGACGTACAGCCATTTCTGTTAAGGGAAGATGCTCTTTCTTTCGACACAGAATTTGAATTGAAATTCTATGCAGACGGTCTCCGCTATTGGTATAAGCTCAAGGTAAATCCCGAAAAGGTTTGCCACGAGTCGCTCTTTGTGTATCTTTCCAATCGTCCAACTAAGGTGTTTTGCCGTGAGGATGTCGAAGGTGTATCTAAATTGAATTTCAATCCGGCTGTTGTAAAACTTTCGCAGGCAGAAGTGGACGTTATGACGATGAACTGTCTCCGAAATATGTCGCTGTTAGCTACCTTGAAGAAAGTAAATGTGTCGGTTGCATATCTTGACAATATGCGCCGATGGATTGACAACCATATTCTGCCATTACAGAGCGGTTCACTTTCGACGCTTTCAAATGATGCAAAAAGGCATATTGCCGACAGCGAGGATTTCCGTGTGTATCTAATGCAATTCGCAAAAGAGGCTGACTTCAATATTTCTGATATAAAAATTCAGAAGATGGCGGCTCTCTTTGGACATAAGGTTGAGAACTCCGATGGAACGCATGATTATGTTCTCCCGGAGGCTTGCCAGAGTACAGGCACCAAGCGAATGGTTGAACTGGAATCTATGATATATGAGCAACTGAACCGTCAGGCATTCCTATGTATTAATGAGATTGAAGCGTCAATGCACCCCAATCTTATGGAGTATATTCTCTCAAAGTTTGTCAATACACCAGACAATCAGTCGCAGCTGCTTGTATCTACCCATTATGACCCGATTCTGAAAGATATTGATGACATTTTCGGAAAGGATTCCGTTTGGTTCACCGAGAAAGGGAAAGACGGCAGTTCTCAATTATTCTCTCTCGTTGATTTCAAGGGACTAAACAAACTATCATCCATCCATCGCGCATATATGAATGGTCGTTTCGGTGCACTTCCCAACGTATTGTAATTATGGCAAGAAGAATCAAAGAGCGTAAGCTCAAAAATCCAGCGATTACAATCATAGGCGAGGGCGCGACCGAGCGTTTCTATTTCACGCATTTGAAACGTCTGAATGGTTATAACTATGTCTGCAAACCACGAAACTTTGCCGAGCAGAATATTGATGATATTCAGCGTCAGGTCGAGCGAGTGCTTGCTGATGACGGTATTGCCGTATGTGTTTGATGTGGACGTAACGCGCATACACCAAGCAGACAAAGCCAAATTTGATGCAATGCGCCAGCGTTTTGCCAATAACCCCTCAGTAATCATCTGCGAAAGTATGCCATCTATTGAGTTCTGGTTTCTACTCCATTACCTCAATACAAACCGCTACTTCGCAACGTCTGATGATGTAATAGTCGCCCTACATCGTTATTTGCCCACTTTCAGCAAGCAGCAATCATATCTTTCAAAAGAAAACTGGGTTGCCACCCTCTTGGCTGACAATAAACTGACATCAGCCATAAATAACGCAACCTCCATCGGCGAAAAAGGCGAGTCGTACTCCAACCTCTACAAACTATTCGCATCCCTAAATCCATAAAATTGAATATCTAATAATTATGGTGTTAAGTTTAATTAGGGTGTTAAGTTTTAGGTTTCGATTTATGCAGCTGACATATCAGCTCGGAGAGCTGATATTTTGTGGTGAACCCAAGGCTTCACCCAGGGGAGCCCATACAAGATCAGTAGCCTCGGAGAGGCGCTTTGTGGTGGAATCATAATTAACGCACGCCACTGAACACCCTATCAAACCAATCACAAAGATTTTTGTATATATTTGGCGAAATAAAAAAAATTCACTAACTTTGCAACACTAGAACCCCCCAAGCCTCTTAACAATGCTCAAATGTGGGGGTCGTTTTATTTAATACGCTTCTTTCGATTTCTAACATGCTGGGAAATAACGAGCTGAGTGAAATATATCTCAACAATTATCATAATCCATTGCTTTTGACTCCCTTGCAAGACGTTGTTCCAGCAACATTTTGAATTGCAAGCGATATTCTTCGGGACTCAGCGGTTGCTTCTTCCAACACTCTATTGAAGCCTTTTTCTTGGCTATTGATTCCTGATGATATTTTGTCATGGCTCATTTTTTATAATAACAAATAAAGATTGTAGATTGTCACTGTCAATTACAGTTTTTTAGTTTAAGCAACCCTACACCCAAGTCCTCTAATTTGCCTTCAATTTTATAACGAAGTTTGGTGCAGATTAGTCTCTATATATCATTCAGATTATATTATACCGTTCTTTTTGTAACATAAAACACCATCTGCCCCTCTTTCTTTTCTCCGAGAATAGCCTGAACATGCGATCATGTGAGATTTTGCAGACGTGTCTGCAAAATCTTCCTGTCAGGAAAGTATAGGGTTGGCGATAATTGGCAAGAGCACGAGGACAGATGTCTGTGAAAAACCAGTCTGCTTAACCACTTATGTATATTAATGTAATGTATAGTATCTCCTTTTTGTTAAAATAAATTAATCTGCAATAGGTAAAAAAAAGTGTTATTCAGTATATTATCTATATTTTGAACCTTATTTGTTTTCTTAGTCTTTTATTTTATGCCAAAGAATACCCTATGTCCCTTTTGTCATCCGTTGTTTTTTATTGTGAAAATCACAAAGATTTTTGTATATATTTGGCGAAATAAAAAAATTTCACTAACTTTGTAGCAATAGAACCCCCCAAGCCTCTTAACAATGCTCAAATGTGGGAGTCGTTTATTTTATATGCTTCTAATATAGAGAAAGTCCTGATGTGATTTTATCATGACTCATTTTTTATAGTAATAAATGTGGGTGGTTGCCTATACATTTCTCCAATTTTCAGTGATGGAGTTTGAAAAATTTTTCTGTATTTTGTGGACTTATTTCTATTTCAGCAGCTTCCTATCGATGTCACCACTTTCCAGAACACTCATCTGGTGGATGGCGATCTCATTGAGTTTCCTCAGCCTTTCGGGCTGTGGCATTCCCTGTTCTATAAAGACAGCATTGAGATTCTCCATATGGAAAGACATATCAGCTCATTTATTGAAGCGTAATCACGGATATTCCCTTTAAGTTCCGGATTGACATCGCGCCATTGCTTGGCGGTCATTCCAAACATGGCAACATTCAGAACGTCGGCTTCATTGGCATAGATGATGCTGGACTGAGCCTTCGTAATCTCAGCTGGAATAAGGTTGTGCTTTATAGCGTCTGTGTGGATACGGTAGTTGATTTTTGACAGCTCACGTTTGGCAGACCAACCGAGCTGTTTCTGCTCCTCCTCTTTGAGTCGCTGAAATTCCTTGACGATATAGACCTTGAATTCAGGACTTATCCACATGGCAAATTCAAAGGCGATGTCCTTATGGGCATAGGTACCGCCATAGCGTCCGGCCTTTGCTTGAAGAGAGATGGCATTTGTTTTCGCTACGAATTCCTTGACACTGATTTTGAAACTGTTTAAACCCGCTTGGTTTCTAATTATGGCGAATTCGCCATAATTAAAATTGGGATTATATACTTTCTCCCATATTCCTATAAACTCAAGGGTGTTCCTATTGCGCAGCCAGTCAGTTATAAAGAAATCACCGTCCTTGGCACGCAGCATATCTGTGAGACAGATATATTCTTCACCGTTGACTTTGACAATATTAACTTCAGTGTCCTTAACCGTTATCTTAGCCATAGATTATTTCAATGTAGAGTTTTAAGGAATATGTACTTGTTTATATATTTATATATAGGTCGAATTCGACCCCGTTTAGGTAATGGTTTAGCCAATTTTGCAGTGCCTTGCATTGATCACTCCAAGGATTGCTAAAAAAATTTATTGTTTGCTTTATTTGTGTCATATTCTTTTCAATTAGACATATTTCTTAATACAGAAATCATTTAACTGTAGACAAGCCACTTTAATAGCATCCCAGCCAACATCTCTATCTGTAATAACAATTGTAAGTCACCCATCGGCTATTTAATTGACGCTTTATGACATCTAACAGTTTCAAAGACCATTCAGTGGCTGGACGCTGAAGAACGCACGCTGAGCGTGCTAACTACTCTGGGAAGTGACAGCGATAAATATGCAAGAACCTGTGAGACTTGAATCACTTAATGCTTAATGTTTTGAGAGGGATATGAATTCATAGAATTATATCCCTTTCATCGTGATCCGGTTTGGATTCGAACCCAAGACCCACAGCCCAAGAAAGACCATCGGCTGCTGCTCTATCTATACTTTCATACTGAGGCTCTGCCTCCAATACTGCGCGAAGCGCCGATACTTCATACTTCAAAGGCAAGAATCCCATAAAGAATTCCTGCCTTTGATCGGTGATCCGGTTGGGACAACTAAATTATAATCGGCTTAAAAGTAGGTTGTAATTAAAATATTGTTGTTTCAATTAGTTATATTTATTAATTGCAGATGAATTGAAAGAATGTTGCGCAAGTCTTGAAATTAGGTTGCGCAAAATTTGGAAGTTGCGCAACAATTTATTAACTTTGCAGTAACAAATAATTTCAATCATGAACACCACTTTTATTTTCAGAACCAAGAAGAAGACCGGGAAGATTAAACTACGTTTCCGGCTCACCGAAGGAAGAGGTTTCTTTCTTTATCATAAGAGCGACATCGAAGCGGAAATATCCGACCTCGGCAAGATTGAACCTGATGGAACTTTGAAGAAGCAGGTCAAGATATTCCCCCCTAAGCAGTTGCTTGATGCTGTCCAATCTGAGATAAGACTGATGGAAGACGTATTCACCTCGGCTGATCCGAAACCTACGACATCGGAAGAGTTTGAGCTTATGATTGACAAGCGTCTTCACCCTGAGAACTACAAGGAGGAAAAGAAATACCCTGATGCTCCGAAAGACCTTCTCACTCGGTTTGCCAAGTATATAGATGATGGTCTATTCTCGGAAGGGCGCAAGCGTGGATATTGGGTGACATATCGAATCTTAGAACGATTCCTCATCATCACCGATCAGAAGGAAATAAGGATTGATGAGGTAGGTGCTGACTTCCTGATGCAGTTCCGCGAGTTTATTATCAATGAGTGGCAGTTCGTCAAGAAAAAGAAGTGGGCATATCTTTATGAGAATGTCACGAAGCAGAATATTCCTGATGCTCCGCGTGTGCAGAATACAGTATCATGTAAATTGAAGATGCTTCAAGGCTTCATGAGGATGCTTGAAGATACTGATGAGATAGTGAAGTCACCGTTCAGGAAGCTGGGGCGCGAGAATAGATTGGCGGCACTCCGCGAGAAATACCCTGATCCTATCAGCCTGACATCGGAAGAGGTAAGGAGAATCATCAACACTGATGTGCCTGATACCCTTCAGGGGACGAAAGATGCCTTCCTGATTCAATGCTCTCTCGGATGCCGTATCTCCGACTTTAAGAAGATGGGTATGTCTTCGATAGCGGTAACGAAAGACGGCATTCCTTTTATCCACTATGTACCCCAAAAGACTCTCGGCACGAATGTCAGGCTTGAAGAGGTGAAGACTCCGGTCATGCGCTTCGCCTTCGACATCATCATGAGGACGGACTTCAACCTTCCGGTGCTTAAATATGTAAGTGGAAAGTCAGGATATAATATCCGGATCAAGGAACTCTTGAAACACTGTGGCATTGATAGGGAAGTATCAGTCTTCGATGAAGAGAAGAAGACGATTGTATATCTCCCTGCGCATACTCAGGCTTCAACAAAGTTGGCCCGCAAGACCTTTGTGGATATAACAACGAAGGTGCAGGTCAATCGGTATGCCGGAGGCCTTCACAAGTCAGGCTCTGATGCAGTGAATCATTACACTAAACTTCAACTTGAAGACCTGAATATCCTGATGTGTGAAGCCTTCGGAGAAAAGACTTTCAGAGTGGATAAGAACCTCAACATAATCTAAAACATAAAGAAATAAGAGTATGGACACAAGAACCGAATTTGAAAAGATGAAGGGTGACTACGACGGAGCAGTACTTTCATTGCTCAGACTAAGCGACATTCTTATTGAAGGGATGTCAGGACCCGAAAGAAAAGAGAGTATAACTCTCGATCTTCACTATGCTGTTGAGCTGATTTCAGGGGCTCAGATATTTTGCGAGAACGCATTGAATTGGATGAATGCCATTCTTGACAATCCCTCTAATCTACTCAGCTATCTCTCCGCTGAGCAACGGAACGAGATGCGCCGGAGTCTGAAGGAACTCTTTAAAGACGACTGATGCAAGTCAACGCCCACAATTTTGTGGAGACCTTTTATATGCCGGGTGAATATCCCGGCTTTTTTATTGGCTATCTTGCCTCACAAATAGCGAAGGGTGTAACGAAATGGGAACCCCCTTCTCAACGGGCGCAAAACTTCCCCGGTTGATTACTGATTAACGGAGTAAGATCTTAGTCGGATAACCAATGAAAAGATGCGTTCGTTGATCGCCTGAATCTTCCGGCACTTACCTCAACTTAGTAGGTAGTATGTAAGGGAGTCGCTAAAGTATAGACCCCCGGGGTACCCCCCCCCTGACATTGAAAAATCAGGGATGTGACCCCTCTCCGAAATTTTTATTTTAAAATTTTTCTTATTGTCTATCAAGTATCTTTTCTTATTGTCTATCAACCAATAATGCAACTTAACACCAATTCCGCTAAAAAATTATGCGGAAAATGTTTGGAGATTTAAGAAATATGCATTAACTTTGCAACCAACATAAGAAAAGAGAGCCTAAGAGCCCCATAATTCCGAAAGGAGTTGTGGGGCTCTTGTGTTTTCTCTGATAACCTGAATCTCTCGGAACGCAACGGAGACAAGGGCATCCCAAGCAGTGCCAATTGCGTTTAAGGTACTGGCCAAGGTTCTTATGAAATCAAATATATAAATTAATATATGATTGATATAAAAGAACTTTTGACTGATACTCCCAACGTATCAGTGACAGTAACAATAGAAGACCTTCGGTCATTCGCAACGGAAGTTGCGAATCAGGTCATATCTTCTCTTGATAGGACATCGAAGGAAGAGACTGTGTGGCTCTCAATAGAGCAGGTAGCGCAACGACTCGGAGTAAACAAGGCAACCCTTTGGCGGTGGAACAAGACCGGGTATCTATCAGGGACTAAGTTCGGTGCAAAGGTTCGGTACAAGGAAAGAGATGTGGAACGGATTGAATCCTCTGAGAAGAAAGGAGGTGTCGCATGAAGACTGAAAGGATGATAGACGAGCTTCAATCTCTTTTGCAGAAAAGAGCAGGTATCACGAAAAGAATCAATTCCCTGATGGATAAGATAGCAGTCGCAACAGATAGACCTCTTCCTGACTCCGAAGAGAATCCGCTTGACTATGCTGATGAGGTAATTGTGAAGACCCTGAATCCGGCTATTCCGTTCATAAATGCCGGAGGTCAATTGGTGATGAGCGAAGACCATACGGCTCACCGTCACGAGTACACTATCAGGCTTATTGTTGACTTTCAAAAGCAGTAGGATCTATGGAATATAAAGAGAATGGGGAAGCGTCATTTCACAATGGCGCAACCCCAATAACAAATAATTTCAGCGGCAAAGATACAAATAATTCCGCTGATATGCAAGTCCCGGCACAATCGGCTTATGCTGACCTGATGGATATTGTTAATAATCCTACTGAGCCTAAGAAGGATTCTATCTTTACCGCGAGAAAAGCCTCTGATTGGCTTAAGGATGCAAAAAAGAAGCCACCTATCAAACCGCTTTGGGAAGCAGGTTGGGACGTTGGGGAGATTTGTTTTCTCTTCGCTGATGCGAATGTTGGGAAGTCTTTGCTTGCGGTACAGATTGGATTGGAGATAGCAAAAATCCAACCAATTCTTTACTTTGATTTTGAGCTATCCGACAGGCAATTTCTTATGCGGTATCAGGATGAAAACGGCAATATATATCCTTTCCCCGAAAACTTCATAAGGGTTCAAGCAGACCTATCAAAGATAGAGGAAGACGAGGATCAGACCGCAGTGATACTTGAACAAATAGAATCCCTGATGATTGAGAATGATGCGAAGGTACTTATACTTGATAATCTGAGCTTCATTATGATTGAAGCGGAGAAGGGCGCGGAAGCAGGGCGTTTCATGAGAAGGCTGAAAGATAGATTTAAGGATGAGCATGGATGGAGTGTCTTGATATTAAGTCATACTCCGAAGAGAAGCCTTTACAATCAGATTACTCAAAACGATTTGGCCGGGTCAAAACGTCTTATGAACTTTGTAGATACGGCAGTCGCGATAGGTCAATCAGCAGTAGACGATAGCATTAAGTTCGTGAAGACCATTAAATATCGAAATGGAAGCTTCAAGTATCCTTCTGATTCGGTTCTTCTCGGAGAGATTGTAAAGACCAATTGCTTTACCGGATTCCTATGGAAAGGTACAACCACGGAGAAAAGTCAACTCAGACAGACCGGAGAGAATGAAGATGCCAAACTCATAGAGAAGGCGAAGGCTCTTCAAGCCGAAGGCAAATCTCAGCGAGTTATAGCTGACATCCTTAGAGTGTCAATCGGTAAGGTAAACAAGATGCTTAAATCGTAAACGTTCACGGGTGTTCACGGTGTTCATGGTGTTCACGGCAAAATATCGTGAACATGCGTGAACAGTCAAAAGGACAATTCTTATGATACAGACCAATCAGGATTATAAATATCAGCTTGATAAGTCAAGCCGGAAGTGTATTTGCCCCCGGTGTGGAAAGAAGACGTTCGTTCTATATCTTGATGATGCCGGACAATCCCTTTCTGATGATGTGGGCCGGTGCGACCGTCAAGACAAGTGCAAGTATCATTATGCTCCGAATGAATATTTCAAAGACCGGAAGGCAATCGGAGATATGACTGATAGGAAGAAGGCTTCATCGAAGAGATCACGGCCAAAACAGATACCACCTGACTATATTTCACCGGAAGTCTTCGCTTCGACATTGAAGGGATATGAGTGCAATTCCCTGATGATATTCCTTCATTCAGTCTTTGACGGCCTTATCGGTGCTGATGAGGTGAACCGCGTGGCGATGCAGTACGGAGTCGGAACTTCAAAGATGTTTGGCGGTAGCCCCGTCTTTTGGCAGATAGACAGCTTCGGCAAAATCAGAACCGGAAAGGTCATGGGATATAATCGGGCCACCGGGAAACGAGTTAAAGAACCGAAGAATGAATTTCAGTGGGTTCATGCTATGAAGGAATTAAAGGAACAGAGGCCAGACTTCCGGCTTCAACAATGTTACTTTGGCTCTCATCGGCTCATTGCTGTGGAGAAGCAGTTTCGTCAACTGAATCAGGAAAGGAAGGCTCTCTATCTTGATGAGGTTACTCCGGCAGTCGCTTTGTTTGAGTCGGAGAAGGCATGTCTTATAGTGGCTATGGCTCTTGCATGGGGCGGCATGGATAACCTCTTCATCCCGGTATCATGTGGAGGTTGCGAAGGCTTTAATCCAACAGACGATAAGAAGCGCGACCTCTTCGACGGCATCAGGCTATTGAAGAACCGAAGAGTTGTCATATTCCCTGATGAGGGTAAGTTCAATGAATGGATGCGGAAGGCTCAGGCTTTGAAGGGATTCTCGGAAGAGGTCTATATTTCAACGCTGATGGAGCGTGGCCTTCATCCTCATACCGTGGAATGCGAATATAAGCCGGGCGATGCTATTGATGATTTGATACTCGGATATATCAGGGACGGCCAAGGAGGTAGGGAAGTCGCAGACCTCATCATTACTTCCTATGGCTATAAGAATCAATACAAGATTGTGTGACATGAATAAGGCTCGGCTAAAAGAAATCAGGAGCGAATTGAAGTATTCCCACGGCAGTTTCATATGCTCGATAGGAGATCACGCTATATTCTCCGCGTCAGTGGGGTGGAGCGATGTCACCTTCATGTATGCTAAGAAGTGCAAGTATGGAATAGCATCAGGAATGAGGATATATGAGGAATGCACCGTGGGAATGAGGTTGTATTTCCTTAATGATGTCTTCGCTCGGCTGATTGGATATAAGAACCTTTCCGACATGAAGGCGCGTCTTCCTTCGATTCAATATCATAGGAGATTCATCAGCCTGAAAGCGATAGACCGGGCAACCGTCAGGAGCAGGAGGAAGCGAGAACGAAGCGGAGGAACGGCCAAAAGCATACGAAATACCACTCCCGTTTTTAACAACATCAAAAAATAATTTATACGACTATGAATCAGAATGAATATAAGCATGAAGATGGCTCTTTGTGGCAATACTTTCCCAAGGAGTTTCAGGGACATGAGATTATCTTCCGGCAAAATATTATCACCGGATTGATACAGATGAAAGTAACTGATGAAATGGCTATTGCCAACGGGTATAAAGACCTCGGAGATATGAGTGAATGCATCAGCAGGAACATGGGAACAATCGTCATACTTCCTGAATGGATGAATGTATCAGAAGAGGTAGACCTTCAATCTCATCTTAACTGATAGAAGAGATAAGATTGACATGATAGATGCCGTGGCTTTTATTGGCTACGGCGTTTATGCGTGATATGTATGGGCAAAAATCATCCTTAATTATGTAGGTTGCGCAAAAAGAGGAGTATTGTTGCGCAATAAAAACCCCAACCCTCTGAATGTCAGAAGATTGGGATTGATCTAAAGTGATCCGGTTGGGATTCGAACCCAAGACCCACAGCTTAGAAGGCTGTTGCTCTATCCAGCTGAGCTACCGGACCTGACCTGCAATGTCGGGGTGAGGCGACTCAAAAAAGCGACGTAGTCATACCTGCCTCAATGAGGGGCATCCCGAATGCGACTGCAAAGTTAGTCAGAATTTCTTAACTTTCCAAATGATTTGCAAAGATATTTGTTAAAACATCTCAAAAGTGAGATAAATGAGCCATCCGTAGCTTCTGTGCAAACTAAACTTGCGCAAAATGCGTTTTATTGATGAAGACAGATTACTGCCGCACAGCGGACTCACGGGCCGTGCGTCTCTACTTATCTGGCAGATTAGAAATAACGAATGTATAACTAAATTAAATTAGAAAAGGAAAAAGAATTATGGATAAATTAAGTTATGCCTGGGGTGTCCTCATGGGCAAGCAGCTCAAGGCAATGGGTGTCGGAACCCTTGATTCCGAAGCGTTCAAAGATGGTGTCAAGGTTGCCTTCGACGGCGGTACACCGGAAGTTCCCGAGGAGGAATGCCAGAAGATGATCAATGAGTATCTGATGGACCTCCAGCAGAAGGCAGAGGCTGCCGCAAAGGAGGCAGGAACTAAGTTCCTTGCCGAAAACAAGAGCCGTGAGGGTGTCAAGGAGACCGCAAGCGGTCTCCAGTATGTAGTTGAGAAAGAGGGTGAAGGTCCTCAGCCTACAGCTACCGATGAAGTAACCGTTCACTATACAGGCCGTCTTCTCGACGGAACAGTGTTCGACTCTTCAGTACAGCGCGGCGAACCCGCCACATTCCCCTTGAACCGTGTGATCCCGGGTTGGACTGAAGGCGTTCAGCTCATGAAGGAAGGCGCCAAGTATACCTTCTTCATCCCGAGCGACCTCGCTTACGGCGCACAGGGTGTGCCTAACGCTATTCCGCCGCACTCGACACTCATCTTCGATGTTGAACTCATCAAGGTTGTAAAGAAGTAAGTTGTAAGTTGTGAGTTATAAGTTGTAAGTGGCAAGTTATAATTTACGGCACTTAATATGAAAATGATGAAAAAGACTTTCAGATCAGCGATTGCCGTCATAGCAGTGACGGCAACCGCTTTCTGCGTCGCTTCTTGCGGCAAGCAGAAACCGACTAAAGAAGACACCGCAGCCGTCGACTCCCTCGTAGGCATGGTGATGCAGGAACAGACCGACAGCGCGAACGATGCACAGGCAACTGCTGACAGCACATCAGCTCAGGCCAAAAGCATGGCTGACTACGACGCAGCTTTCTTCCAGGGCAACACCGGCTATCAGACCACTCCTTCCGGACTTAAGTATGTAGTTGTCGTGCCCGGTACTGGTGCTTCTCCCAAGGCTACCGACGTAGTAACCGTACACTACACAGGACGTTTGCTCGACGGTACAGTGTTTGACTCTTCAGTAGAGCGTGGCGAGCCCACAAGCTTCCCTCTTCAGGCTGTGATTAAGGGTTGGACCGAAGGTTTGCAGCTGATGCAGGTAGGCGGAAAGACCGTATTCTTTATCCCGAGCAACCTCGCATATGGCGAGATGGGTACCCCCGGCGGTCCGATCGGTCCCAACCAGGACCTTATCTTCGAGGTTGAACTTCTCGGCATAGGAGGGCAGCAGTAATGAAGAAGCTGAATATATTTGCTCTTCTCTCGACTCTGTTTCTTCTCCTTCCGGCCTTCGTTAGCTGCGACAAGGATGATCCGACAGCTGCCGATGCCATACTCGGCACTTACTCCGGCACCCTCGGATATTCTGTCATGGGTTTTGATCCCGGAACAATCGAAGGAACTTACGATCTGAAGATTCTTAAGGATGCCGATGACGAAGACGATGTAGTGGTAGTCATTCCTGAATGTACGTTCGCTCCCCCTATCCCGAACGCAAGGCCCTTTACAATCCCTTCGCTGACAGTAGACGATGTGGATGTGACTGCCAGCGGGAATGTATATACGTTTAAGGAGGATTCCTTCTCCCTCACCATTGATGGTAAAATCTACGAAGGAAGCAACCTTATCGGCACTGTAAACGGGAAGAAGGTTACGCTCAGGTATCAGCTCAAACCGGCTACTATGCCGATGGATATTCTCTTCTCATTCGACGGAAACGTAAAGGAATAAATTGATTATTTTAGGGATAATAATGACTTTATTGGCCGGAAGCGGTGTCACCGACACTGCTTCCGACCTTGTAGTTTCCACTCCCGACACTATAGAGACGGTGGTGGTGACCGCTACTCGTACGCCTAAACTGCTAAAGGATACTCCCGTGGTGACCCGTGTGGTGACTTCTGCCGACATTTCGCGTAGCGGAAAACCGGACATAGCCGGACTGCTCGAGCAGCAGATGCCCGGTGTGGAGTTCTCCCTCGGAATGGCTCAGAATCCACAGATCAACATGTCGGGATTCGGGGGAGGAGGAATCCTCTTCCTCCTCGACGGAGAAAGAATGGCCGGCGAAACCCTCGACAATCCGGACTATTCCCGTCTGAATCTTCAGAATGTGGAGAGAGTTGAGATAGTCAAAGGAGCGGCCTCCTCGCTTTATGGCTCCAACGCTACCGGCGGTGTGGTCAATATAATCTCCGGCAGGCCTAAAGATGGTACGCATCTTAAACTCAATGCACGTTACGGCTCACATAATCTGCAGAGCTATGGAGCGCTTGCCACATACAGGAGGAATCGGATCGCCAATTCTCTTGACGCGCGTTTCGACTCTCAGGGGGAAATACGGTTCCCTCGTATAGGAGACTTCAGCCGGGCGTATGCTACCCATAGCTGGAATGTGCGCGACCGCGCTACCGTAACTTTTTCGGAGGATGCATCTATCACCGCGCGCGCAGGCTATTACTGGCGTCAGCGCAACAGCACGAACGCCTCCTACGAACGTTACAGCGACATATCAGCCGGAATTTCAGCCAGATGGCGGGAGCTGACCGCTAAATATTCCTTCGACACCTACGACAAGTACGACTACGAGATAGCAACCGGAGAGCAGATACGCGACTACCGTAATCGTCAGAATTCCTTCCATCTGCAGTATTCACATGAGTTTGAAGGTACCGGCACGTTGACCGCTGGCGGCGACTGGCTCGACGATTATCTTATGTCGTATGAGTTCGACAGCGGATCATATTCGCAGACAAACCTCGACGCATATCTCCAGTGGGACTGGCATCCTGTGAAAAACGTCTGGCTCGTTCCCGCCCTGAGATACGACTGGTTCTCTGCCTCCCGCGCCAACAGGGTGTCGCCGAAGCTGAGTATGCTCTGGCGTCCCGGGAAAGGGAACTGCGCGCTACGTCTCAATTACGCAGCCGGATTCCGCGCGCCAAACCTCAAGGAACTCTACATGGACTTCGACATGGCGGGAATATTCCACGTCCACGGCAATCCGGATCTTAAGTCAGAGACAAGCCAGAACCTGAGTGTCTCGGCCGAATACCTTAAGGGTAGCCGAAACATAACGGTCATGGCGTTTCATAATATAGTAGACAACCGCATCTCCTATCTCTGGAACGAATCGCTCGCCGGCCTGCAGTATATCAACCTTAAGCGACTATATCTTACAGGAGTCGATATATCCGCCATGAAGTCGTTTCCCTTCGGACTTTCCGTCAGCGGAGAATACGTGTTCACGCATGAGGTATACGGGAAAGGAGATCTCCGCGCCAACCCCACACGGCCGCACGCCCTGACCCTCAAGGCTGATTATTCAAGACTCTGGAGACCTGACTGGCGCTTCAACGCGACTGCCAACTTCAAGTGGCTTTCCGCCGTCACCGGCGACATTATGTCGCTCTTCTCTCCCGAGGCTGCCGGATCACAACGCTATCCCGCATACTCTATGCTCGGCCTTACCATGAGCCAGACATTCCCGAAAGGATTCACCCTCGGAGTCGCTGTAGACAACGTGCTCAACTATATACCGAGTTATTATTACTACAACTCGCCGCTCACTACCGGCATAGGCGGAAGCATATCGCTTTCATGGCAGATGTAACTTTTCGGACTTTGCGTTGTCTATTATTATGTAACCCTAAATTTACCGATATGAAAAAGATATTGTCAATACTCGCCTCGCTCTCCATAGCCGCAACCGCTATGGCCCAGACCGCTCAGTCAGATACGATTCCCGCCAGCTTCCCCGGCGGAGAGAAGGCGATGTCGACCTATATACAGAAGAACCTAAAGTATCCCCAGCCCTCCATCAACAACGGCATCGAGGGCGTGGTCAACGTAAAATTCATTGTTAAGACCGACGGCGCCCTCGACAAACTGTCGATAGTGCGTCTCGTCGACCCTGACCTTGAGGCCGAGGCCATGCGTCTGGTCAAAGGTATGCCCGCATGGAATCCGGCTACGGTAGCCGGCACTCCCGTCGACAGCGAGTCGAACGTGGAGGTAGTCTTCACGCTGCCGGAATGATCTTATTTATTTCGATACAAAGCGGCTGGGAAGCCGCCGATCCATAAACTTTACTGAAAATGAAGCGATTTGTACTGTTACTGATTCTTATTTCATTCGTTTTATTCCCCTCTGCCTCGATCACGGGGGCAGAGCGGGAAGCACCTTTCATACCTCGTATTGTGAAGATTAAGTCGGAGGCTGACCTTGACTCCCTGACGGAGCAAGGTGTAGACATACTTCGCCGACGAGGCGACATACTGCTCTGCTTTTTCCCGAATATCACTACTCGCAGCGGAAATGAGTGCAGACGTCCGCAACGACGCATCACGCCGACTCTCGATATCGCCAGAAGCTATTTCGGTGCCGGTGCTGTTCAGAGCGGCTCCGCCACAGGAACTCCGTATACAGGCAGGGGAGTGGTTGTCGGACTGTGCGATATAGGTATAGATCCACTGCATCCTACATTTCTCGATGCCGACGGTAATTCGAGGATAAAACGTGTTGTGCAGTATTTAGAGGAGGACGGCATACGTATTCAGCTTGATGGCGACGATGATTACCTCCGATGGAAGACTGATAATCCCGATATGTATCACGCCACCCACGTCTGCGGTATACTTGCCGGCGGAGGCGCAGGCACTCCTTATGCCGGCATAGCTTCCGACGCTGAGATAGTGGCGACTGTCTCGACGCTCACCGAGGTCGGTCTGCTTGCTGGTGTCGAGGATATCATCGACTATGCCAAGGAGGTGGGAAAACCGGCGGTCATCAATATTTCCGTCGGCTCATATACCGGAGCCCATGACGGCAGCTCGCTTTTCTCCCAATACCTTGATATGTGCGCCGAAGATGCCGTCATCGTGCTGTCGTCGGGCAACGAAGGCTCAAAATTCAACACACTTTCGGCTGATTACACTCCAGGTATGGAGTCCGTGTCATTCCGGCTTGGAAATACAGCCTGGGATGAATTCCGTATGTATGGCTTGACCGACATATGGAGTGGCTCCGCATCTCCTCTGTCGGTATCTATAGGTGCCTATGACTCTGACGAGAAGCGAATGCTAAAGTGGCTTGATCCCATCATCCTTGACGAAAAAGGGTCTTTCTCATATTTATGGGAAGGAGATGATGCCAATGTTGATTCGCTTCCTTTTGAGGGAGAACTGGTGGCGGAAGGTGGTATCGATCCTGAAAACGGTCGGTTTCGGGTTGCCTTGGGCTATGAGTTCATCTCCCCCGAGCCCGCGGCCAACGGTAAGTGGGCGAGATATGAGCTTGCTGTCAGAGTATCCGGCAAACCCGGCAATGATGTCGAGGTCTATTCCGACGGCACATATACTCGATTGATGGGAATGCCGGGAAGTCCCGCCCCCACTTCGCAGCGCACGGTGAGCGACCTCGCATGCGGCTTCAACGTCATAAGTGTCGGTATGTATGGCAACCGGGATTCTGTTCCGTACAGTCATCCCGCGATATTTCAGGATGATGAGATCTATCTGGATGCTACTGGTTATCATGGAGGAGCTACGGTGTTGCACAGTAGCTACGGAACCCTCCGCGACGGCCGCGTGACTCCTCTTACCGTGGCTCCCGGAGCCCCCGTCGTGTCGGCAGCGAGTCGTCATTTCCATGAACTTTATCCACTGCATCCACATCTCAGCATCGACGGTGTCCCATGGATTGACGAGAGCGGCACGTCCATGTCGTCGCCATATGTGGCCGGATACATCGCCACATGGCTTGAGGCTGTCCCGACGCTGACATCCGCCGATGTAAGGCGCATCATAGCCGAGACCAACCGGATAGATATCGCTGAGCCGGAAGATCCGCATAATGGCACCGGTTATTTCGATCCTGTCGGTGGACTCAGGCTCGCGATGAAGTATGCCGGGATAGAGGAGATTACCGACGACGGACTCCTGCCCGATGAATATGTAGAGGTCTATGACATCGCCGGCGTAAAAAGATATGCCGGAGCGGCCTCGGGGCTGTCCGGCATGGAAAGAGGTGTGTATGTGGTGCGCACCGCAACCAAGACCTTTAAGAAAGTGGTTAAAGGCTAAGAGTTAAGGGTTAAGGGTTAAGGGTTAAGGATTTAGTAAATCCTTAACCCTTAATGTTTATTGTTCAATACTTAATGTTCAATGTTTATTGTTCAATAGTTGTTGTTTCGGTTGTTCCGGTTGTTGGAGTTGTTGCGCCGTGTGTCAAACGGATTCGTCCCGAACTCATCTTCCTCTTCTTCTTCCTCTTCCTGGCTCTGTGTATTGTTGGTGCGTTTCGGTTTGTTCTTCTTTATCTTGGTGGGTTTCTGAAGATCGAGGGCAGTCTCAAACACATTCCAGGTCTGATCCATATCCCAGTTTTTCTTCACGTTGATTGTCTTGGGGTAATAGTATACAAGATCCGGCTGTATGGCGATGAGTACGTCCTTGCCTATTGAATCGTTCTCTATCGGCACAATGCTGTAGCCGATATTGATAAGACTGTCTACGATCTCGCGGTCGCTCCTCTGTCTGATGAAGTCTTTTGGGGCTATGGGCAGTCGGGTGGGTATCGAATCCAGAGAGTCGGCGGGGAGCGCCTCCATGGAGTCCGGATCTATCTCCGGTATTGAATCCGTAGGTACCACATCCTCGGCAACCTCTTCGCCAGGCGTATCTTCCTGACGGCCGCTTTCAGAAGGCTCTCCGAAGACCCTCTGCAGCCGATAGCTTCCCGGAGTGTACTTTCCGTCTCCGTTGAAATCCTCATAGAGACGCGCATAGTATTTGCCTGCGTCGATTCCCTCGAAATTGGCTATGCCGTCTACCACAGGAGCCGTATACTTCGGTTTGTCGCCGGAAGCCATAAGCTGCACGAATGCCGGTATGCCCGGTTCGAGACCCGTGAGGGTAAGCTTCAGGTTGGAAAGGTCCTCGGGAGCCTTGGTCTTGAATTCATATTGCAGGGGATCGCTGTTGATGCCATATATGTCGGTAGCGGCGAGCGAGTCGACCGTAAGTCTGTAGGTCGAGCCCCTCTGCCATGGGAAATCTATCTTGAAACGTCGCTCCGAAAGAGTGTCTGCCCTTTCCAGACGGTATTCACCGGCTACCGGCATCCATACGGTGTCTGGCTTTATCTCCAGCCTGAACGCATATGGATCTATTCGGGAGAGCGGTACGGGGACCTCTATCGCAAGTGGAAGCGTGATGTCGGTGTCAGGCCCCTTTGCTGTGAACGCGAAAGAAGGCTCCTTTGGTTTTACCTCCTCGTCTTCCTCCTCCGGCTGCTTGTCTTTCAGGTCTGGCGCAATGTTGGCCAGCGAGTCGGCGGGGAGTAGCTCCGGCTCGGAAGATTCATCTTTCTTCTTGTTTTCCTTTTTATTGTCTTTTTTCTTCTTGTCTTTTTTCTTCTTTGATGTCTGTTCCTTCGGCTTCATGAGCTTCACTGTGTCGTTGACGATGGTCTCAATGCCTGTCAGCAGCTCAATATTTGAATAATTGAGTGCAAGGCGCAGGGTGTCGCGCATGGCGAGTTCACGCGGCAGCCAGAAGGTGAGTGTATCGTTGCCGGCGGAGCGTTCAGCCTTGAGCGGGGCCGGAAAAGCCTCGTCGTCTGCTATGCTTATCCTTGGAGCGGTCTTCGAAGGGGAGTTGAATATGAATTCCAGCCGTGTTGAGTCTGGACGTTCGTAGCTGACGAGATACTGCGGCTTCAGGCCTGTATTATACATCCGGAGCAGCACGTTGTTGGGCAGGAAACGGGTCCTTTCGCGTTGTACTACCGTATCTACGGCTCCTGTATATAGGTCGCGGATAGTGTCGGAGGCCATTATGCGCTCTGCCGATGGACGGATCACTTCGTCAAACCATGCTATGTCTTCCTCCGGATTGGCGTAGTGCTTGTCGTTGTCGAGGTCCTTGAGGGCGAAGAGGCGGTAAGTGGTGTCCTGCAGGCCGCGTATTATGAAGCGTCCCATCTCATCCGTGCGCGCAAGCCGCTCGAAAGGCATGCGTATGAAGGCGGAATCCTCCTTCGATATGTAGGCTCCCACGAACACACCCTGCTGCGGCTCCATATCTTCGGCTCCGAGCACCATTCCCGATATGCGCAGGGAGTCGAGGGTCGGTCCGGTGGAGAATGTATACGCGAATCCGGAGAGTTTATTGGCTTCGTTGTTGTCCTCGATGGCATCGCCGAAGTCGATCGTGTAGGTGGTGTTGGGCAGCAGTGTGTCCGTGATGTTGACCACTACACGGCGTCCGCGGGTGGAGACCCTCGGAGTATTCTTTGTGGGAGGGGAGAGCACCACCTTCTGGAATGCGTCCTTGACGTTGACCAGCTCGTTGAAGTCTATGTTTATGTTGCTCGGGTCTACGTTGACCGAGCCGGGAGCCGGATTCGCGCGTACGAACCTCGGAGGATCCTCATCGCGCGGACCTCCCGACGGATTTCCGATTGATGCGCATCCCCATAGCATCCCCACTCCGGCTATGGCGGCTCCCAATACTCCTATATGTTTCCTGAATGATGATGTCGTCATTATAATTAATCATTAATCATTTGTTATTTAGCCTGTATTCCGGCGGGAGGATCTTGCCGGGATCGGCGCTGTCGGCCTTTATTATCACCATTCGTTCCTCTCCTTTCCAGGGGAGGGGGGTATGGTAGGTCTCATATTCCACCCTTACCGGAACGCAACCCAGCATCATCCTCTTCATGACGGCTGCCAGCGAATCCGTCATGACGCTGAATCGCTGCGGCTGGAAATAAAGCGGGTCCGGATCTCCAAGTTGTTTGTATGGAATCATAGTGCCCTCGAATGTCTTGAAGAGTGATCCTCTCCGTTCCATTTCGGTGATGTAGCCGTATTTCACCGCGTTGTCGGAATAAGGCCGGAAAAACCATATCCATCCCCATATGATCAGTATGAGTCCGGCGATGACGGAACCAAGCTGCCATTTCCATTTCCCTGTTGGTCCGGGCATTATCCCGCTGAGCGGCGACTCATCCTCCTCAATCCAGTAGTCCGGATCCTCGGGGTCGAGCTTGGGTGCTTTTGGCTTCTTTTTGGGCTCGGGATCCGCATCGGAATCAAAGTAGTCGTTGTCATCGTCACCGGCATCTTCATCCTCTTCAGTCTTCTTGCCGAAAAAACGCTGTCTCCTCGGCTGGGGGGTCGGCTCGGGATCGGAGTAATAATCGTTGTTATCGTCTTCTGCTTTGTCTGCTTCGCTGAGATCGGCCTTGGCTTCGCCGTCGTGGCTGTTGCCGTCGCTGTCGTCATCATATGAAGTATAGTCATGTTCCGACGTTCGGGGGTATATTGGCTCCTCGTCGATGCTTCTCGGCGTGATATCGGCGCTCAGTTCGAGTTCATCGTCCCAGAAGTCTTTTTCATCCTCGTCGTCGAGGTATCTGTCGTCATCGTATCTCATTCTCTTATGTTTTATTCAGACCGTCGCGTCCGGAGGATGTGGCTCCGATCCATACGGCAGTGAAGATTCCAAGTATTATAAGCATTACGGTCTGGCCGCTCCATTGCAGGATGGAGAAGGCGGCCCCCTCGACATCGGCTACTCCGTAGATTGCGAGTCCGAACATTATGGCTATGTTCCATGGACCAAGACCGCCGTTGCTCGGGACAGCCATTCCAATCGATGAAAGCACAAATGCCACAAGGCACGGCAGCAGACCGAAGGCAAGCCCCGGACGGGAGCATAGATCGCGGGTGAAGCTGAAGGCGTAGAAAGCCACGTAGAGCTGAACGAAATAGCATCCCCAGATGGCAAGTGTAAGCAGCATGAAGCGCCATCTCCCCGGCATCGTGGCCGTCACGGCGAACCCCCGCCATGTCTCCGCAGTCCATTTCCGTATTTTCATGACCGGACCCGAATCCCGATAACGTCGGAAGATCCACCATCCTATGGCTACCATCGCAATGCCTGCGACCCATACTCCGGGAGAGTAGACAAGACGCAGGATACCTTCCCCTACCGGATATTTCGCCATAAAGGCTGCCAGTGCCGGAGCTGCAAGCACGAAAGTCAGCAGTATCAGCGCCAGCACTATTATTGAATCGGCCATGCGGTCGGCCACCATCGATCCCATGACGGTGGTGAATCTGGCATCGGAGCGCTTTGCCACGAATGTGCATCTCCAGAGCTCTCCAAGTCGTGGGAGCAGGAGATTGAGGGCGTAGCATCCGAACACGGCGCATGTCAGCTCCATCAGGGTGGTGCGCACCTGCAGGGCGTCGAGCTGGATGCGCCAGCGCATGGCCCTGAAAATGTGGGAGAAGACGCTTATGCCCATCGCTGCCAGTATCCACCAGTAGTCGACACCGTGGCTGACTATCTCCATGGTCTGACGGAAGTCGACCTTTCGGAAGAGATACCATATCAGCAGGGCCGACAGTAGCACGGGGATTATGTATTGCAACGCTTTCTTCATTCGTCAATTCTAAATTCGTAAAACCTACAACGTACAACGTCCAACCTATAATCTCCCCGTCAGGTCGCCGTAGATCTCAAACGCGCTTCTGATGTCTTCCTCGTTTGGGCATACGTCCCATTGTGGTTCTCCCACTTCATTGAGGAGCGTGAAGTTGATCCGGTCCGGAGAGGCGTTCTTCTTATCGTGGCGCATCAGCTCGAGCAGTCGGTCGATGTCGGAGCATTTCACTCCTGCATCCGGAAAATGCTCCTTCAGCATGTTGGCATAAGGATAGAGGCGGGAAGACGGGAGCGTGGTCCCTCTGCCTGAGTCGGAGATGGCGGAGACCACCATCTCCCATAGCAGTCCGTGAGCCACGGCTATGCCATGCGGCAGGGGACGGCCGTTTAAGAGAGCCAGCGACTCAATGGCGTGTCCGGCAGTATGGCCGAAGTTGAGGATCTTGCGTTCTCCCTTCTCCTTCGGGTCGCGTGTTGTGACAGCGGTCTTGATCTCTATACACCGCATGATCCATGGGAGAAGCAGACGTGGATTGTCGAGGTAGCGGTCGATGTCAAGGAGCGCGTCATACATCTCAGGGTCGGCGATCAGAGCTGTCTTAAGCATTTCCGCGTAGCCTGAGAGAAGCTCCTCCTTAGGCAGCGTCGCGAGTGTCTCCGGGATTATCACTGTGTCCTTAGGCTGCGAAAAGGCCCCGATTTCGTTCTTCAGTCCGTCAAGATTGATGCCGGTCTTTCCTCCTGTAGCCGCATCCACCATGCCCAGGAGTGTGGTGGAGACGTTGACGCAAGGTATGCCGCGCTTGAAAGTGGCAGCGGCAAACCCTCCGAGGTCGGTGACCATTCCTCCGCCGATGCAGAAGAGAGTGGAGCGGCGGGTAGCTCCGTTTTCCGACAGCGTCCTCCACACTTTCATCAGCGAATCAATATCCTTATGGTCGTCGCCGGCCGGAATAACGCAGCGCGTAAGCGCACCCAGAGCAGGAATCTGCTCCGCGAGACGGTCTACTACGAGATTGGATGTATTGGAATCCGCGACCACGAAAGGTGACTCTGCGTCGATGAGGTCGATTACGAGGGGAAGCATGTCGGCGAACTCATCCATCGACGGGAATATGCCCCATGCGTTCTCTTCCTCAAACTTAGCTTTGGGTATAGGGCCGGTGCAGACCGCCATTGTGCGGATACCTGCCGCTACTCCGGCGCGCACGCCGAGCGGGGCGTTTTCGATCACTATGGCCTCCTCAGGTTTTACCCCCGCTTTCTCGAGTCCGCGGAGATATGGCTCGGGATCCGGTTTCCCTTTCGTGACGTCGTGTGCCGTCACCATCATTCCCTCGGCGAAAACTCCGGGATAATCCTTGCGTATGTTGTCGATCAGGGAGGCCTGGCCACTGCCGGTCACGAGCACACATCGAATGCCGCGTTCGCAGAGCGTGCGTAGCATACGGTCGGCACCCGGCATCGGTTCGTTGCCTCCTATTTTCTTGAATATGCGTGTCTTATAGTCATATAGCTGCGTGCGCTTCTCGGGGTCGCAGGGGTGACCGAATTCGCGTTGCCATATGAGGTCGATTGTGGCCGCGCCTGTCATCCCCTCATAGAGGTAGAACTCGTCGCGGCTGCAATGTATGCCGTTTTCCTCCATCATCTGTCGCCAGGCGAGGGTATGGTATTTCATGGAGTCGTAGAGGACTCCGTCCATGTCGATAAGAGCAGCTTTAATCATAATGCAAAATTAGTAAATTTCGCGTGATTATCCGCTCTTTTCACATTTTTTTTGTCGCGGCGAGACCTCTGTGGCATCTATAGCGGCATTTTTTGTCGCGATGTGAGCGTTGCCGGGCTTTTTCAGCCATGCAGTATCCGGAAAGAGAGCAGTCCCCCCTTTTTTGCTCCGTGATAGGCAGGTATACGTTCCCCTCCGCGTACTATGTCGTTGGCGTAGATGGGATGTCCTATGCCGAGCATATGTAGGGTCAGAGTGTCGCCTTCCTGAAGTTTGATGTTTTTCGACATCTCGATTCGAAACCTTCCGGGAGCTATACATTCCATAAGGCACTCCTTGCCGTCGTTCCAGCTGAGGGCCAGGCGGTCGCCTGTAGCGAGCCGTCCTGTGTCGAGAAGCGAATCTTCAAGAAATCCAGAATCATCGTCCATCCCCTCGGGTGAAAGGCTCATGACGTAAGCCTTCCAGTCGCTGAACCCATTGAACTGCGCCAGATTGTTGAGAGTGGTGGTCGAGGGTTTGCTTGAATAATGCACATATCCCCATAGGCGTTTAAGCGACGACTGGCTTATGGATTTTCCGGTAGCTGACTGTATCTTTAGAGAGGCATCGTTGAATTCTGACGGTGTGGAGGGTGAGAATCCTAAATTTTCGTTTGTGAGTGCTATTAGCGAACTGAGCGCGAGTCTTGTATCCATGGTCTTGCGGTTTATACGGTGGCGTAATGATAAGCGATGAATGCAGCCAGGACTCCGCACAGGGTAATCAGGACTGCGGTGAGGCGTGATGAGGAAAGGATACGGTCCATGGCCTTTACGGCGGGCGATGGGAGCCTATTCTCCTTAAGCATCCTCAACCCTTCGGCACGGTTTCCCGGATCATCGTCCGTGCAGACGATGGCGGCCTCCCTGAGCTGCGGGTCGGAGGTGACCTCGGCTATCTCCCGGGCCATGACCCCCAATGAGTATATGTCGGATTCCGGCGTGGCCTTCGCGTTCGGAGTGAGCAGTTCGGGAGCTATGTATTTGCCCGACCCGGCGGGATTCTTCAGGATTATGAAGCTGTCGCTGTCAGAGAGGTTGAAATCGATGATTTTCACCCCGCCCCCTTTGTGGGTGATGAGTATGTTGGATGGCTTGAGGTCTCGGTGGAGTATCTGTTTGCCATGCAGGTAATTGACGCCTGCGGCTATGTCGCGGCATATCTCGCGTCCTTGCTCTACGGTGAGCTTTCCCTCCTTAATGAGAGAAGAGAGTGTGGATCCGTCGATATATTCCAGCACTATCGCATCTCCGAGCCCTTCCACCTTTTCGAGGCTCAGTGTGCGTCGGATCGACGGATGCTCGAGCGAAAAACCTATCTCAAATTCCTTGGCCAGGGCAAGTCGGAAGATGGGGTCATCTACAAATTCTTTCTTCAGCCCTTTCAGGATGAATCGCTTTCCGTAGCGTGTCGCGGTCATAATCTGTGTAGGGCTGGCTTCCGACCGGTAGAGAGGACTGATGTTGGAGAATACGTTTGAGAAGAGACTGCCGAGATCTATGGTGGCCTCTTTCCCGTCTTCCGTAAGGAAAGCCGAGTTGTCGTCGGTGCTGTTGAAATCGGTGTTCATAACTGGAATTCCTCGATTTTAGTAAATTTCCCCCATTTGGAATGGCTGGAGTAGAGTTTGCGCGTTCCCTTTGGCACATGGAGCGTGCATGCTTCAGTGAGTGTATTAAGCCTGTTGGCAAATGCCTCGGATGAGGCGTAGGGCGGATAGTCGGCACGTATGTAGAGGTCTGTCAGGTCAGTGCCGTCGAAAGCGTAGTCTCCGACGTATTCGACCCCGCTGCCGAGGTCTCTTCTCAACCTCTCCGAGGCCACGAGACCGCG
>JAIDSM010000084.1 GCA_029061225.1 Muribaculaceae bacterium
CGCGAAGCGCCAATACTCAATACTGCGCAGCCGATACTGCGCGAAGCGCCAATACTCAATACTGCGCAGCCGATACTTTAAGATCACTGATAGCTCAAAGACTCAAAAACTGAAAGCTCAAAACTTTTGTTATATCGTTGTATGGCGAAAAAAGAAAAAAAACAGAAAGTCACGCTCACTTCAGAAGCGCGTCAGGGACTTGTGGTCAAAAACACCGGAAGCGCCTACGACGTCCGTCTTCTCGACGGCGAGACTGTCAGCTGCCGCATAAAGGGTAATTTCCGCATAAAGGGAATACGCACCACCAACCCCGTGGCGGTTGGCGACCACGTCATGGCCGTACGCGCCACCGACGACGTATGGTACATCACCGAGATCCTGCCCCGACGCAACTATATAATAAGGAGAGCCTCAAACCTATCGAAGGAATCCCATATCCTCGCGGCCAACATCGACCGGGCCCTGCTCGTGGTCACACTAAAGGACCCGGCGGTGCCCCTTACGTTCATCGACCGTTTCCTTGCTACGGCGGAAGCCTACCGCATTCCGGCCGGACTCATCATCAATAAATGCGACACATGGGATGACGACGACCGCGAACTCGGCGAGGCCATGAAATACCTCTACGACTCAATAGGCTATCCTACCCTCATAGTCTCCGCAGCCACAGGTTTCGGACTTGACTTACTCCGCGAAGAGACCGCCGACAACATCTCTCTCCTTGCCGGCAACAGCGGAGTGGGAAAGTCATCGCTCATCAACACCCTGATACCCGACGCCAACCTGCGCACTGGCGAGATATCGGAACTGTACCACACCGGCACCCACACCACCACCTTCTCCGAGATGCTTGACCTCCCCTACGGCGGAGAGATCATCGACATTCCCGGCGTAAGGAGCTTCGGCACCATCGACTTCACGGCTGAAGACGTGGGGCACTTCTTCCCTGAGATCTTCAAGGCCTCCCATGACTGCCGATACGGCGACTGCCGCCACACCGGCGAACCCGGCTGCGCCGTAAAGGAAGCCGTAGCCGACCACCGCATAGCGGAATCACGCTACGCCTCCTACCTCAACATCCTCGAGGAAGTGCTCGAAGGCGCCGACGACAAATACCGCAAACCCCACTGACCCAGCCCTCCGCGCCATAAAGGTAGGGACGCACGGCTCGTGCGTCCGCCACCACCCGGCCTCTTAAGACTTAAGACTCAAGACTGAAGACTAAATTTAAAAAAAACATATATGAACAAAACCACCACAATACTCTCTGCCGCCCTCCTGATGGCCGGCATAGGAGCCGCTACTGCGCCGATCCAGGCGCGAAGCACCTACGATCAGCAGTTTGCCGACTACCCCACCTACAACGGCGAGGACCTCGAACTTACCGTCGACGCCTCCGGCACACATTTCCGTCTCTGGAGCCCCAAGGCCCAGGAAGTGATGCTCAACCTCTACAATACCGGCCTCAACGGAGAACCATATCAGACCCTCCCCATGACCTTCCATCCGGAAAATGGAACCTGGACCGCAAGCCTTCCAGGGCAACTCTACGGGAAATTCTATACCTTCAAGGTGAAGCACGATGGCAAATGGCTTAATGAGACACCCGGCGTATGGGCCAAGGCTGTAGGAGCCAACGGCCGCCGCGCGGCAATCATCGACTTCGCCAAGACCGACCCGGAAGGATGGACCGCCGACAAAGGACCGAAGGTAGACAATTTCTCCGATGTCATCGTCTATGAGATGCACCACCGCGACTACTCCATGTCGCCCACATCCGGAATCGCCAACAAAGGTAAATTCCTGGCCCTGACAGAACCGGGCACCGTTTCGCCCGACGGGCAGAAGACAGGTATCGACCACCTCAAGGAACTCGGCGTCACCCACGTGCATATCCTCCCAAGCTACGACTACAATTCCGTCGATGAGACCAA
>JAIDSM010000085.1 GCA_029061225.1 Muribaculaceae bacterium
AATGCTTGTATATTCTATCATAAGCCTTTATTTTATGGCCTCTAAAAGTGTCAACTTTTTTCAGTTTAAGTCATTTTTGGAATTTACCTAAAAAATACTTGAAGACCCCGCGAGAAATCACGAGGTCTTCATCGTAAATCGTACAGGAAATGGGACTCGAACCCACACAGCCCGCAAAGGCCAGGAGATTTTAAGTCTCCCGTGTCTACCATTCCACCATTCCTGCATCAGGAGCCGAGATGGCGTTCCGATTGCAAAGTTAGCTACTTTTTTGGAGTTGACCAAATTTTTTTGCAAAAAAAGAAGCCCTGCTGGTTGCAGGGCTTCCGTTTCTGCCGCTCAGGCGGCAGTCACTTGCCTAAAGTTATTTTTATTTGCTTACGGTTGTTTCAGTTGATACGGGGGTGTCATTGTCGAGAACGCAGACTGCAACTCGGTTCCAGCTTTCTTCTTCAAACATATGGCCTACACCCATGCCTTCAGCCTTGATTCTGTCAGCCTTGATTCCATACTTGCTTACGAGCATATTCTTGACAGACTCTGCACGCTGGTTGGCGAGACGTTCGTTGACTTCGATCGGTCCATCCTGAGAAGCGTAACCCTTGATGCTTACAGTAGCCTGTGGGTGATTCTTGAGGTAAGAAGCTACGGCTGCTACGTTGGGGAGCTGGTCGGCGGGAACGTTATACTTGCCGATGTTGAAGTTGACGTATCTTACTGTGCTGAGGAAGTCCTGAGTTTCCTTTACAACGACGGGCTTCTGGTTTTTCAGCTTCTGGATCTCGGCTGCGAGCATCATATTTTCGTTGTTGCTTGCATTCAGGGCATCACCGGCTGCTGCTACGTCAGCACGTAGGTTGGTGACCTGTTCGTTGAGCGCTGCAATCTCATCAAGATTGTAGTTGGGCACACTGTACTTGAATCCATCACCGAGGCGGACAGTGACGCCTGCCATCACATTGAATGTAGCTTTGTATGCATTGTAGGCTGCGGAAGACTGTTTAGTCACAGCATCACTCATGTCATACATTACGCTTGGGCGGAGGGATAGAGTCACATGGTCAGAGACGTTGAAATTAAAATTCAAGCCGGCCTTGGTGCCGAAGAAGTTATGATCATTGCCTTTGCCGTTCTGATAGAGATGTCCCCATCCTGCACCGGCTACAGCTTCGATGTCGAATACATTTTTTGTTCCATAGGGTTGGAAAAGCTGGAAGAGATTGACGGCACCATAAGCTCCTACATAGCTTGCATCAAATGCTGTTGTGGAGTGAGTCATGCCCTCCCAATTGGAGGTATTTACTGCGAAGTCACCTTCAGCTCCGAGTGCGAAAGCGGGAGTTATCTGCTTGCGGATATCGAGACCGGCGACACCACGAACATTGTCGAAAAACTTAGAACCGGTCTTGAAATACTTCAAAGGTGTAGTTCCACCACCCTGAACACCGATAGAGATGTTGTCGAAGAAACCGGGTTTCTGCATAGCTTCCTGAGCCATTGTTGTTGCCGCTCCTGAAAGAAGGAGTGTTGCGGCGAGTAACGTTTTTTTCATAGTTGTGCGTTTTTTTAAGTTGATTAATTAAGATAGTTTTGTTTTGCGGGTTACAGCTTCAATGAAGGAGTGATCCGTTTCAGTGAAATTGTACCTTTACAA
>JAIDSM010000086.1:0-9539 GCA_029061225.1 Muribaculaceae bacterium
ATACGGATAGGGGGGGATCGGGGTGAAGTTAATTATAGTGAGTGGCATAGACTCGGCTCCGGCTTGCTATGCCACTCCATAGATTTACATTGAAAAGACTATCCTACCCAATGATGCTCAGTTGGGAAAGTCTACGGACTCTACATATCAGAATTGATTGACTATACGTTTTAATCCTTGTGTGACGGCGGGATAACCAAAATTTATCAGAAGCCCAAGACGCTTATCGGCTACCTTCAGGTAGGAAGTCAGTTGCTTATAATAAACAGGATGATTCTCCTCCGTCGATTTGAGTTCCAAAATTATCGCATCCTCCACTATTATATCTGCCTTGAAGGCAAGACCTAAATCCAATCCATCGTATATACATTTGAACGGCACTTCTTCCTCTGCCCTTAGGCCTACCTTTCTCAATTCATAGGCCAGAGCTTTACGATAAATATGTTCAAGGAGGCCAGGTCCAAGCTTTTGGTGGACCTTAACAGATGTATGGATAATACAATCCGTAATTCTATTATATTCTTCGTGAGTCATGGTGCTGTATTATTTTTTCACGCTGAGGATTGGAGGCTGGGAAGCCTGCGGCTCCATAGTCATACGTTGAAGCGGAAGTGCATGATGTCGCCGTCTTGAACGACGTATTCCTTGCCTTCGACACTCATCTTGCCGGCTTCCTTGACGGCGGTCTCGCTGCCGAGGGTGACGAAGTCGTCGTATTTGATGACTTCTGCGCGGATGAAGCCTTTCTCAAAGTCGGTGTGGATGATGCCGGCGGCCTGCGGGGCCTTGGTGCCGCGGAGGAAGGTCCAGGCGCGTACTTCGTCGGGACCGGCGGTGAAGTAGGTCTGGAGGTCGAGAAGGGCGTAGGCGGCGCGGATGAGGCGGGATACGCCTGACTCGGTGAGGCCGATGCTCTCGAGGAATTCCTGACGGTCTTCATAGGTGTCGAGTTCGGCGATTTCGCTTTCGGTCTTGGCCGCTACGACGAGGATCTCGGCGCCTTCGCCTTCGACGGCCTTGCGGACGGCTTCTACATAGTGGTTGCCGGTGGCGGCGGAGTCGTCATCGACGTTGCAGACGTACATGACGGGTTTATTGGTCAGGAGGAAGAGGTCGCGGGCGAAGAGCTGCTCGTCTTTGGTCTCGAACTGCACGCTGCGGGCCGGGCGTCCTGCCTCGAGGGTCTCCTTGTAGGCCTCGAGAACGCCGGTCTGCATTTTGGCGGTCTTGTCGCCGGCTGCGGCGGCTTTCTTTGTCTTCACGAGGCGGGAGTCGACGGTCTCGAGATCCTTGATCTGGAGTTCATAGTCGATTATCTCCTTGTCACGGACAGGGTCGACGGTGGCGTCGACGTGGGTGATGTTGTCGTCGTCGAAGCAACGGAGGACGTGGAGGATGGCATCGGTCTCACGGATGTTGGCGAGGAACTTGTTGCCGAGGCCCTCCCCTTTTGATGCGCCTTTGACGAGGCCGGCGATGTCGACGATCTCGACTGTGGCAGGGACGGTTGAGCGGGGGTTGCACATCTCGACGAGCTTATTGAGGCGTTCGTCGGGGACTGTGATGACGCCTACGTTGGGCTCGATGGTGCAGAAGGGGAAGTTGGCGCTCTGCGCCTTGGCGTTGCTTAAACAATTGAATAATGTCGATTTACCCACATTGGGCAAACCTACTATTCCACACTTTAAGGACATGGTCTAATTAATGATTAATTATTAATGATTAATGATTAATGATTAAGGTTACCAACACAATCGGAAAACATATAATAATCAAATCAACAATCCAGTTAAACATACTAATTTAAAAATTACGGGGACCAGTAGATCTGCAGATGGAAACCAGTAGCTTTATCAATTCACGGCAATGCTTCAGCATGGATTGGGTTTCTTCCGGCTTCAGGATTCCTCCTGCCTCAAGCAACTCCAACCAATACTCAGTCTCACCTGCTTCTTTTTTGGCTATCGACATCTTTGATAAGAAATCAGCCCTTGACTGAGCTAACAAACCTTCCCGCACATTCGCACCGATACTTGTACCTGAACGCAGAAGTTGGCGAGACATATCATATTCCCGTTTTTGTTCTTTCAGATACATATAGAGCTTCACGCAGCGGACAGCAAAAGTAAAGCTTTTTTCCTTCACCGCGTTCTCTTCCTTTTTTTCCTCCTCAGAATTTTGATTTTTATCGTCCATTCCCAAACTTTAATTAATCATTAATAATTAATCATTAATCATTGACTCGTGGATGGCGGCGGCGGCGCGGCGGCCGGCTCCCATGGCGAGGATGACGGTGGCGGCTCCGGTGACGGCGTCGCCTCCGGCGAAGACGCGGGGACGAGTGGTGCGGCCGTCTTCGTCGGCTACGAGGCAGCCTCGGCGGTTGACATCAAGGCCTGCGGTGGTGGACTTGATGAGGGGGTTGGGGCTGGTGCCGAGTGCCATGATGACGGCATCACATTCGATCTCGAAGTTGCTGCCTTCCTTGACTATCGGGCTGCGGCGTCCGCTTGCATCGGGTTCGCCAAGCTCCATCTCCACACATTCAAGACCCTTCACCCAGCCTTTGTCGTCGCCGAGGACGCGGACAGGATTGGTCAGCATACGGAATTCGATGCCTTCCTCCTTGGCGTGGTGGACCTCCTCGACACGAGCCGGAAGTTCGGCCTCGGAGCGACGGTAGACGATGACGGATTCGGCGCCGAGACGCTTAGCGGTGCGCACTGCATCCATGGCTACGTTGCCGCCACCTACTACAACGACTTTCTTAGCCTGGAAGACGGGGGTGTCGTAGCGGTCGTCGTAGGCGTGCATGAGGTTGACGCGGGTGAGGAACTCATTGGCGGAGAACACGCCGTTGAGGTTCTCGCCCTCGATGCCCATGAAGCGGGGAAGTCCGGCACCGGAACCTACGAAGACGGCATCGAAGCCTTCCTCGTCGAGAAGGCGGTCGATGGTAGTGGTACGTCCCACTATGACGTCGTCGATGAACTCAACGCCGAGACGCTTGACGGCGTCGATCTCAGGAGCGACAATCTTTTCCTTGGGGAGGCGGAACTCGGGAATGCCGTAGACGAGGACTCCGCCAAGCTGATGAAGGGCCTCGAAGACCTTGACCTCGTAGCCCCAGCGGGCGAGGTCGGAGGCGCATGCGAGTCCGGCGGGTCCGGAACCTATAATGGCTACTTTCTTTCCGTTGCGCTCAATATGCTCAGGCTCCTTGGAGGCGTGCTCTATCTTCCAGTCGCCGACGTAGCGTTCGAGTTTTCCGATGGCCACAGGCTCTGACTTGATGCCGAGGATGCAGGACCCCTCGCACTGGGTCTCCTGCGGACAAACGCGGCCGCAGACGGAGGGAAGAGAGGAGTCACGGGATATGATTTTGGCGGCTTCGGCCTCGCCTTCTGTGATGAGGGCGTGGATGAAACCGGGGATGTCGATGTGGACGGGGCAGGCCTCGACGCAACGGGGGCGCTTGCAGTTGAGGCAGCGAGAGGCCTCGAGGAGGGCTTCTTCTTTATTATAGCCGAGGCAGACTTCCTCGAAGTTGGTGGCTCTTATCTGAGGATCCTGCTCGCGAACTGGAACTCTTTTCATAAAGATTAATTATTAAAGATTAAAGATTAAATGATAATACTGGAGACTAACGTGGCTTCAATCCTTGTCTTCACCATTATCATTATCGTCTTCTTTAGATTTGCCATTCTTTGAAGACTTACAGGTAGAAACCAGGATTTTAATCAATTCCCGACACGGTTCAAGCATTGAAACAGCTTCTTTCTCATTCAAAATCCCTACCTCCTGAAGAAGCTCCAACCAATATTCAGTTTCAGCAGCTTCTTTCTTAGCTATTGACATTTTTGCCATGAAATCTGCCTTAGACTGAGCGAATAGACCTTCCTTAATATTGGCTCCAATACTGGTACCTGAACGCAGGAGTTGCCGAGCTAAATCATACACTTGCCTTTGCTCTTTCAAATACATGTAAAGCTTCACGCACCGGACAGCAAAAGCAAAGCTCTTCTCTTTTGCCGCATTTTCATCCTTCATATATTTAATATTTAATCTTTTATATTTAATATTTAATATTTAACCAAGGCAGGTGCAGTCGGTCTTGGGGTTGCCGCGATACATGTTCTGGCGGCGCATGGCTTCATCGAAGTCGACCTGCCAGCCGTCGAATTCGGGACCTTCGACACAGGTGAAGCGGGTCTCGCCACCGACCGTCACTCGGCAGGCTCCGCACATGCCGGTGCCGTCGACCATGAGGGCGTTGAGGCTGACCACGGCGGGGAGACCGTGCTCCTTGGCCTTGAGGGTGGCGAACTTCATCATTATCATGGGGCCGATGATGACGCAATGATCGTATTTCTTTCCTTTATTTACTATAAGGTCTTCCATGAGGGCGGGAACCATACCGTGGAATCCGGCTGAGCCGTCGTCGGTGCATAGATATACGTCGGCCACTTTCTTCATCTCATCGACATATGTGAAGAGGTCGGCTGTCTTGGCACCGATGATGACGTCAGCCTTCACGCCATGCTCGAAGAGCCATTTGGCCTGGGGGTAGACAGGGGCGGTGCCTACGCCGCCGGCGACGAAGAGGACTTTGGGGGAGTTGTCATCGTTGTCGGCGTTGTCATCGTTGTCGGCGTTGGTTTCACCTTGCGACAAACCTGCTGCGCGGTCGGAGGACGGCTTACGGACGCACGAGCCGTGCGTCCCTACCAATTCCACTAAATCGGAGGGGCGGCCGAGGGGGCCGGCGAAGTCGAGGAAGTAGTCGCCTTCGTCGAGGGAGTTGATCTTGGCGGATGAGAGTCCAATGGTCTGGGTGACGATGGTCACGGTTCCGGCCTCACGGTCGTAGTCGCAGATGGTCAGGGGTATGCGCTCGCCGAATTCGTCGGTGCGCACGATGACGAACTGCCCGGGAAGGGCCGATTCGGCTACGCGGGGAGCGAGGACCTTCATCTCGGTGATGGCCGGGGAGAGGAGGCGTTTGCTTACTATTTTGAACACTTCTATGTAATGATTAATTATTAATGATCAATGATTAATTAATGCGCGCTTCGGCGGATTCCACGCAGTGAAGACAAGTAGCTGCGGACTCAGCCTCTCTGCTTCCCTGCGTGAGAAAGTGGTGCAAAATTAACTTAAATATGGGGATATTGCAAATTTAAGGGGTTGAAATTAGGAAAAGACGCGAAAATCAGTTATTTTTGCAGTTTGAAAGACGCGGAGGCGGAGCAAGCTCCTTGCACAGGAGACAAACCGGCCGGCCCGCATGGACAGCACCGGACGCACGGGCCGTGCGTCCCTACTAAGAAAATAAATACGTTAGAATATTAAAAAATATTATAGGATATGTCACTTTTTGATAAGGTGTCGGCCGACATACAGGCCGCTATGAAAGCCCGCGAGAAGGTGCGCCTTGAGGCGCTGCGCGGTGCGAAGAAAGAGTTTCTCGAGGCCAAGACGGCTCCGGGCGCCAATGGCGAGTTGAGCGACGAGCAGGCCATAAAGATACTGACCAAGATGGTGAAGCAGCGCAAGGAAAGCGCGCGGATCTATGTGGAGAACGGACGTCAGGAGTTGGCCGACAACGAGCTGGCAGAGGCTTCGGTGCTTGAGGAATATCTGCCTAAGCAGCTCACTCCGGAGGAGCTTGAAGCCGAGCTGAAGGCCATCATAGCCGAAGTTGGCGCCACTTCAGCCAAGGAGATGGGGAAGGTGATGGGCGTCGCCACGAAGAAGCTGGCCGGACGCGCCGACGGCCGGACGATACAGGGAGTGGTGAAGCAATTGCTTGGGTAAAGCGTTGTCATCGTTGTCGGCGTTGTCAGCGTTGTCAGCGTTAGGAAACCTCCCACCCATGTAGACAACACACCAAATTCTCAATTCTACATTCTAAATTTTCAATTAGACCATGTTACTATTAAGTACTATAAAGGCGGATCCGGAGTTTGTGATCGGCCGGCTCGCGGTGAAGGGCTTCGACGGCAGGGCCGTCATCACCGAAATTCTTGAAGTGGATGCTGAGAAACGCCGCCTGCAGCAGAAGACGGAGAGCGACGCGGCTCAGCTCAACAAGCTTTCCAAATCGATAGGCTCGCTGATGAAAGAGGGCAAGAAGGAGGAGGCCGAGCAGGCCAAGGCGGAGGTAGCCCGCATCAAGGGGGAGACCGCCGGACTCCAGGAGCGACTCGCGGAATGCGAGCAGAAGGTCACCCAGCTTCTGCTGACGGTGCCCAACCTCCCCTACGAGGGCGTGCCCGAGGGGAAGACAGCCGAAGACAACGTAGTAGAGAAGACCGGGGGCGTGATTCCCGAACTTCCGGAGGATGCACTCCCCCACTGGGACCTTGCGAAGAAATACAACATCATCGACTTCGAGCTGGGCGTGAAGGTGACCGGCGCCGGTTTCCCCTTCTACATCGGCAAGGGAGCACGCCTTCAGCGCGCGCTTCAGCAGTTCTTCCTCGACGAGGCGTGGAAGGCCGGCTACATCGAAGTGGAGCCGCCGTTTGTAGTGAACGAGGCGTCGGGCTACGGCACAGGCCAGCTTCCCGACAAGGAGGGGCAGATGTATCACGTGCAGCTCGACAACCTCTACCTCATCCCGACGGCAGAGGTGCCGGTGACGAACATCTACCGCGACGTGATCATCCCGGAGGCGGAGCTTCCGAAGAAGAACTGCGCATACTCGCCCTGCTGGCGCCGGGAGGCGGGCAGCTACGGCAAAGACGTGCGCGGACTGAACCGCCTGCATCAGTTTGACAAGGTGGAGATAGTGCGCATCGAGAAGCCGGAAGACAGCTACGCGGCCCTGGAGGAGATGAAAGACCACGTGCAGGGACTGCTGGAGAAGCTCGGCCTTCCCTGGCACATACTGCGCCTCTGCGGCGGCGACATGAGCTTCACATCGGCCATCACGTTTGACTTCGAGGTCTTCAGCGCGGCCCAGAAGAGATGGCTCGAGGTAAGCTCGGTATCGAACTTCGAGACATATCAGGCCAACCGCCTTAAGTGCCGCTACCGCGGGGCTGACAAAAAGATCCATCTCTGCCATACGCTTAACGGCAGCGCTCTGGCGCTTCCGCGCATCGTGGCGGCTCTGCTGGAGAACAACCAGACGCCGGAGGGCATCGTGATTCCGGAATGCCTGAGGAAATATACGGGATTTGACATAATCAATTGAGAATCTGATTAATGGAGAATTGAGAATTGAGAATTGAGGGCTACGCAATGCCAGGGGAACGGAACAGTCAAGACCGGGCAAGCGAAAAGCAAGTTAAGATTCTAAATTCTAAATTCCCAATTAGAACTAATTCTAAATTCTCAATTCTAAATTCTCAATTATGTATATAAGCAAGGACGAGAAACTGATTCCGATCAGCGACCCGACGGGCCGCTGGTCGGATCTGACGCTCCTTCCGGAATGGGAGGAGGATATATATGACGTGTATACGGTGAAGAAACACGGCAAGTGGGTCATGCTGAAGGCTCTTAAGGAGCAATACCGCGATGATCCCAACTACCGCGCGATCATCGAGAAGGAATTCGATACGCGCTATAACCTCGCCCACCCGAACATCGTGATGGTCAACGATTTCGAGGATATTCCAGGAATCGGGACGGCCATCGTCACCGATGATGTCTACGGCTATTCGCTGCGCAGGCTCATCGATGAGAAACGCCTGACTCCTAAGATAATACAGAGACTTGAGACGCAGCTGCCAGATGCGCTGGAGTATATACAGGAAAACCATGTGATGCACGAGCCGATCACTCCGGACAACATCATCTTCACGGAATATAACGAAAATCTGAAGCTGATCAACGTGGGCTACGACCACAGCGACCGTCTGGAGAGACAGGACACAAAGCAGGACATCATAAACTACGGACGCCTGATCAACGAGGTGCTCGACAACCTGCCGGAACAGCTTCCGAAGCTCCGGCGGGTGGCGAAGAAGGCCGCGGACCCGGAAGGACCGATCGACAACGTGCAGGAGCTGAAGCTGGCTCTGAGGGAGAGGAGCAAGGCCACGACCATCATCATGCTGCTGGGATTCATCATCGTGATGCTGGCGATACTGATATATTTGAGTCTTAAGTCTTAAGAAGCAGAGCTGAAGCTCTGACACCTGAACAAATAGCAAGTGCTCCGGAGGGACGAGAGGACGCGGAGGAAGTCACACTATAAACTATAGCGAGATGATTGAAATAAAGGAAATAGAGCTCACGCCGAAGGAGCTGCGCAAGTTCGTGCAGCTTCAGATCGATATGTATGAGGACAATCCCTACTTCGTGCCGCCGCTGGTGAGCGACGACGTAGATACCCTTAACCCCAAGAAGAACCCGGCCTACGATTTCTGCGACGTGCGCTGCTTCATGGCCTACAAGAACGGCAAGCCGGTGGGCCGGATCGCCGGCATCATCAACAATACGCTCAACGAGAAGCACGGGGCGAAGGATATCCGCTTCGGTTTCATCGACTTCACCGACGAGATAGAGGTGAGCCGCGGATTGCTCGAGAAGATAGAGGAGTGGGGCAAGGAGCGCGGACTGAAGAGGATAGTGGGTCCGCTGGGCTTCACCGACCTCGACTACGAGGGAATGCTCGTGGAGGGTTACGACCAGCTGAGCACCATGGCGACTATCTATAACTATTCATATTATCCCGAGCATATGCATGCGCTCGGCTACGAGAAGGACACCGACTGGGTGGAATATCTGATGGAGGTGCCTGACGGAATACCGGAGAAGCATAACCGCATATCGGAGATAGTGAAGAAGAAATTCGGACTTAAGGTGGCGAAGTTCACAAGCAAGAAGGAGATAAAGGAGAAGTACGGCCGCGCGCTCTTCCAACTCATTAACGAGGCCTATGAGAAGCTCTACCAGTACTCCCCTCTCACCGACCGCCAGATAGAACATTACATCGACGTCTATCTCGGGCTGCTCGACCTGAGCTTGGTGAGCTGCATCGTAGATTCGGACGACAAGCTCGTGGGAGTCGGCATATCGATGCCTTCGATGAGCCGGGCACTCCAGAAGTCGAAGGGAAAGATGCTTCCGTTCGGATGGATCCACCTGCTGAAGGGACTGAAGGGAAAGAACGACAGGGTGGACCTTCTGCTCGTGGCCGTAAAACCGGAATATCAGGGAAAGGGCGTGAACGCCCTGCTCTTCCAGGACCTTATTCCTGCCTTTATCGACCACGGCTACAAATACGTAGAGACAAATCCGGAGCTGGAGAGCAACTCGAAGGTGCAGAACCAGTGGGATTCGTTTAAGAACCGGCAGCATAAGAGGAGGAGGAGCTATACAAAGGAAATCGAGTATTAATGCATAATTCATAATGCATAATTAGTTGTGAGTTATAAGCTGTAAGTTATAAGAGGCTGCCTGCATGCGGACGCACGAGCCGTGCAATGCGAAAGCATGGTCATAGTTACCTTTTGCCATCGCGGGACGCGCCCGGAGGTCGCTAACTACACTTGGGATACTCGAATGTTACCTTTTGCCATCGC
>JAIDSM010000086.1:9639-12709 GCA_029061225.1 Muribaculaceae bacterium
ACTCGAATGTTACCTTTTGCCATCGCAGGACGCGCCCGGAGGTCGCTAACTACACTGGGGACACTCGAATTCTTGAGTAAGGCGGTATTTGAACCGCATTGCACGAGGCGTGCGTCCCTAACGAAATGATATAATTTATAGGAAACAATATATGGAGAGGGCTGAAGAGATAAAGCCGTATAATGACGAGGAGGCGAAGGGGAAGCAGGTGGGCGAGATGTTTGACGCGATCGCGCCATCCTACGACTTCATGAACACCATGATGACCGGAGGCCTCCACATACGCTGGCGCAACAAGGCGCTGAAGATGGCGGCGGCACGTCTGCATGAAGGGTGCCCGGAGAGGGTGCTTGACGTGGCATGCGGAACGGGTGACGTGTCGTTTCGCCTGCATGAGCTCTTCCCGAAGGCCCATATCACGGGACTCGATCTTTCACCGGGAATGCTGAGCATAGCGGAGAAGAAACTCGCCATCATGGATGAGGAGACCCGGAAACATATCAACTTCATCGAGGGAGACAGCCTGAAGATGCCTTTCGCCGACGATACCTTCGACATGGTGACTGTGGCCTACGGGGTGAGGAACTTCGAGCGGCTCGAGGATGGATACCGCGAGATGCGGCGGGTTTTGAAACCGGGGGGCGTGCTGTGCGTCATCGAGCTTTCCGAACCGGCGAATCCGCTGATCAGGAGCGGCTACCGGCTATACTCAAGAAATGTCATTCCCTTGATAGGACGGATGGTTTCCCACGACACGCGAGCCTACTCGTATCTGCCGGAGTCAATCGCGGCATGTCCGCAACGCGGGGAGATGACGGCGATGATGGAGAGGGCGGGGTTCCGCGAGGCTACATACAAGTCGCTGACAATGGGGGTGATAACTATTTATATCGCTTTGGCTTAGTTGTCAGCGTTGTCAGCGTTGTCGATGAGTTTCCTAATATTTTTGAATCGTATGAATAGAAAGGATTTTGAGATAATGGCTCCCGTGGGGAGCTGGGAGTCGCTGGCGGCCGCACTGAGCGCGGGCGCCGACGCCGTCTATTTCGGCATAGAGGGACTGAACATGCGTTCGCGATCAAGCGCAAACTTCACTGCCGACGATATGGACGAGATAGTGCGCCGTTGCTCTGAGAAAGGGGTCAAGACCTATCTGACCGTCAACACGGTGATCTATGACAACGACATGGACCTGCTCCATAAAATAATCGACCGTGCAAAGGGTGCCAACATATCGGCCATAATCGCCTCCGATATGGCGGCGATACTCTACGCGCGTCAGATAGGACAGGAGGTGCATATATCGACGCAGGTGAACGTGACCAACATCGAGGCGGTGCGCTTTTACGCTCAGTTTGCCGACGTGATGGTGCTTGCGCGCGAGCTCAACCTCGACCAGGTGAAGACGATTCACGAAGCTATCGAGAAGGAAGGACTGAAGGGGCCTAACGGCGAACCGGTACGTCTGGAGATGTTCTGCCACGGCGCGCTCTGCATGGCGGTGAGCGGGAAGTGCTATCTCTCGCTGCATCAGATGAACTCGGCGGCCAACAGGGGCGCCTGCACACAGATATGCCGCCGCTCCTATACAGTGACCGACAAGGAGACGGGCGACCAACTGGAGGTGGACAACCAGTATATAATGAGTCCGAAAGACCTTAAGACGATACATTTCCTTAATAAGATGGTGGATGCCGGAGTCAGGGTGTTCAAGATAGAGGGTCGCGCCCGTGGACCGGAATACGTCAAGGAGGTGGTGGAATGCTATTCGGAAGCCTTAGAGGCCATCTGCGCGGGAGAATTCAGCGACGAGAAGCTCGAAGGCTGGGAGCACAGGCTTGCGAAAGTGTTCAACCGCGGCTATTGGGACGGCTACTACCTCGGACAGCGTCTCGGGGAATGGAGCGGTAAGTATGGCAGCAGCAGCACTCGGGTGAAGGAATACGTAGCCAAGGGTGTCAGATACTATGACAAGTTAGGGGTCGGTGAGTTCCAGATGGAGAGCGGTGTGCTCAGGCCGGGCGACGAGGTGGTCGTCACCGGACCTACGACCGGCGCGCTCATCTTCAAGGTGGAGGAGCTTCGGCTCACTACCGATCCGGTGCCAGAGGTGAAGAAGGGCGACAGATTCTCGCTGCCTGTGCCGGCGAAGATAAGGGCATCGGACAGGCTTTATCTTTGGAGGGAGAAGTGAGGATTCAGTTGTCATCGTTGTCATCGTTGTCATCGTTGTCAACGATACGAGATAAATTTTCTTTCACCTACGACAAACCAGCTGCGCGGTGCTTGAGACGGCTCGTAACGGAGAGAAGACGCAATCATCGGACTACCCATATTGGACGGGCAGCGGACGCACGAGCCGTGCCTCCCTACCGATTGATGAAACAAGCTATCTGAAATGAACTTATGTGAGCAAGGGTTGTTGTAGTTATAATGACATTAATATAATAAATAGAAAAACTATGAAGACAATCAATCAGCTCGCAGTAGGCGCAGCCCTTCTTTTCGGCGCAGCCGCTCTCTCTTCCTGCTCTGAGGAAAACAACGCAATGATCGGCACATGGACCGCTTCGACTCCCGAGACAGTAGTCGTAGACGGATCTAACGCTGCTACCGCAGTGACAACCTTCGAATTCAGCGAAGGCACAGAGAAGAGCAACGGTCCGGTCAAGATGACTACCGACTACACGGTGACAGCCCCCGACTCGGTGGGCAACGCCATCAACTATACCGTAAAGGCTTCCGTAGAGGGTAAGTGGACCCGCGAGGAGAAGGGTGACGACGACTATTTCCTCTCCTTCGACCAGAATACTCTTAATGTGGAGGGTCAGGACGCACCTGACGGCCTTGGCGCAGTGACAGCTACTTTCATGGGCAGTCTGGCACAGTACTCAAAGATCGAGGACGTAGAGGTGACAAAAGACGGATCGGTGCTGAGTTTCGAGCTTGACAATCCGGATAGGAAGGTGAGCTTCGCTCGCGTAGCGCGTTGAGCGTAGCGCGTTGAGCGTAGCGCGTTGAGCGTAGCGCGTTGAGCGTAGCGCGTTGAGCGTAGCGCGTTGAGCGTAGC
>JAIDSM010000086.1:12809-20848 GCA_029061225.1 Muribaculaceae bacterium
CGCGTTGAGCGTAGCGCGTTGAGCGTAGCGCGTTGAGCGTAGCGCGTTGAGCGTAGCGCGTTGAGCGTAGCGCGTTGGTAGATATAGAAAGGGTCGTGTCAAGGACACGACCCTTTTTTACAAAGTATTATAATCTATGTGAAATCGAACGCTTCAATCCATTAAGCATTTTATCAATTTCTTCCAACTCATCCATAATAGGAGTCATCTCAGACTCAGGTACATATTCAAGGTCCACGCATAGTTTCAATTGAGTCATAAGCTCAGCCAGGGATCCGCTTGAAATCGAAAGGAAATGAAGGAATTCTCGGTCAGATCCTCGACGCTGACCTTCTGCTATGTTGGAAGGTACAGATATCGTAGATCTTCTGATTTGATCAGCAAGAGCAAATCTTTCTTCAATAGGAAGCAATCGTAGGAGTTTATAGATATCCTTACATATCGCCATAGAATGCTGCCATACCCTCAGGTCTTTGAAATCATTATTTTTCACATGTTATGAGTTTTAGATATGCATTAACCATGCTTTTCAGCACACTCATTACGCATTACGAAATACGCAATACGCAATACACGTCAATACTTGGGCTGGATCTGGTGGAATACGGGCTTCATGGTGAAAGAGAAGCTGTATTCGCCATAGGGCAGCGTGTACTGCTTGAGGGGAAGTGCGCCCCAGCTGTTGACGCAGCCCAGACCCATCTGAGCCTTGTCGATGCAGATGTTGGTGAAGTCGGCTTTCTTCACGAGGGATCCATGGCTCTGCTTCTTGGCAGGATAGTCGTCGAGGCTGTCAATACTATAGTTGAGAGCGGAGATGGAGAACGGATCCATTGACTTGAATTCAAGACCATTGCCGGCTGCATTGAGCTGCTTCCAATAGCGTACGTCAGTCTTTGTTCCTGTCTCCTGCGGACGAATGTAGGGATAGAACTGATCTGAAACTTTCTGATTGTATACGCCAAGGAATGTGGAGTGGTTGCGGTCGGCGTAGTTCTCGATAGGACCGCGTCCGTAATACTCGATGGCATCGAACTCCTCGGGCATCTGCATCTGCATTCCGAAACGGAAGAGATTGCTGACATCAGCGCCATCGGTCGGCTTGAAACTTTCTATGACCATTATCTCACCACTTGGGGTGACAACATAGGATAATGCCAATGAGCCTTTGACACCCGGCATATCATATTTGGCTTCCACAATAACTATACAGTCATTTTCATGGTGTTCAAGAGAAGTAAGTTTCATCTCAGGCTTGCGCCATGCCTCGTATCTGCGCTGAAGGCCTGCACCGAAGTCGTTGTCGGTCGGCGCACGCCAGAAATTTGGAGTGAGCTGGCCGCCTTCTGCGAGCATTTGCATTCCGTCAACCTCATACTTGGTCATGAAACCATTGTGGCGGTTGAACTCGATCTGGAAATCCTCCCCCTTTACCTTTAGGAAATTGACATGATTGTCTATCACCTTCGGAGCAGCCAACAGTGTATTCTTACCGACAACTATTGAAGAGGCAAGTGACTGAGTATGTTTCGGCATGGATACCTCAAGCTGGTCGCGTGCCACGGCGTATCCTGCGGGCAGGAGTCCGTCGGTCTCCTTGAGAGTGTAGTCGACGTTGAGCAGCCATTCCCCTTTGTCGGAAATCTCACCGTAAGGAATGGTGAGCTGCTTTGTCGCACCGGGAGCCACGTTAAGCTCGGAGATGGTACCCTTACGTACGGGCTTGCCGTCGTGGAGGAGGGTCCAGTCGAGATTAAGGTCGGAGAGGTCGCGGAAGAAATTCTCGTTGTAGACGTTTACCTTGCCGCTCTTTATGTCGGCGGGAGTGGTCCATACGTTCTGATAATAGTAGCGCACCTCGTCGGCATGTGGGTTGGGCACACGGTCGGGACTTACGACACCGTTGCAGTTGAAGTTGTTGTCGCTCGCGTCGTATGGATTGTAGTCGCCGCCATAGGTGAAGTATTCAGTTCCGTCGTCGGATTTGGCGCGGAGACCCTGGTCTACGAAGTCCCAGATAAAACCGCCCTGGAGGTTGGGATACTTGCGGATGAGGTCCCAATATTCCTTGAAGCCACCCATAGAGTTGCCCATGGCGTGGGCATACTCGCACTGTATGAGAGGTTTATTGCTGTTGGGATCCTTGCCCCAGGCCTCCATGCCCTCGTAGCCGTAATACATCGGACAGAAGATGTCGGTCTTGCCGTCGTGTCGAGCCTGCTCATACTGTGTGGCGCGTGAGGGATCAAAAGCCTTTACCCAGTCGTAGGCATCCTCGAAATTGGGACCGTAGCCGGCCTCGTTGCCGAGGCTCCAGAAGATGACGGAGGGATGGTTGAAGTTGCGGATCACGTTGCGCTGGTTGCGCTCCTGATGCGCCTTGTGGAATGCGGGGTTCTTCGCAAGGGTCTTCTCGCGGTAGCCCATGCCGTGGCTCTCGACGTTCGCTTCGGCCACTACATACAGACCGTAGCGGTCGCAAAGCTCATACCATAGCTCGTCGTCGGGATAGTGACATGTGCGGACTGCGTTCATATTGAGCTTCTTCATGAGCTGCACATCCTCGAGCATACGCTCGGGACTCATCACATAGCCTCCGTCGGGATCTATCTCGTGGCGGTCGGCTCCCTTGAATAGTACCGGTTTACCGTTGACGAGAATCTGCGCGTCCTTAAGCTCGATCTTACGGAAACCTACATTGACGGGGACCACTTCGTCGTTTCCTTCCATCGTGGCTGTAAGGGTGTAGAGATACGGGGTCTCGGCCGTCCACTTGTTGGGGTTGGATACCTGCATGGAGGTCTTGCCTGATTTAGTCGCCTTGCCGGTAGCCACTGTGTTGCCATCGGCATCGGTGAGAGTCAGGGTGACAGGCTTGTTGGCTGTAAGCGTGAGGTCGATGTCGAGCACGCCGTCGGTGTAGTTGTTGGTCAGGTCAGGAGTGACGCGGATGTCGGCGATACGGTTCTTGTCCCGAGCGAACAGATAGCAGTCACGACCGACACCGGAAAGACGCCAGAAGTCCTGGTCTTCGAGGTAGGAACCGTCGCACCAGCGGAACACCTGGAAACAGATGAGGTTTTCCTTGCCGGGCACGAGGTAAGGAGTCAGGTTGAACTCGGCCTCAAGCTTGCTGTCTTCGCTGTAGCCAACGTATTTGCCGTTGACCCAAAGATAGATGTTTGAGGTCACGGAACCGAAGTGGGCGAATATTTCCTTTCCCTTCCATGAGGCCGGGACAAGTATCTCGCGGCGATAGGTACCGACGTGGTTTTCCTGATCGGGCACGTTGGGGGGATCGTTCTTGAAGAAGCGGTCCCAGGCATATGGCATGTTGGTATATACCGGGTCTCCGTATCCGTTGAGTTCCCAGCAACCTGGCACCTTGATGGTATCCCATCCCTTGTCGTTGAAGTCTTTCTTCCAGAAGTCGACAGGACGCGACGAAGCGTCGTTTACCCAGTTGAATTTCCAGTCACCGTTGAGCGACAGATAGTTGGAAGAGTTCTTCCTGTCTTCCTTGAAGGAGCCTTTCTCTCCTTTATTAAAAGCGAAGGCCTCGGAGCGCATCGGCGCGCGGTTGACCGCGTTTACCTCCGGGTCGAGCCATTCCTTGAAAGTCTGGGCCGAGAGGGGAATCGCCATCAGGGCGATTGCTCCTGCTAATAAGGTCTTTTTCATGGTTATGAGTTTTTGAGCTATCAGTTATTAGCTATCAGCTGTCAGCTGTCAGTTATCAGTAGTGAGTTGTCAAATGAATCGCCTCTCCGAGGCTACTGGTCCTATATGTGCGACCCCAGGCTTGAAGCCTGGGGTTCGACGCGAGTTTGCTTTGACTGCACGGGACCGGACGACACGGGGGAGGTTAGGAAACCTCCCACCCATAGACAAAGCCAAACCGCCCTCCCATGCGCTACGCAGTGATGGGCTGTCAAGATCAGACGGTGAGGATTTCCTTCTCTTTGGCGGCGAAGATCTCGTCGATCTGCTTGAGGTATTTGTCGTGGAGTTTCTGCACCTTAGCTTCGGCATCCTTCTCCATGTCTTCGCTGAGACCCTGCTTGATCTCCTTCTTCAGACCATCGATAGCCTCGCGGCGAGCGTTGCGGACTGAAACCTTGGCGTTCTCAGCCTCAGCCTTGCACTGCTTGACGAGCTGCTTGCGGCGGTCTTCAGTCAACGGGGGAATGCCGAGACGAATCACCTCGCCGTTGTTTTCAGGTGTGATGCCGAGATCGGAGTCGATTATTGCCTTCTCGATGACGCGGAACATCGATTTCTCCCAAGGGGTGATGGCTATGGTACGGGCATCGGGAACCGATACGTTGGCTACGTTGGAGATCGGGGCCATGCTGCCGTAATAATCTACGCGGATTCCGTCGAGAAGTTTGACGGATGCCTTGCCGGCGCGGATGCGGGCGAGGGTCTCTTCCAGATAGTCGGCTGCGAGTTCCATCGACTCCTGGGCATTGTCAAGATATTCTTTTACTTCCATGATATGTGAATTATGAATTATGCATTTAATAGACGAGGGTGCCGACGTTGTCGCCCTGCATCATCTTGAGGAGGTTGCCTTCCTTGTCCATGTTGAAGACGTAGATAGGCATTTTGTTTTCCTTGCAAAGGGCTGTGGCGGTGAGGTCCATCACCTTAAGGCCCATGGAGATCACAGCGTCGTAGGTGATCTTGTCGAATTTGGTGGCCTTAGGGTCTTTCTCGGGGTCTGCGGTATAGACACCGTCTACGCGCGTGCCCTTAAGCATCACGTCGGCCTCAATCTCGATGGCACGGAGGGCGGAGCCGGTGTCGGTAGTGAAGAAGGGCTGTCCTGTACCGCAGCTCATGATCGCCACCTTGCCTTGCTTCATGGCGTCGATGGCCTCCCACTTGCTATAGGGTTTTCCAATGGGGAACATATTGATCGCAGTGAAGACCTGCGCGGGCTGCCCGACGGATTCGAGAGCTGACGAAAGGGCGAGGGAGTTGATGACGGTGGCGAGCATTCCCATCTGGTCGCCCTTGACGCGGTCGAAACCTTTGGAGGCTCCCGAGAGTCCACGGAAGATGTTGCCGCCGCCGATTACGATGCCGATCTCCACGCCGGCCTGAGCTATCTCCTTGATCTGGCGGGCATAACCCTCAAGACGGTCACGGTCGATGCCATATCCCTGCGCTCCCATGAGCGACTCTCCGGAGAGCTTGAGCAGTATTCTTTTGTATTCCATTTCAGCTTAAATTTAGGTTTTCACAAAGTTATTAAAAATTTCCCATCCTCCCAAATCAACTCTCGATTTTTTTTATTAACTTTGCGGAAATTCTCGCATTTGCACCCGCAGAGGCCGCAGAGTGTCCGAGAACGCTGAGTAACCTTTGACTTAATACAAAACATATATCTATACTCATGAGACTTAGAAACATTGCATTGTGCGCGCTGGGAGGCGCGTGGCTTATGGGAGCTGCTGCGACGGTAAGCAGCCCCGATGGACGATTGGTGCTGACTACATCGCTGTCGGCAGAGGGACAGCCACTTTATTCAGTGACCTACGACGGACTTCCTATCCTTCTCGACTCTCCGCTCGGATTCGTATCGAACATCGGCGACTTCTCAAAGGGGCTTACACTGACAGGAGAGAAGACCGGAAAGGTCGACAAATCCTATGACCAGGCCAAGATCAAGAAAAGCCATATCGACTGGCATGCCAATACGCTGACAGAGAGTTATTCGGCAGGTAAGAAGCGCGACATGAGCATCGAGTGGCAGGTGGGTGACAACGATATAGCCTTCCGATATGTCATTCCTGTCGAAGGAAATACCCGCAGCATGATAATCGAGAAGGAGGCATCAGGATTCCGTTTCCCTGACTTCACCACCACCTTCCTCACCCCACAGAGCGACGCGATGATCGGGTGGAAACGCACCAAGCCATCATATGAGGAAAACTACAAGGCAGACGCTCCGCTCAGCGAACCCTCGCAATACGGCCATGGCTTTACTTTCCCGGCCCTCTTCCATGTGGGCGACAACGGATGGGCGCTCCTGACGGAGACCGGAGTGGACGGCTACTTCTGCGGCAGCCGCCTCGGCGACTACAAAGACGGTGTCTTCGCCATAGAATACCCTATGCCGGAGGAAAACAACGGCAACGGCAGCGCGAATCCGGCCATCAGCCTTCCGGGCAAGACACCATGGCGCACAATCACCATAGGCAAGACACTGAAACCGATAGTGGAGACCACGATTCCCTGGAATCTTGTGGAGCCGCTCTATGAGTCTGACTTCGAAGTAAAGCCAGGCAAGGGCACATGGAGCTGGATCCTCTGGCAGGATAACTCCATCAACTATGAGGATCAGGTGAAATTCATCGATTTCGCTGCCGATATGGGATATCAGAACGTGCTTGTCGACAACTGGTGGGACACGAACATAGGCAAGGACGGCATCGCGAAACTCGCCAAGTACGCTCAGTCGAAGGGAGTAAACCTGCTTATATGGTATTCTTCGTCGGGCTGGTGGAACGATATCGAACAGGGGCCTGTCAACAAGATGTCGCGCCCGATTCCGCGCAAGGAGGAGATGAAATGGCTCGAGAGTCTCGGCATCAAGGGAATAAAGGTGGATTTCTTCGGCGGCGACAAGCAGGAGACGATGCGCCTATACGAGGATATCCTCAGCGACGCCAATGATCACGGCATCAGCGTCATCTTCCACGGATGCACCATGCCACGCGGATGGGAACGCATGTATCCCAACTACGTAGGCAGCGAGGCCGTATTAGCTTCGGAAAACCTTGTATTCAGTCAGGATTTCTGCGACATGGAGGATTTCAACGCCACCCTGCATCCTTTCATCCGCAACGCGGCTGGAGTGATGGAATACGGCGGCACTGTGCTCAACAAGCGCCTCAACCGCAACAACGACGGCGGAACCACACGACGCACAACAGATGCCTTCCAGCTCGCCGCCTCTATCCTATACCAGAATCCCGTGCAGAACTTCGCGCTTGCCCCCAACAACCTTACTGACGCACCTGCTGACGCGATAGCATTCATGAAAGACGTACCCACAACCTGGGACGACACCGTCTTCATCGACGGCTATCCGGGCAAGTATGTAGTGATCGCACGCAAAGGAACAAACGGGAAATGGTATATAGCCGGAGTGTCAGCCGATGAGAAACCATTGAAGCTGACGCTCGACCTTCCGATGCTCTCAAAGGGCCAGGAAGTGACTCTCTATTCGGAAGACGGGAAGAATCCGCTCACTGCCAAGACTATGAAGATCAAGAATCCTGAGAAAGTGCAGCTTACACTCTCGAAGAGGGATGGCTTCGTGATTGTGGCGGAATAAGACACTAACAGCAATCGCCTCTCCGAGGCTACTGCTTTTTACCGGGAAACCCCAGGCTTGAAGCCTGGGGTTTCGTCACAATAACAGCTCTCCGAGCTGAGAAAGATACTTTGTGTCAGTACATGGGCGGTTAGGAAACCGCCTACCCATAAAAAACAACCATAAAAGTTGAGACCCGCGCCTCGGGGGAGGCAACGGGTCTCGGGGGATAGGATGGATTTGGGGAGTAGCCCATAGCAGAGTCGAACTGCTCTTTAGAGAATGAAAATCTCTCGTCCTAACCGATAGACGAATGGGCCATCATTCAGCCGACCGAAATTACTTTGCGGCAGCTGTGAGCTTGTTGATGTGAACCTGAAGGCCGCTGCAAAGGTTGGCAGCTTTGTTCTTCGAGATCACGTTCTTGCGACCAAGACGCTGGAGAAGAGCGCTTACCTTGTTGTAAGCAGCCTGTGCTTCAGCTGCATCTTCCATCTTGCGGACCTTACGCACGGCGTTGCGTGCGGTCTTAGCCCAGTAACGGTTCTCGAGTCTACGCTTCTCAGCCTGACGGATTCTCTTAAGTGATGACTTATGATTTGCCATTTCTGTATTTTCTTGCTTTTATTGTTATTAGTAGCCCATAGCAGAGTCGAACTGCTCTTTAGAGAATGAAAATCTCTCGTCCTAACCGATAGACGAATGGGCCTCC
>JAIDSM010000087.1 GCA_029061225.1 Muribaculaceae bacterium
TAACTCTTACGGTCAACACGAGAGCCTCCGACACTGATCTCATCTTCGGCTGTAGAGGCTGCATGCGACCGGTCCGGAGCATACGAGATGGTATTCCGGATGTCTCTTAAACCATGCGACGGCGTATGAACACGTGGCGGCTATCTTGTTGCCCTCCGCAAGAATCTTGTCTGCCGCAAGTTTCACGAGCTTTCCTGCGATTCCTTCTCCTCTCAGAGAGGGATCCACAAATGTATGGTCGATTGTAGATACTCCGTCTTCTGTCGGAAACGTCACTTCCGCTATCACATTGCCCGCTGGGTCAGTCGCGTAAATCCTATCTTTTTCTGTTATAAAATCCATAGTAGTAAATTTTGATTGTCATATAATATGATAACGTATAACTCTTCCAAGTAGTTGAACGCCTATGCTATTCCCAAGAGTTCTATTTCAAATATCAGGGTGGAACCTCCCGGTATCCCGGGCTGACTAAACTTTCCATATCCCTTGTCGGCTGGAATATACAGCTCCCATTTATCACCTATATGCATCTGCTGCAGTGCAATAATCCAACCTTCAATCAGATCTTTCAGCCGAAATGCCGGTGCAACTCCACTCAGGCTGCTGTCAAACTTCTTCCCATTGATTGTCTTTCCGGTATAATGAACCGTTACTACACTATTACGGTCAGGAGTTCGACCTTCGCTGTTTCCCGACTTGATCACACGATAATACACCCCACCTCCAAGACTCTCAACGCCCGGTTCCTGTGCTTTCTCCTCTATCCACGCTCTGTTCTTCTCTGCGTATTCTTTTCTGTCTTTTCCCATATAATAAATTTCTTATTTGCTTTTTTCATTGTCCTATGTCTTCAAGTGATAGTGCGGCATATTCGATAAGTGTGGTTTTGCCGATTCTTCGGCGACCCGTTATTACGTTCATCTGAGCGTATTGCTCAGATGTGGCTTCAATACGTCGTAATGTTTCGGTTTCAATCCCTCTGTCGTAGAATTTCATGCTAATGTAACGGCTGTTACAGTAACTGCTGTTGCAAAGATAGAAATTTTTGTTGGGTTTGCCAAAAGAAGTTGTCTGATTCTTCATTATTATGACTATACTCCCTACTTCCGTCCGCAGATAGCAATATACAAAAAGGTAAGGAAATACATTCTCAATGTTCCGGATAATATCCGGGAAAATCCTTTGAGTACATCTTATGAATAAGACTACTGGAAGGTTATTTTAGAGCCCTCGTCTTTATCTTCGGTCAAAGAGTCATACTTTGTCTCACTCACCAATATAGTACTGTAACCATGTGCTGAAATCTCAAGTTTATTCGCATGGCTCATACCGGAGTCTTGGGGGCTATAGATATCGATAATCGAGAGATTCTTTGCCGATACACACATCAGTGGAGTGTTCACCGTAGAGAATTGAACTACGGCACCATTTGCGAATACCGAAATTTGGGGAGCCGATATACAGTCGCGCAGCATAATATTGGCTTGTTCCGAAGCAGAGACCGCCATCGGAGATTTGAGAGTCTGATTGCCGACAGTCGTCAGCATACATTTTGCATCCGCTTCTATTCTCGTCAATGCCGGTCCGGTAATATTAATCTGCAATTCATTGACTCCCGGCGCATTCATGTATTCGGGCAGATTAAAGTCAAGAAACAGAGTGTTGCTCTCGGCTCTGACATCAATACAGTCTACATATACATCCAGTCCGATAGGTTTCACCGAAGGGGCTACACTGTCATTGACAGTATAAGTGACATAAACCGGTCCAGAACAGCGAAGTTCGTGAAAGGCATCTTTGTCAAAATTAAATACCGCTTGTTTAAGTGGTGTGTATTCATCCTGAGCCTTCACAATCAGGGAACAGATAATTGCAAAAAATATGAATATTTTTTTCATAATAAGCTTCATTTAAATAAACCTTTTACTTGAGGCATGTCATTGGATTGTTTGATTATTCCTCCGCGTGTAGTGTGACGTACAAGTGATTTCGGCTTGACATAATAGCCGATCTGACTCATATCGGTAGCATTATAATCTGCCTTATCAACGATAATATTGGTGGTATAGGCAGTTGAGCCACCGGTGGCATTGATATTGAGAGAGTTGATCATAGTCGCTCCCCCTATATATCCCTGTGAGTTCTCATTAAGAGTCAAATTCATTTCAGCTGACTGAACTGTGTTGATGATGAATTTGGAGCCGGCAGACACTGTAGCAGTGACGGTGGAGGTTTCGATAGGATTATTGAAGAGCAGATGAGACTTCCCCTTGACATTGAGACTCAGTGATTGTGGTGTCGAATAGAATCCCTGAACGGCTATGTCGCTCCCGTTTGTCAGGGTCAGCGAAGTTAGTTTCGGACCTGTAATCGACACCTGCAGATCATTCTGCGTCGGCATTTTGAGCCATGAAGGGAGCTGCAATGAAATATTCAGTGTATTATCTGCTCCCTTGGATATCATGACACGAGATACATAGACCTCGAGACCGGAGATCCTGATAAAACGATTGTTGGGAAATTCCTCGTCAACGTTATATGTGCCACAAAGCCCGTCAATGCTTACCTTGCCATTGAGAAGTCCGTTGGGCCTCAATATCTTGACAACAGGTTCCTTGTCGGCTGCCATAGAGGGGAACCCAACTATGGCCAGTGCTGTTAATAGCAATAGAGTTAATGGTTTCATAATAGATCGAGATATTGTTGTTGGTCAGACGCCGAGGCCTCAGACGACTGAATTTTCTTACGTATACGATGTTTCTGTGCGTAGACAGCACCCGGAGTTTGAGAGGTGAGCAGACAGATGACACGAGCCGAAAGTCCGGCGGCACTGTAAAGAGTCAGTACCCTCTCAGCATGGCTTAGTGTGGGCACGTCCTTCTCCAGACGAGCTATAATATTGTCAAAACATTCGTTGAGAGTGCGTGCGATCTCTTCGATGACTTCTTCAGTGCGGAATCGTTCAATCTCATCGGAGAGGGTTGACGAAATTCTTTTAATTGCCCCTTTATCACTTACTGACGCGTCTATCATAAGATTGCCCATCAACTCAATTGAGCGGTTTCGTTCACTGAACAGATCAGACATAGCCCTACGGCGCTCTATTGAGAGTATCAGCAGGTCGTTTTGCTTCTGCAGCAGACGCCGGCGCTCGGAAGCGTGACGATAAAGCAGCCACCATGTCACCATTCCTGCGGCAAGGATTAAAATGGCCATACAAAGCGACAGCACCACAATGCGGTTACGGTCGTGCATCTGTCGTTCAGTGCGGGCTGAGTGCTCGATCTCATAGAGCCGTGAATATATTTCTTGAGATGACGCCTCAGCCAAGAGCGATTCAAGGACTGATGCAAGTTTACGGACAGTCACCATCGCCATTTGTGTATTGCCTGTCAAGTCATAGTATTTCACCATTGCTTCGAGATCGTCCGGGTCACTGAGTTGAGTCGGGTCTATGCCCTTGATAACTGCTGAGGCTTTGTCATGCATTCCATCGGAATAGTACATCTCAGCGAGCATTGTCATCTGCGACACCTCCATCCAAAGATTGTTTAAGTAAAGATGCTCAAGTGCATCCCGCGCTAATTCTGTATGACCGGTCTTCATGGCAGGCAGTGGCAACATATGGATACGGAACTCATTGGTGGAGTCCATGAGTCCGAGCTGTTTCATAGCAAGGTCATGTTGTCCTGCATTGATAGCGGAAATTACGAGTTCCTGACGCACCATACTGTCATTCGGCGCCCATTCTGCCGCTTGTTGCGCATAAGACAGTTCAGCCTGCGGGTTACCTGCACAACGATGGCATCTGGCGATTATGTCATACAGACGTGCGAACACAGTGGAGTCTGTTTGCGGAAAGTCGAGGGCGGACGCTGCAATATTCATTGCCGAGGCATAATCCGACTCAGAAAACGCCTTCTCGGCTCGGGTCAGTTCCGTTGACGCCGATTCAGATCGGGAATCCGAACAGGCTGCCAGAAGGGCTGTCAGAATTATCAGGATGTATGTGCAGGGCTTTTTCATCGTGTGTCATTTTGGGTCTTTTGTAGTAAAGAATCATACCGCAAAATTAGGACAAAAAATATAAATATGCAACATTCGCGATACCCAAAAATCTAACACGCTATTTTATGATTTCCAGTCTATCAATACTTTAGCCTATATGAGATTTTCAAAATCTAACGTCTTACCTCAGATGCTGACGCGACAGGTTATTGTATACAATTTCTGATATCTTAGCGACAATTTCTTCTGTCTGCTGCATGTCATAGCCGGAGTTTTCAATGAAGACTGCGATGGAATAGCTCCGGCCGTCGGGAAGATGCACATATCCGGCATCATTGATCGCCATCAGCCTCCCGTCAGGTAAAGTGAAACCGGTCCCTGTCTTATGGCCGATCACTGTGTTTGTTCCCACCAAAGGTTTGGCAAGACGGTTCACTCCGGTAGCGCATGTTTCCATCATCAGCTTGATCTTTTTAGCGTAGGGATCGTCAAATTCATGCTCAAACCTATCCAACAACTGCGCCATGCCGACAGGCGTTGATGAATTTTCATAGCAGAGTTGATTGTCTTCATACATTTCTGCTTCCGTTGAGACGACATTGACATTTTCAATGCCAAGTCTTTTCAATTCAAGCATAGCGTTGGCCGTTCCTCCCATCATGTTCAAAAGTATATCTGACGCGTTATTGTCGCTCTGCTGCATTGCATAGGCCAACAGCTCATCAAGAGTCACTTGAAAGCTGGCTTCGTCTTCATGTTTATCCCGCATCGGGCTGTAGGTATCCGGTTTAAGGTCTGACTGCTTTATCGTCAGGGTGTCAGGGATAATGTCATCGGCATGACGAATATATTCTCCAAGAGCAACAGCAATCGGGAATTTATAGACGCTCAGCATAGGGAATGCCCGGTTTCCATTGACCTCGACAGTATCCTTTCTGTCTATTATCACGGCAATGCCGATAGTCGCATCCTTTCCTTCCACATATTCGCTCAGTTCCTTTTGTAAGGATGATACGGGTGTAGCCTTTCCGCAGGACTGAACTGATATTATTATAAATGCGATGGCAATCAGTGTTATAAGTTTTTTCATAGTTTCGTTAATAGTCAAGCAAGCGGCCACAGTCGTTCCAGTCGCCGATTATCTCGCCGCGCTCGCTCGCCTCGATAAGTTTCTTCAGTCTTGATTCAAACAGTTCTTTTCCGGCCCGTACCCTCTGTATGTTGTCAATGCGAACCCGTCTGTATAGATCCGGGAAAGACATAAAGTTATGATATGCTTGGGGACTTGCGGCGAAGCGTTCCAAGATGTCTGCATCAATTATAAATTCTGTAGTCAGATCCGGACATACCTCACGTCCCTTGTTCGTCATCATTCCGAGATTTTCAAGCCGTCGGCAACGCTCCTTGTTCAGTTCTGTCCATACGCTTCTTTTCTGGCGCTTGCTGAATCGCTGGTAGGATACGCCATCGACATTTTTAAGGTTTGAGTCAATCCACCCGAAACACAAAGCCTCCTCCACCGCATCAAGATACCACAGTGCATCCGCCGGCGGAGTCTTTCCCCGTTTCACGGCAATCCAGCATTCTTTCTCTGTTGTGACGTTGTCGGTAAGCCACTCGCGGAATTCTCCACGATTCCGTATGTCAAGTATATTCTTCATTATTCCTCCCTAATGCAACGGCGGTTACTGTAACCGCCGTTGCAAATATAGGCATTTTTGTTGGACTGACCAAATGCTGTTATCGGATTCTTCAGCTTTTATCTCCGTATCAAGATGCCTTTCATCCATTGCGATTCATTATGGGTCTTATAGATCAGTCGTTTTTCTTCCTCCGTACATCCGATCAGGATCTTAATTTCAGAATCACGTTTCAGTAAATCAACTATACACATTATAGCGTCTATTTTCTTTTCTCCTGTTCCGACCCATACATCAATCCCTTCATTATCCATTGAATTTGTATCTTTCAAGTATCCATAATCCACCTTATACAGAAAATCTGCAAACTTCGGATGGTTCGTCCCCTTAGGTCTGTCAATGACTATTTCCGACTCACTGACAAGGGCATCCAGCATTTCCCAGAACTCTCTTTCGAAATCGGATTCGTTGATTAGAGTATGACTTTTATTATGGTCCATTTAGATATTGTTGGTTAAGACGTTTATCACCATATAATCCTGTTCATGCTCTGAGGCTATCTTAAAACCAAGTTCAAGGTATAGTCCTATAGTATCCATCTATAAGGGCAGGTCTTTGAAATCATCAATCATGTAATCCGGCTGAGCAGCCTTTAGCGAGGCGATTGAACCGTTGCCATAAGTCACAGCGCAGGTTCTGCATCCCCCTACGTTGCCCATCATTATGTCTACGTCTGCGTCTCCTACCACTAAGGTGTCGTCGGCATTCCAGCCGAGTGCCTTGAGAACTGTCAGCACCGGCTCCGGATCAGGCTTACCTTTAGTGACGCTGTCGGCTCCGACCACAATGTCAAACCAGTCATCGATACCTAATTTCTTTAGGTAGTCGGTCAGCGACACGAGTCGTCTGCTTGATGCGATGGCAAGTCGATGACCATTGTTTCGAAGCCGTGTGAGGGTCTCGATTACTCCCGGGAACGCTTTTTCATGCGCGTCTTTCTGCAATCTGTCGTAATTCGCGCGGAAAACCTTGGCAAATTCTTTATTCGAGATATCAAGATCCGGATACAGATACCGTCCTGCTTCATCAGTACGGATTCCTATTATGGCGCGGCATTCCTCATCGGTCTTGTCAGGAAGCCCCATATCCTTTATGGTAGCCTTTATAGTGGAGAGGATTACCCCCGATGTATCCATAAGGGTTCCGTCGAAATCAAATATATAGTTCATTATGTTCTTATTTGTCATTTAAATCACGTAATCACCCATCATCTTGCGGCTCCGCACCTCTCCCAAAGGAGCGAGAATCCCACATACAAACTCGATAAACTCAGAGGTACATGCCATTTTAAATATTTTTATTGTCGGTCGTAAACAGCCCGATGGTATTCACTAATGAAATAAACTGAAATTGTCAGGCCGAATGCAAAGATACAAAAAATATTTGAGATTCTTTCAAGAAAATCATCTTGTACTGCTTTTTGAGACACTTGGCCATTAATTTTGGCGGTGCAGCCTGAAAATATGTTCTGTAACATTTTTATGTATGAAAAAAAAAGCGTAATTTTGCAATAGTAACAAAAAATATAATTACGAATCAGACATACGAAAAATCTACATAACGATTTGCATTGACATGCAATGACCATATCTCGATTCGGTTAAATCTGGTAAATCTAACAATGGGTCGAAAGAAAAGGTCAAAGCTTGCTTTATGCGTCCTCTCACGAGGACACAGGCTGCTTTTTCTTATTCTTGACCCATCGGCTTTACCAGAGCCTTACCGAAGAGAGAAAGAAAAGAGTGTTGTGTCCTCTTTTTTTGATGCAACCGGTTAAAGCTGAAGCCCGTCAGTCGGATGCACATATATCATACTACAGCATGGAACATATATATAAAACCTCACTGTCCGACATGCCGTTGGAAAAGAGCAGCAATGACTTTGGAACAAAGCCTTATGTCGATGGCCTTATTGAATTTATTGAGCGATCTGATGCTCCTATCACCATAGCCTTACAGGGGGAATGGGGAAGCGGAAAGACATCTCTGATGAATAATCTTCGCGAAGCTCTTTGTGGAGAAGGTAAATCTTTTATCGGCGTTGAGGTCAATACTTGGGAATATTCAATGCTGTCCTCTCCCGAAATGACTGTTGTCCGCATTCTGGAGCATATCATCGATTCAATTGCTAAAGATAATCCCGATCTGAAGAATAAAGTTAAGACAGTTCTTTTCGGTATCGGCAACTTCGCCTTGGGTTTTGCACGGGAGGCTACCAAGATTGCTTTTGGTAATACAGGAGCCAAGATAATGGAAGGATTAGATGTTAAGTCAACTCTGCCAGAACCTGAAAATAACCAGACATTCTCAATTTCCGATCTGAGAAGAGAGATTAAGAAAGCAATTGATCTTAAGATCAAGCATAGTGCCGGAAAAGAGGGTAATGCACGCGGTAAAAAAGGAGTAATCGTCTTTGTTGACGATCTCGACCGTCTGAATCCTCCGGTCGCTGTAGAGATTCTGGAACTTCTTAAGAATGTGTTCACTATAGAAAAATGCATATTTGTGCTTGCCATTGACTATGAAGTGGTGGTCAAGGGTCTTGAACCAAAATTCGGCAAAATGACTAACAGGAATGAAAGGGAATTCCGGTCATTTTTTGACAAGATCATACAGGTGCCCTTCTCGCTGCCGGTAAATAGTTACCAGCCTATGACATTTATTCAAGACTCTTTGAAGGATATCGGATATTTGCCGAAAGCAATGCAACTCAGCACTGTCCAGGAGGGACTGTTTGCTGATATCGTCAAAGCTTCGGTCGGCAATAATCCCCGCTCGATCAAACGTCTGATTAATACACTCTCGCTGCTTGATTGCATTACTCTGCATTCCACGGCCCGGATTGAGAAATCCGTTAAGAAGGATACCCTGACTGAGCAGGAGTTGAAGATGAAGTTGCTCAACTTCATAATAGTGGCCATACAGATTTGCTATCCTCGTATTTATACGCTCCTCGTTCACAAACCGAACTTTAAGGATTGGAATCGCGAATTTGCAGTTAGGGAAGGTATAGACTCCGCTGCTCTCATCGACGACGATAATCCGGATTGGACTGATATTCTTGAAGCCGCATGCTCTGCCGATGCATATCTTGAGCAACGCTATCTTGACATCTCGAAGTTGTTTATGATGATGAGAGATATTGTTGCTTCGTTTGGCAAAAATGCCAATGAAAATATTGGTGAAGTGTTGAAGGAGATTCTGGATAAAACCTTCATTACAGGGGTGCGGAGCAATGTCAATGTGGAGGAGTTCGATAGAAAGACATTTATTCAGAATCTCTATGAGAATGTCGGCACACGCATTCAGGAGCGTCGCCCTGATATCGAAAGTCTCAGATTCAGGAACAACACAGGCAACGGGGGCTTTAAATTCAAGGTCGACGACGGGAGTGGATATAATATAAAGTTTGTTCCCTCTTGCAATTCCGATGATACCATTACGTTGAAGATTGAGATGAGTACGCGTATCATGCGTTCGGAAGCTATGAAAGGTATGTCGCTTGATGAGATGCTGAAGAATCCGGTTTTGGCTCAGGCTTTGTCTGACTTTGACTCGAGTATATCACCGTTGCTGCAAGGTATGCATTATTTTAATAGTGTGCATTCAAAAGAGGACAACTCGAGTTTTATGTCCTTTTCGGAGGAGTTGAGATATCTTCATGAAGCCGGACATATGTCTGGAGATATAACTCATGATGCGGTGTATCTTATCAATTTGCCGAAACCATCGGATTTTGAGAATCGAGAAGTAGTAGATGCGATCGCTGATATGGTCATAGCCAACTACGATTTCAGAAACTCAATGAAAGACTGGAGATGATGGGATGTTGAAGGCTGTTGTCGGCTGTTGTTTGTAATTAAGTCGGAGCCTGTACTGAAAAATGAGACAGGATAAGATTAACTTTGCGGCATAATTTCTAAATGTGACTTGACTTAGAAGCACTCAGTGAGAAACAAACGAAACATTAACTCATTAATACAAAACAAATGGGCAGAAATTCTTTTTTGACCTTAATTAGCCTTATATGGGCGTTTAGCGCATTCACTTCATGCTCTTCTTCTGAAGGAAATACGATAGTTCCCGATGAGCCGGTAAATTCAGTCTCTGGTGTCGATGATTCTATCGCGGTGAAAATCTCTTCATTGATGGATATCCGGCAAGAGGAATTCTCGAGCCGCAGCGGTAATAGTCGTGACCTGATAGGTGTGGAGATCAACCGTAAGGTCTCGGGCTTTAATCCATTCAGCATATATGCGAGTGGAGTGTTTGACGACATTGACGATATTGTCTTCAAGTTCGTGAAAGGTGGCACTTACAAAATAAGTATGACATATTATCCGAATGCCAAGGACATAGTCTATAATTATCCCAACGGCACTTTCGGCGCACCGTTTTCTTTTGATCGCGGACTGAAAAACTATACATTAAACCATCCTGTCTATTACTCAGGGGCCGAAGGGACCGGTGACTGCGGTCCGGAACTGCGTCATCTTTTGAGCTGCATCTACCAGACAACAGCTAACGGAACCTTGGTGGATCAGATGAGGCGCGGAACAACACCGAGATATACCGGAGTGACCGATGAGTTTATAATCGATGACGACAATACAAGTATTACGGTCAAGCTTGAACTTTGCCTGATGGCCATTACTCTGCAGCCGGATAACTTCAAGGAGGGGAAACTTACATTAGTCACAAGTATTGCCGCCGATAAGGAAAGCAGTGAGTGGACTGTTAAGCCCGGAGATGAGATGACAAGAAAGTTTCAGATTCCATACGGTCCGGGCACTGAGGGACTGCAGTTGTTCTATACGGATGCGAAAGGGGATAAATATCTGCTTGCTACCAAGCAGATTGAGTGGAAGTATGCTACCAATCTGGTGTTCAGGTTCGCCCTTTCAGAGCGTGCCGACGGAAGCATAGGAATTCAGATGCCCTCCGATGACTCTTTTACAGATGAAGAAGCGACCTTTGACTATTAGAGATCAATCATCTCGTGGTTGACTCTTCAATCGAAAATTTCTTGAACATGGATAATTTAAAGTTTATTCCGATAGAAGAGAAGACTCTCAACGACAAATTGGTGAATCTATATGGCTCCCATATCCCGGGTCTCTATAGGGCTGTAAAGCCACTGTTTGATGATCCTGACGCTATAAAGCCGGCTCTTCCTTTGCTTATAGAGCTCAATGATGATGGAGCATATGAGAACGCAGATATACATGTGATGGTTTTTGGCCGCGAAACCAACAATTGGAACGATATCGTGGAAAGAGGACAGTATCCTTACGGAACATATAACTTTAATCTGTCGACTTCTGAAGACATTCTGTACGAAATTAAAGGCAGACACGCAGATGGTGAGCCTGAGGTCTATGGAATCGGAGATATCTACCATGCCTATTGTTATGAAGATAGTGGAGTGTGTAAGACCGTATTCACGCGTCGTCAGAATCAATTGATCCGGCAGCTGAGGTCTCGTCTTGCCGACCTGTCGGTCGAGGCAGTATGGAATAATGTGTCAAAGATCGGTTGCGGTGGTACGGTTTTCGGTAAGAGCTGCCGAAAACCAACAGCGGCGATTCGCGAGATCGAACGGGAATACTTCAATGTCGTGGCTGAAGAAGTGAAAATCCTGAAGCCCGACGTTGTTGTCTTCCTCACTGGATTTGATGCCGACAGGGAGATAAAAGATAAATTCGCGCTCGCTGACGACGCTTTTCATACGGTAAAAGAGGGTCTTTTTCTTGACAGGATCGATATTCCCGGAGTAAAGTACGCTGCCCGCACTATCCATCCTTCGCGTCAGAGTAAAGAGAATCTGAAACTTCATTTCGATGCTTTGGTCGATGATATAATCAGCGTTGTCCGATGACCCAACTGCAAAAATATATCTGGCTTATCGACACCATACGTCGCTACGGAAAGATTTCCCATAAGGATCTTTCTGACGAATGGGAACGAAACAAGAATATGAGCGACTATAAGCCCCTCCACCGGGGAACATTCAACCGCTGGAGGGATGCTATACGTTCTAAGCTTGGTATTGATATCGAATGTCAGAAAATGGGGGGATATGTGTATTATATTGCCAATCCGGAAATAATTGATGATAATAAGCTTAAGCGTTGGATGCTTGATACATTTTCAGTCGGAAATATCATTGAAGGGAATCTATCGTTGCATAATCGTATTCTTATCGAGGAAATCCCTTCCGGACGGTTATATCTCATTCCTATTGTAGAGGCTATTAAGCGCAATAAGGTTGTGGAAATGACATATAATTCTTTCAAGACAGGCGAGATCAGCGGCTCTGTGGTGGAGCCGTACTGTCTTAAATTGTTTGAGGGACGGTGGTATCTCTTGGCGAGACCAAAGGATAAGGACCGGCCTGAAATTTATGGTCTTGACCGTATTGGATCGCTCAAGATCCTTGAAGACACTTTCAAGTTGCCAAAAGATTTCTCTGCGGCAGACTATTTTGATTCGATGTATGGCGTTGTATTGGATAAAGCTACTCCGGAAAGGATCGTGGTGCGTGCCTATACTCAACATAGGCATTATGTGAAGTCTCTACCGATACATCATAGCCAGCGGCTGATTGAAGAACATGATGATTATGCCGATTTTGAATTATATGTAGCTCCTACCTACGACTTCGTCATGCGTCTGCTTCACGACGGAGCCTGGCTTGAGGTCCTTTCCCCTTTGTCGCTCCGGCAGGCTATGAAAGGTTGGATTTCTGATATGTACGATCTTTATACTTATCCTTGATGATCTCGTAAGCGCGTCTGACGAGACTGAGGATCATTGAGTCCGATATGTCTCCTCCGAGGGCGACCTGAAGCCACAATCTCATATTCTTCCGTCCTGGAAGCACAGCCGTATGGTTAAGTGCTATCTCATCAATTTCATCCGCTGTCGAGCGCATGGCTACCCAGGTGAAATCATCAAGGTCGAACATGCAGAACATATGTCCCTTCACGTAGAACACCAGCGTGGCGTCATACCTCCGTGCGAATTTCCCGAACGGTATCTTCTCCTCCACGTCGCCCAGCGACAGGCAGTATTCCCTCAATTCCTCTACGTTCATGCTTCCTTAGGAGTATTATAATGCTTCATTTCTTAGCCCGGGACCAATGCGCAGAATCCCTGCTTGTTAAACTGATAATACATCTCTACACGTTCCGGTGTGTCATTTTCAAGAAGCAAGAGCAACTCTTTCGTAAACTCAAGCACTCCGGAGCCGTTGGCGGTTACTATTCTGCTATCTGATACAGCCTGCTCATGAATGTAGCCCTCCGAATTGGTGTAGTTTTCTTTTCCCCATAAATTCAGCTGTTCAAGGCCGTTGCCTGTATGTTTTACCCCATTGAGAAATCCATGCTTGGCCATAAAGGACGCTCCATTGCATATCGCGCCGACAATCATACCTTTATCCAAAGCATTACGGACAACAGGAACTACTTTATCTGCTTCCGGAGTCAACCATCCGTAGCCTCCGATAAGAACGAGCGCTGCAAAATCCTCCGGCATATTCTCAAAAGAATAATCGGGCAATACCCGGAAGCCGCCGATGGCAGCCTCTGGCTCCATCGTAGGTGCCACAACCTTATTGACATACTTCGGATCAGGTTTCAGCTCCGCTTCATCACTGCTTATCGCCTCCATAAGATACACCATCTCATGGGCCGCGAAATCCGGAAGCAAAATGTATAGTATCTCGTTGCTCATTTTTTTGCTGTTTTAAGATACAAAGTTACTAAATCTTTTTGATTAACGCAATCTATTATTTATTCAACTTTTGCAAGCTGAAGTTGAGGGTTAGAAGGTTATTAGGTTAAAGGGTTATAAGAAAAGTTTGAATATTTACTTCAGAAGGACTCTATGCCAAGTCTAATATAACCCCATAACCATTTAACCCATAAACCTTAAGTTGAGCTTGCGAAACTTAAATTATTTACATATCCTGGAAAGAAACGGATCCGTTTCCTACCGACTCTTCAGACCTGTAAAAAACTTTATACCGGACATAGCTAATCATGCTTTATTAAGATTGAGGCAAGTTGTATTGAAATGTCAGGAAAAATTATTAACTTTGCATCCTTATGGCAGTAGAATTCATATCCGGCAAAGATCATTATGACAAGGTAGTAGCGAAAGTTGCTTCCGTCAGGAAGTCGCTTTGGATCGGTACGGCTGATATCAAGGACCTGTATGTCAAGTCGGGAACGGCGACCGAGCCGTTTCTTGCTGTGCTTGGCAAACTCTTGAAGCATGGAGTTGAGATCCGCCTTATCCATGCTAAGGAACCAGGCCCTGCGTTCCGTGAGGATTTTGACCGTTATCCTATCCTAAAGACAGGGTTGGAGAGGATTCTTTGTCCTCGTGTTCATTTCAAAATGCTTATATTTGACTTCCAGACTGTCTATATCGGGTCTGCCAATCTGACTGGAGCTGGCATTGGCATGAAGAGCAGCAACCGCCGTAACTTCGAGGCTGGTATCCTCACTGACGATCTGGATCTGATTGAAGCTGCCATGGATCAGTTCGACAGCGTATGGCGCGGAGAGCACTGTGCCCGCTGCGGCCGCCGCCAATACTGCTCCGACCCTGTAAAATAATAAATTAATATTAAAGTCACGCTTTTATCAAAATGAATCTCATAGTCCGAGAACGCATTTGAAAAGCCCTCAAATAATGTGTCAAAACCGATATTCTCTAAACTTCGTATTTCCATATACTATCTTGTTTCTTATATCTACATAATATCCTGTACAATATTGCTTATACACTCACATTACTTATTATTTTGACGATTGATTATTATTTGCTCAAAATTATCCTGCCCCCACTTCATTAACGCTTCCACATGTGGCAACAGTGTTTTACCGAAGTTTGTGACGGAATATTCTACACGCGGCGGCACATCTGGAAACAGCTCACGTCGGATTATGCCATCAATGGTAAGCTGTTTCAAACATTGCGATAACACTTTCTCAGAAACAGATGGAATATTGCGGTACAGTTCATTGAAGCGCATCGGCTCGTTCTCGGAAATCTTGACGAGAACAACCAGTGCCCATTTGTTTCCGAGCCATTCAAGCATCGGAGCCGCCTTGCAATATTCGTAGTCTAATTTTTTTGCCATATCTGAGTGCTCGGAAAATATTGAAAATAAGCAAAACAAACTTTTTGGTAAGGGTCATACCTTTTGGTAAGTTATTGCTTAGCCTCTCATTATCACTTAATTTTGCGTACAAAATTACAAAAAATAATCGAGATATGATATATCCACAGTTACATTTCGACGGCCAGATATGGCGTCCTCCATACGAAGCAAATTCTCAGCTCCTGCAAGTAACATCGGGCTGCACTTGGAACAAGTGCAAATTCTGTAGCCTTTATCACGGTACACCGTTTCGGATGTCTCCAATTTCTGAGCTTGAAGAAGACCTGAATGTCATTCGCCAGTGGCAACCGCGGGCAAGACGATTGTACCTGACAGGAGCAAACCCTTTTGCCTTGTCGTACAATAAACTTATGGACATTGCGATTCTTCTTAGGAAATATCTGCCTGATATGGTTTCTTTCGGTATGTTTGCCCGGGTTACGGATATCGCTTCTAAAAGTGTTGATGAACTGAAGAATCTCCGCCACATGAAGCTTGACAATATCAATATTGGAATGGAGACCGCTCACGATCCGACCTTGGAACACATGAACAAAGGTTATCATGCCTCGGATATTCTTGAACAGCTCTCAAAACTTGAAGAGGCAGGAATAAGATACAACATTGTATACCTGAATGGATTAGGTGGAAAAGGTCTGGGTCTGGAATCTGCTATAGCCACAGCTGATATTCTTAACAAGTTAAATCCTTTTATAGTGAATATCGTTTCTCTTACGATATTCCCTGAATCCCAGCTTTATAAGGAACTGCGAGATGGAACGTATATAGAAGAACCCGAAATTGAACGGTTGATGGAAGTCAAAACTCTGATTAACAACCTAAACATAAGGACAAATATCCTCTCAAACCACATTTCCAATACGGTACCGATAACCGGTGTATTGCCTAATGACAAGGCTATGATACTCCGGGAACTTGACAAAGCGAT
>JAIDSM010000088.1 GCA_029061225.1 Muribaculaceae bacterium
AAATCAGACAACTGCTTATATGGATAAGCTTTATAAATTTGAAATGATAGCTTTTCATGCTAAAGGTATCATGTCTTCTGTGTCAGATTATAAGAAAGTTGCGGCGGAAGTAGAACTACAAAGAGCTCAAATGGACTTTCAACTAAATGCTCTGCTCATCAAAGCTCAATCAGACCTTGAATCAAAGAAACTCTTTGTTCCCATTATTGGTAAACAATTGGATCGTATTCAAGACCGCATCGATAAGTTCTCAGATAAGCTGATCGACATGATGGATGATTTTTCTTCCGATGCAATGGAGAAACAACGAATTCTATTGGATTTCATTGAGGGCCAAAATGACAAATTACAGCAGCTATCGTTTAACCTAATGAGATAAGAACATATGGATAAATTGAGTGAATACAGAGAAAAATTCCGAAAGACTTACCAATTGGGTAAGTACTTGATGATAGCAACTTTCTTTATGCTCTGTCTATTGAGTTTCATACTCAGCAACCTAATTAATTGGAAGATTGTGTAGGTGGTAGATGAGTTTCGTAATAAAGAGTACAATAATATAAACTATGGAATCATGTTACATCATATAGATTTACATTCCTTCCTGGAATCCAGGCAGAGATTTGACAATCGACTGCAGAAAGCCATAAATGAAGAGAGGGAGTTAGATAAAAATTTAATTTTCCGTATAGGATTAGTCTCATCTGTCATTTGCTTAATCCTTCAGCTTATTGCTGTTATAATAGGAACAGTTATTTATAAACTGCAGGATCAAGTGTTTTTAAGTGTGTTGTTCCTAATCGAGTTCCAGATCTTCAAGTATGTCCTTGGTGGTTTTGGAGGGTTTGGCAATGCTATTAATTCAGTCAAACTATTGTTGGGACTTTTTGCTGTCTGGTTTTATTCGAAAATTCCATCTTTCAGTTACTTTGAATTTGCATTTGATTGGTGTAATGACTCAATCTTAAGCCAAATCGAAGTATTGGCTTTTCTGTTGACGGGAGGACTTATGTTAGGAATTTCACTCGCAACATATGTGAAAGCACGAGGTGAGGAAATTCTTCACGTATACAATCGCTTTGTTGCCGGATTCAATGCTGGAATTGCTATAGCGTTTAGCATTCTCTTTCTTATATGTAGTTTTAGGCCAAGTAATAATCAAGCAATCAATAATTCAGATGAGTCTGTAGTTGCAACTATAAATAGTGTTGAAGTAGCCGAAAGTAGGCATAAGGCTGTTCCTGATACGGTAGTTCTACGTGATGAAATTGAGGCTGTTCCGGAAGTGGTGGCAGGCCCAATTGATGAAGATGTGGCAGTCTCTGATTCAAGTCCAATCAAATTATCAGGTAAAATTGGTGATAGCCCAATAGTCGTTGAGCTCTCAGTCAATGGTAATGATATAACCGGAAAATACGCATATAAATCCACTCTGAGGAAATATGGAGACAAACCTGAAAGTTATTTTTATCTTTCCGGTAATATAGATAATTCCGGTAATATGAATTTAGAGTCAAGAATGCATAAGTCGAATGACATATTCGAATATATTACCTTACCATCTCAGGCATTATATAATCGTGATCTTGTTGAAGGTAAACTCGTAAATGCTAATACCGAACATACTTATATTCTTGAATTGCAAATGGAATAAATCCATTCAGAACAGAAAGATTTGTTAATCAATCGTTAAGTTTAGAATATCTCTCGGGCGCAGTCTTGACTGCGCCCGAGATTGTTTCGCCAATGATGCGTTCGGTTCAGTGAGGCAACAAGAGCAAGAGTTGCCCAATATCAATATTTTTCTGAGCTTCATCTGACAGTTCCACACTGAATTAAGATCTGCGCTTGACATCCTTCGTTCCGGTATCACGGCTTATTTTAGTGACATTAGCCAAATATTCAAGAGAATAAAAATTGGCGTGACTAACGAAGTCAGCTTGCATTTTCTTTGCGTCATGTTGCTTCATCTACAAATCGTGATGATTTTTCCCTCTTATTAGCTTCTAAAATTTTATTACCTTGCTTACCATATTCCTATTTCCATTTTTCGGGAATCGTGTACGTCTTTCCATTTTGGGACACTATATCCGGCATCACTGCAGACTGAAAGCGACGAATATTCTTAATCATCAGCACAGGTTTGCTACGATGATGAATGAGATTGTCTTTAAGGTCATTACTGAAATTTGATGGAGGAAAATACACTTTGATGCCTATTTCCGGAAAGCGCCGTTGAATCAATTCAATTGGTGGCACAAGATCACTGTCTGCACTCACCAAAGCTACGATATCAGTGGTCTCCATCACACAATCCTCTATCATACGAATGGAAATATTAACGTCAGTTTTCTTTTCCTCCGGTCTTGAAATATCTCCCTTGCAATAAGGACAGATAATATGCTTGTCAAGATACTTGCCTCTTACGATCTCAAATCTGTCACCGTTAATAATCTTGTTGGCATTAAGAAATGCACTCTGACGACTGTTTTTCTGAGGACTGAGTGGGGAGGCTGTGAAATATATTACTTTCTCAAGTGTCTGTCCCTCACCCAAGAAACTCTCGCAGAGTTTCACCATGTCAATCCAATAGAAATCACGCCAGGCAGCATCAACCTTTTTTGTACGTTTAAGTCCAAAATAGAAGTTGAAGCCATCGATATAGAATGTTACTCGTTTTTTAGCTTCCATAACAAATAAAAAAAGCCGCTCGTAAGCGGCCTATTCCCTGCAAGAAAGCAGGGCGTTGCTTTTCTGATGCAAAGATAATAATTATATTTCATCCTTGCAAGGTTTCAACGAAATAATGTGTAAAAAAGTTCACGGCTCTTTCATTTTAAAATCCTTGTACTTTCAGAAATCTTTATATTTTTAACACTCTCCGCGAGCCCTTTGCTCCTCCACGAAAGATTTTCATGCATTTGAGAGTTGAGTCTACAAATTTTGTAAAACTCTTATAAAATTTGGATATAACGAAGGAATATGTTATTTTTGTAACCTAAATATCTATCACATGCTTACTGTTTTTGAATTATTTGGAATAAGAGCCTTTATTATTCCGGGCGACCACGACCCTGTTCATGTGCATATTGAAGCGGAAGGAGGTTTCGCTAAAATTCAAGTCATTCCGGATGTGAAGATCATCAAACAGGATGGAATAAAACCTGCTAAAATGAAAAAGATTCTTAATCTGGTCAGCAATTTCAAGGATGATATTGTTGAAGTATGGAAAAAAAACAATTCTTTCAATAGATAACCAATTAGATAAATGGAAAAAATACAAGAAATATGGTTTGAAAACGAGCGTATTTATATGCAGAGTGTTTCTGGAAAAGTATTCAGTCGTCCGCTGGAAGCATTCCCTACTTTGAAAGACGCTGATTTTGTGCAGAGACAGAAATTCTATATCTGGGGAAACGGAGAATATGTCCGTTGGAAAGAACTTGATGAAGACTTGTCTGTTGAATCCTTTTTTGATTCTACGGAACCAAATCTTAACAATGGGGTTGCAGAAATCTTCAATCGTTGCCCTTGGCTTAGCGTAAAGGAAGTTGCTAATTTCATTGGAATGCCAAAAGCAGTTCTTGATAGATTCATTTACGGCATATGGCAACCTAAGGAAGAGGTAATGTTTGCTATCAGAAATGGGATTAAATCAATGAGCCAAGAGTTGCTGCAAGCGGTTTCCTAAAGTGCTCTATTCGTATCGATTGTTCACACATCAACAAGCGCCTCTCCCTATGGGGCCACATCCTTGACTTCATCAACTGACCAATACCTCTCGGGCGCAGCAAACGCTATGCCCGAGACTCATTTGTTCCTCTCAATAATCCTATTTAGATGCTCTATGCACCCTTTAGATAGATTGAGGGAAGTCAATCTTACACATTTCAAAGGAGCGTCATTAGCAATAATTAGTTTTGATAATTCCGGATTATGCCTTGATCCATCTATCTCAAGCCTTTCAAGCTTATGACAACCTGAAAGATTAATCTTCTTCATGCCAATGCCACTCTCAAAGTAATGATACCTCAGATTAGGACACTTACTGAAATCGAGGTCGCTCCCTCCGTATAACCTTACCGTGAGTTTTTCAAGCTTCGGATTATCCAGAATTATATATCCGCAATTTTCAACTGATATCTCTTTGATTGATGGTGCGCCGCTAAAATCTATCCTCTCGATATCACAGTCACCTCCACAGGGATCAATGAATTCAATGTCCCCGGAAATGACAGTCACCTCCACCTTGAATTGAAGCTCTTCATTCTTCCGATACCTATGATATTCCTCGATGTCCTTCCCATATAAGGATTTAATCGAGCCGTCTCCCCAGTCGATGCTTACTACAGGATTTTTACCGGATATTCTGAGGCGAAGTCCATATAATTCCCCTTCAGTCCAATCAATAGGACGAATATGTACTGTTATTTCTTCCACACAATTCCTTTTAAGATGATTGTATCTTCCATTCGAAATCTTGCTGCCCTATAGCGTACATTGACTCTTCCATACTGAATACCTATGAAGTTTTCTGCAAAGATAATCATTTTTATTTGTTTATGCAATATTCCGTGTCAATTCGCGTGTTAGTGTCCTTTGGGGTCTTATTTAGTTAAGCATTTTTTGTTATAGTTTTTGTAGAGACGATTTTTTATATTAACTTTGCGTGTAAGTAATTCACTCGGTATGAGTGAAGCTGTCGTCGGCCTTACGATAGTAGCTGCCGGCACCTCACTTCCTGAAAGTTAATAATTATGATTATATGACTACAAGAGAAATCCTTGAAGAGACTCATCTTCCGTATAGGCAACTGACATATGCTGCCGCTTCCTTGGCAGGCCCTTTGATTTTGTTTAGTGCCGTGCTCAACAAGCCTTGGACATACATTGGATTTGCAGGTGCTATTTTAGGAATTTGGGCCTCCATAAATGCAGGAAAAGCTCTTTACAAAGCAGGATACAAATCAAGAGGACTTTGGCTTGCTGGAGGAGTGACAGTGATGTGCCTGTTTGTATGCTTCCTACTTGCTTCTCTGTCGTGATGACTCTTCTTTATCCATAGAGTTGCCGAAATGAACATATCTTGCTTTGTATTCGTTTTATTACTGACAAAACTATTTAAAAATTATTATATTAAATGCATAGTATCATAAAAATGTTCCCATCTGAAATTCAGTGACAGAAAATTATGCATTATGAATTATGCATTAATACTTAAAACAATGAATACTGAAAGCAACAAGATTGACGGTATGCTCACGCATGCCGAAAATGCGATCCTTGTGATCGACATGGAAAACGATTTCGTCCTTCCCGGTGCCCCCCATCAGGTGGCCGGCGCATATGAGACACTCCCCGCGATTAAGAAATTCCTTGACTTCGGTCGGGCTAACGACTGGGCTGTAATATATATCTATCGTATCCATCGTATCTCCGGAATCGACGCCGAACTCTTCCGTCGTCATTTCTTCGAAGAGGGTCAGCCGTTCTGCATCGAAGGTACACCGGGCGCAGCAATCCCGGACGAGATTGCACCGCAGAAAGGTGATATAAAGGTTACGAAGCAACGTTTCAGCGCATTCTTCGGTACAGATCTCGACATCATACTACGTGGTCTTGGCGTGAAGAACGTATACCTTACCGGTACACAATATCCTAACTGCGTACGTTCGACTGCCGTTGACTCCATGGGTCTCGACTACAATACTACAGTCGTGACGGACTGCTGCTCGGCTGCTACAGAGGAAGTGGCTAAAGCCAATATTTTCGATATGCAGAATATGGGAATACCCTGTATACCCTCCACCGACATAATGAAGTAAACAAACTTAAACAACAAAATCACCCCGTTCCGGAAATACGGAGCGGGGTGATTTTCTGTCAGCTTGCTAATAATCAAAGTTTCTCAAGGACAATCAGGAAGAGGTTGCGGGTATCGGCTTTGGTCAGAATAGCCGATTCGCTGATGTCCGGTGTGTATGTTGAGTGT
>JAIDSM010000089.1 GCA_029061225.1 Muribaculaceae bacterium
TTCGCCTCGTCCCCGAGACGGACCGCCGTGCTACCCCCCCCCATCAATTAAACACATATCAATCAATAATTTACACAAAAGACCTCTTATCCCCTTTCAAGGGGATGGGAGGTCTTTGTGCGCTGTTCCCCCCGCCGTTGCCGTATTCTACGGTATTGACGCACGGCTCGTCCGCCCCTTCAAAAAGAAACTAACAAAACAAAACAACAATATTTATTAACCTAAATTTCTATTTATGAGAAAATTTCTAATTTTAATCAGCATCGTCGCCGCGTCGATGTTCTCCACAGCCTTCGGAGCCGTGGGTGACGTGACCACGATCATCGACCAGAAGTTTGCCGAAGGTACAACGCTAGCAGACACAGATGCCTACACCTGGGGTAGTGACATTCAAGGGATGATCACTTCTAATGGTATTTATGTTACCAATAATGATAAAGTAGCCAACAACTACGAAAATCGTCCTTTCTTGTCTTTTGTGGACAAAAATGGTGTAGGCAGTGCCACTAATTTAATTAGCATTTCATACGAAGTTTATAATCCTAAAGATAAGGGACAGGCAAACACCAACTACGATATAAATTATTTTAATCCTGCTGGCGAATTTATTTTCGGTATTAGAGAAAAAGCAGGTGAATGGAAGTATGGCGCAGATATTATAGTTGCAAAAGAAGACGGAACAACAGAAACTTTAGTACTCAAACCCCAATTAGATAATACAACTCCTAGCCATATGACAAAAGGTGGAGGTTCTGTGGTTTCTTTAACTATCAAATTTTCAGATAATTTAGCAATCATTGATATTGACGGAGGCTCCTATTCCGCATATACCAAGACTTCTGGAATCAAAGACATAAAACTGTCTGTTTCTGGCGAAAGGGGTTATGATCGAGACATGTATGTCAAAAATTATACATTAAAGACCAAAGAAGTCCAAGCCGCTCAATTCTCTGATTATACGGTTAAAGTCGTAGAAGGCAGCAATGTACTCAAGGAAGAAATCAAGAGCGGAGAAGTAGGATCCACAATTTCTCTAACCTCTACTGACACTGCGGATTTCTTCAACGATGAGAAGAGCATCAAATACATATATGTGTCAAATAATGCTGAAGGTCAGACTATAAAAGCAGATGGCTCGACTGTTGTTACTATAACCTTCAGGCAGGCAGATGTGTATAACTACACTGTCAAAGCGGATGTAGACGATGTTGTAATTGCAACTGGCAAATGTTTTGAAAAAGAAAATGCTACAGTTCCTTATCATAGGTATATTGTAAAGTCAGACGCAACCATTTGGAAGAAAGAACCATGCGGAGGAGAAAAGAAATTAGAATATAACTATACATTCACTCCGACATCCGATGGACAAATAGAAGTATTATCATATTCTGAGGTAACCGACAAAGGAAAATTTGTCTGGTTTGCTGAGGCGGAAGATCTTGCAGATAAAGAAAATCCTTACTATGTTGAGGGAATTATACCAACTTCAAATAACAATGCTAATGTGCGTTGTTCAAATGGTTTTGGTGCTTACGCAAATGAATCAGTTGATTTATATACTCTCAAGCCAGGCACATACATAATTTATATAGCCGGCATGGGTGGGCATGCAACTGATGACTCAAAAAATGTAAATTTTATCGTTAACGTTGGAGAAAAAACTTTTACAAAAAGGACTACCGGCAGTTGGTTCGAAACCTCTTTTGATGAGTTCCCAGTAAAAGAAGAAACCAAAGTATCTTTTGAAGGAGCTAATGGTTCACACCAATTCGACTACATCCTCATCACTGGAACAGTAGATGTTGGCGGTATAGCTATAAATGGGAAGGATGGGAATCCACTTGAAACACTGAATCTCGCCGCTGGTTCTGAATATCAGCTTAACGCTGTAATCACTCCTACTGAAGCTTCCAATAAGACTGTCACATGGACTTCAAGTAATCCTGAAGTAGCAACAGTAGACGAAACCGGTAAGGTTAAAGCTGTCAAGGGTGGCGAAGTCACCATCACTGCTAAATCAAATGCTAACGAGGAGATCATAGCTTCTGTGACTGTCAACGTTAATGTTCCTGCCACCGGTCTTGAAATACAGGACAAGGATAAGAACACTCTTGAAAATGGTTCAGAACTAAAACTTACAGTTGGAGACAACTATACTTTGACTGCCGTTAAAAAGCCTGCCGATGCGACTGATAAGGTTACTTGGGAATCCTCCAATACAGAAGTAGCCACAGTTGACGCTAATGGTGTGATTAAAGCACTCAAAGCTGGCGAAACAACTATCACCGCTAAGTTGGCAGGTTTCTCTGTTGCTATAAAGGCAGTCGTTGCAGAAGCATCTGTACCTGTAACTGGTATTAAACTTGATAAGTCCACTGCAGATATGAAGACCGGTGCAACTCTTCAGCTGACTGCTACCATCGAACCCGAAAACGCTACCTCCAAGAATGTTGAATGGACGTCAAGCGATGCTGAAACAGCTACAGTTGATCAGAACGGTCTTGTAAATGCCGTTAAGGCCGGCACGGTGACCATCACTGCTACCGCCAACGGTTTCTCCACTACATGTGCGATCACAATCACGGACATTGCAGTGACAGGTATCTCTCTGGACAAACCGGAGATTAAGGATCTAAAGATAGGAGAAACTGTTAAGCTTACTGCTACCGTGGAACCCGAAAACGCTACTGACCAGACAGTCACATGGAGCACAAGCGATGAAGAGGTCGTTTCTGTTGATCAGGAAGGCAATGTAACTGGAGTTGCAGCAGGAACCGCTACTATCACCGCTACAGCCGGTGAAATGAGCGCGACTTGTGAAATCACTGTAATAATTCCTGTTGAAGGTATCAAACTTAGCTATAGCGAGGTTGGCCTCTTTGAAGGCACTTCGCATAAACTTGTAGCTACAGTTGAGCCGTCCAACGCGACCGACTCTACAGTTACATGGACTTCAAGCAATGAGGAAGTCGCTACCGTAGAGGCCGGGGAGGTGAAAGCAATAGCTGAAGGCGAAGCAATCATCACAGCAACAGCGGGAGAAAAGACCGCTAAATGCAAGATCATTGTAAAAGCCAAGGGTATAATACCCACTGAAGGCATTGTCATAGACCAGACTTTCAATAGCGATACAACTCTTGAACACACCGACAAATACATTTGGGGTCCTGATGTTAAGGGCATGATTACTGCAAATGGCATTTATTTGACGAACAATGACAATGCTGCAAATAGTTATGAGAAGAAAGACTTCATCACATTCTCTAATGCTATTGGCAGTGAAAGCCAAAAACTAGATATTTCACACTCTCTTAAATTTGAGAATAACAGAGCCCAAACGCCAACATATTTTAACATCAAATACTTTAATGAAGATAATCATTTCGTATTTGGAATTCAGGGTGTCAACGGTAGTGACAGTGGAAAAGATTATTTAATTTACGCCAATGTTGTTATTGCTAATGAAAATGGAGAGCTAACAACCTCAAAATTATTTGACTTTGAGAAAACCAAATGGAAAGATTTAGATTTAAGCGTTACATTTTCAGGGACAACTGCTTTAGTTACCATAGGAGACAATTCTTATAATGCTTACACTTCAACTCCTGGAATCAAGAATGTAAACCTTTCAGTAGTTGGACCCCGGGACTGGTCTCGTGGTTTTTATCTCAATAAACTTGCAATTAAGACCACAGAAGTAGAGGTTGTTAAATTAGCAGACTATACTCTTGATTATGTTTGTAACGGGGAGTCCATAAAAAAGGAAAAAGTTACTGGTGTTGTAGGCTCTGAAATCATCCTGACTGACGATCAGAAAGCGAACTTCTATAACGATGATGAGACTGTAAAGTACATCTATGTAAATAATGATTTGAAAGAGGGTACACAGATAGCTTCTGACGGCTCAACAGTTGTAACTCTTACTTATCGTGAAGCAGACATTTACAATTACACAGTCAAAAGCAACCTCAATACAGTAATAGCTACAGGTTCAGTATTTGAAGGCGAAAGCGCAACTGTTCCATTCAGCAGATACATACTCGACAATGATGGAACCGTATGGATGAAATCGGTTGGAAACACAAGTTCTTATATTGTTACAGTTAAACCTGACAAAGATAATTATGTGTACACCTTGGATTATACCCCGACCGACATGACAGATGGTATCTTCTTCAAAGAAGCCGAAGATGAGTATTATAAAGGCGTGCTAACTCCCGCTGCAACGGCAGGTAATCGAGGATCAAATTATAAAGGTGGCTATGGTAATGGCGTACTTTACACTCTTGAGCCTGGTTCGTATAAATTTAAATTTGGAGCACTCAGCAGTGCTAAAGAAAATCATGCCACGTTAAAACTTAAGGCTGGCGAAAAAGAAATTCTTTCAGGCGCCCTTACCGATAATAAGTTTAACGAGTTCTCTACTGAAGCAGCAATCACTGTAAGTGAAGAGACTGAACTCTCTATTGAAGGAACAGATAAAAATAATGTACTTGACTACATCCTGATTACAGGTACTGTAGGCATTCCTGCAACCAAGATCACTATCAATAGGGATGGTAATGCTGTAGAGAAGAATCTCGAAATCACTTTGAATGATGATTGCCAGCTTTCAGCAGCTGTCGAACCTGAAGCTTCTACCGACGAGGTAATCTGGTCTTCAAGCGATGAGACTGTCGCTAACGTTGACCAGACCGGTAAGGTAACAGCACTTAAAGTCGGCAAGACTACAATTACCGCTACGGCTGGTAAGGCTACCGCTTCTTGCGAAGTTAAGGTCTTTGCTCAGCAGGGCGATGTAACATGGAATGGTTCAATCGACGTTACGGACGCTACCGACATCACTAACTATGTAGTAGGTAAGAAAACTGCTGACGAAGGCTGGGATGCAGCTGAATGGGATGAATTCTATAAGAAGGCTGCAGATGTCAATAATGATAAGAACATCACATTTGCAGATGCTTCCGCTACCATCAGCATAGTTCTTGATCAGAAAAAGGACGCTTCAACCCAGAACCGCATCAGCGCATACCACGATGATTCGATGGACGCACTTGTGATCGGACGCGTTTCCGCTTCCTCAAAGGGCAGCGTGATCCCCGTCACTCTTGACAACACTGAGGCTTACGTAGCTCTCCAGGCTGACATCTTCCTCCCCGAAGGAATGAACGTTGACGTGAAGGAAGGAAGCAGAATCGCTGACAGCCACACCATGTTGACTAAGAAGCATGCAGACAACCACATCCGCGTGGTTATCTTCAACCTCGGAAACAAGGTGTTTGCCGACAACGACGCTCCGATACTTGAGATTGTAACCGATTCCTATGTATCAGCTTCCGACATCGCCATCTCGACCATCATCGCTTCCGACACTGACGCTAACGGATATGTCCTTGCCTCAAGAGCAGCTGACACTAACGGCGTAGCCGCCATCGGTCTTGATCCCGAGGCTCCGGTGAAGGTATTCGACGTTAACGGTATCTACGTAGGCGACACAATGGAAGGTCTCCAGCAGGGCACCTACATCGTGCGTCAGGGCGAAGTTGCCAAGACGGTACGAGTACGTTGAAGTCTTAAGTCTTGAGTCTTAAGTCTTAAGAGTTGAGTATTGAACATTGAACAATGAGTATTGAACACTTAACCAATGACTTAAGTCTTAATAATTCAACTTTCGTAAGCGAAAGTTGAGGGTTATAAGGTTATTAGGTTAAAGGGTTATAAGAAAAATTTGAACATTTACTTCATAAGGGCTCTATACCACGTCTGATATAACCCCATAACCATTTAACCCATAAACCTTAAGTTGAGCTTGCGAAACTTAAATTAATAATCAGATACATTTAAGAGGGGTGCCGGGATTTCCGGCACCCTACCCCAAAACCTAACCCCCTTACGGGGATTTGCGATAAGAACATTTAACTAATTCTCAAACATGAGACAATTAAAATCATTAACAATTCTTCTGCTGCTGTCGCTGGTCGTGCCTTTAGTGGCCCTGGCCGACAGTTTCAAGGTCGTTCCCGCCGACCTTGAACTCGGGAAAACTGCTACTTTGCAGTTTACTCTCGAGAATGCCACGCCTTACTATGGTTTTCAGGCGGAGGTGAAATTACCGGACGGTCTCACCGCCGTAAAAAAAGGTACTGACGGTACATTGGACTTTTCTCTTTCAAGCCGTGCTGACGAAGGGAAATATGAATTGAACAGTAACACCCTTTCAAACGGCAACCTGATTATCGGAGCGTTCTCCGGCAATCATACAGCCTTCACAGAAAATGACGGTGTCCTCGTCAATCTGAATGTCGAGGTTTCCAAGACTTTCGAAGGTGGAAACATTGAGATTTCCAAGATTTATTTCATCAATGCCAATAATCAGGACGTAGACAATGTGTCTACAACTCCAACTTTCCTCGGCGTAGCAGTAACAGGAATATCTTTCCTTCGCGAGTCTCTTACTTTGACTGTAGGAGGTACTACGACACTTGTTCCTCAATTTGATCCAGAGACAGCTACTAACCAGAATGTCACATGGTCGAGTTCAGACACAAAGGTTGCGACAGTCGACGAAAAAGGATTTGTGACTGCCATTAGCGAGGGAACAGCGATAATCACCGTAACTTCCAACAACGGTAAGACAGCAACAATCAATGTTACTGTAGATGAAAAAAATATCCCTGTGACAGCCATCTCAATCAATAAGACTACACTCGAGTTGACAGAGGGTGACTCAGAGACGCTGACGGCGACCGTCACTCCAGCGGATGCTACGGACCCTTCAGTTACCTGGTCCTCAAACAAAGTGGATGTAGCCACTGTTGACCAGACTGGTAAGGTAACTGCTAAAAAAGCTGGAACCGCGACAATAACTGTCACATCTTCCAACGGACTGACTAAGACTTGCACCGTGACAGTCAAAGCCAAGGTTATTGAAGTGACTGGCGTGACTCTCGCCCCGACTACTTTAAGCCTCACCGAAGGTGAGACTAAAACTCTTACAGCTACCGTTGCTCCTGAAAATGCTTCTGACAAGACAGTCACTTGGTCAACCAGCGATGCAACCATCGCCACTGTTAAGGATGGCGTTGTGACCGCTGTCAAGGCCGGAACCGCTACAATCACCGCTACTTCAAACAACGGAAAGACCGCTACCTGCATGGTGACTGTCGCTGCCAAGACTATCGCTGTGACCGGCGTGACTCTTGCTCCGACCACTCTTACCCTTAACGAAGGTGAGACAGGAACTATTACTGCTACTGTAGCTCCGGAGGATGCCACCGACAAGACTGTAACATGGACCACCAGTGATGCATCAGTCGCTACCGTCGATGGAAACGGCAAAGTGACTGCTGTCGCTGCTGGCAAAGCAACTATCACTGCAACCGCAAGCGGCAAGAGCGCATCCTGCGCCGTGACAGTCAACGCAAAGTCTATCGCAGTAGAAAGCATCTCGTTCACCAGAAAAGCGGTCACCATTACAGAAGGAAAGACTCTAACACTTTCCGTCAACTTTAATCCTACCAACGCTACCGACAAGAAAGTAACCTGGTTATCAAGCAACGAAGCTGTAGCTACTGTTAATAATGGAGTTATTACAGCTGTAGCCGAGGGAACAGCAAACATTACCGCCACATCTTCTAACGGCAAGACCGCAACCTGCGCCGTGACAGTTGAAAAGGACCGCTCAGAAACTACTGCAGGCGACGTGAAGATGACATATGTCAACATGGATGATCCTGACAAGTCTTATGGTGAGATTCCTGCCGGCGAAACAGCACAGGCCGGCTACAACAAGATCAGCAATGGCACTGTTGGTTTCGTAAATACAGGATGGGAGGTAAACAACATCACCTATCTTCAGGTTAAGGTTCCTTCTGTTCAGGGCAACATCACCGGAGCTACCCTTTCTTTCGAAGCTTCCGGTTCGACAGATGACAAGCGTACTACAGGTTGGGGTGTCGGATACAACAGTTCTTTATGGTCAGCCGATATGACCTACAATACTGCCGACAAGAGCATAACTACGATGGGTGATGTAAAATGGACTACCACAAAATCTGCGACTACATTCGAGAAGTTCTCTTTTGACATCACTGAAGCTATCGAAAATGCCGATGAGAACGGATACGTGACTATCCTTGTTTATGAGACTGCCGCTGCCGGTGGTTACATCAAGAATCCTACAGCTACCTTCAACTGGACAAGCGAACCGACATACAACGTCACTTTCACAGAGACAAGCGGTGTTGAGGGCGTTACGGTTACCGTCAACGGTAAGGATGTTACTAAGGGGGTTGCCCTCATCAACGGCACATACAACTACACAGCTACTGCAAAAGGCTACCAGGACTACGAAGGCGAGTTTAAGGTTAACGGTGCGGATCTTGACGTGACGTTCGCGATGACACCGAAGGCTACTTGGAACTACACTATCAAGAACAATGTCAACGGAGAGGTAAAGACAGGAACATGTCTGGAAGGCGAAAGCGCATCTGTTGCCTACAGCCGCTATATCCTCGCTGCCAACGGTACCGTATGGATGAAAGCGCCTTGCGGCGGTGATAAGAAGTTGGAATACAGGTACACCTTCACTCCCGACGCAGACAACTACGTTGAAACTCTGGAATACACCGCCACTGACATGACTGACGGTATCGCATTCCTGGAGGCTGAAAAGATCGAAGGAATGACTCCGACAACTAAAGGAAACGCAGATGTACGCGCTTCTGATTGTCTGGGAGCATACGCGTCCGACCCTGTAACATTCTATACGCTCAAACCCGGCAGCTATAAAATTAAGATTGCTGCATCAGGCTCGAAAGATAAGGTATTAACAGTTAAGGCCGGAGAAGAAAGCAAACTTACAGCTACCACATCTGGAAGCTGGAATGAATTTACTTCTGAAGAATTCACAGTTACCGCCAATACGGAACTTACATTCGAGGGAGCTGCTGAAGGCTATCCTCTCGACTTCATCCTTATCACAGGAACCGTAGGAACTCCCGTTTCTGCTATTACACTCGACAAGGAGACCATCGAAATCGCCAAGGGCGCGGAAGCCCAGCTGACCGCAACCGTAGCTCCTGAGAACGCTTTCGTCAAGGATCTGACCTGGTCTTCAAGCGATGAGAAGGTCGCTACCGTAGATCAGACAGGTAAGGTGACGGCTATCGAAGGTGGCAGCGCAGTCATCACCGTCGCTTCCGCCGCTTATCCGGAGATCAAGGCCGAGTGCAAGGTGACAGTGACTATCCCTGTTTCAGGTCTTGCTATCCTGGACGAGGATGACAATGTTCTCGACAGCACTCATTCACTCGCCCTCCACACCGGCGACGAGTATACGCTCACCGAGGTCGTTTCTCCCGAGAACGCTACCGAGCAGAGGGTGACTTGGACCTCAAGCAACGAGGCCGTGGCCAAGATCGTCGACATCGTGGAGGAACCGCATCAGGTTCACATCGACGCCATCGCTGCCGGCGAGGCTACCATCACAGCTTCTCTCGCTGGATTCTCAACTTCATTCAAGGTTACCGTCTCCGATCCGGTGGTTCCCGTGACCGGAATCAAGCTCGACAAAACTACCGCCGAGATGAAGACAGGTGAGTCTCTCCCGCTGACAGCTACCATCTCGCCCGAGGATGCTTCATCCAAGGAGGTTAAGTGGACTTCAAGCGACAACACCACCGCTACCGTAAGCGCCAAGGGTGTTGTCAAGGCACTCAAGGCAGGTAAGGTGACAATCACCGCTACCGCCAACAAGCTGACCGCTACCTGCGAGATCACTATCACCGACATCGAGGTTACCGAGATCACACTCGACAAGACTGAGGCAAACCTCGTCAAGGGTGAGACTGTCGAACTCACAGCTACCGTTACTCCGACTAACGCTACCAATCCTACCGTGGCATGGTCTTCCAGCAACGAGAAGGTCGCTACCGTCGACCAGACAGGTAAGGTGACTGCTGTTGGCGGCGGCGAGGCCGTGATCACAGCGAAGGCCGACGACAAGACCGCCACTTGCAAGGTGACAGTGACCGTTCCCGTTTCCGGTCTTGCTATCCTGGACGAGGATGACAATGTTCTCGACAGCACTCATTCACTCGCCCTCCACACCGGCGACGAGTATACGCTCACAGAGGTCGTTTCTCCCGAGGACGCCACCGAGCAGAGGGTGGTCTGGACTTCAAGCAACGAGGCCGTGGCCAAGATCGTCGACATCGTGGAGGAACCGCATCAGGTCCACATCGACGCAATCGCTGCAGGTGAGGCTACCATCACTGCGACACTTGGTGGTTTCACTACTTCGTTCAAGGTTACCGTAACTGATCCCGTAATTCCCGTTACCGGAATCAAGCTCGACAAGACTACCGCAGACATGAAGACCGGCGAGACTCTCGAGCTTAAGGCGACCATCTCGCCCGAGGATGCTTCATCCAAGGAGGTGAAGTGGACTTCAAGCGACAACACTATCGCTACAGTAAGCGCCAAGGGTGTTGTCAAGGCACTCAAGGCAGGCAAGGTGACCATCACCGCCACCGCCAACAAGCTTACCGCTACCTGCGAGATCACGATCACCGATCCCGTGGTTGAGGTTGCAGAGATCACTCTCGACAAGACCGAGGCCACAATCACTATCGGCGGTACCGTAGAACTGAAGGCTACCGTGACTCCCGAGAACGCTACCGACGCTACCGTGACATGGACATCGAGCGACGTGTTCATCGCTACCGTAGACGAGTTCGGCACCGTGACAGGTATCGCGGAGGGAACAGTGGTGATCACCGCGAAGGCCGGCGACAAGACGGCCGAGTGCACGGTGACCGTCAACAGGACTTCCGCTGTCGAGCTGATCGGTCTTGATCCCGAGGCTCCGGTGAAGGTGTTCGACCTCAACGGCATCTACGTTGGCGAAACGATGGAAGGTCTCCAGCAGGGAACCTATATCGTACGTCAGGGCAATGTCGCCAAGAAGGTACGCGTACGTTGAAGTCTTGAGTCTTGAGTCTTAAGTCTTAAGAGTTAAGGGTTAAGAGTTAAGGGTTAAGTTTTGAACAATGAACAATGAGTCTTAAGTCTTGAGTCTTAAGTCTTAAGAGTTAAGGGTTAAGAGTTAAGGGTTAAGTTTTGAACAATGAACAATGAACAGTGAGTTCAAGACTTAAAAACAAATACCTCTTTGAAGGGTGCCGGACTTCCGGCACCCTTCTTTGACTTTATCCTTGCCGCAGTTGCTCCCGCTCCGCTAGCGGAACGCTAGAAATTCTCCTCTGCGCCGCATCTGCCATTGTCCTACCCTGTTAAAATCCTATTCGAAAAAAATTTGGATTTCAGCAAAATCTTCATTATATTTGCATATTGATTTAAACGACAGGCTTAAATGGAAGAGATCGAGATCAAAACCGAGTACATAAACATCCAGACTGACTTCGGATTCAAGCACGTCTTCGGCAGCCTTAAGAATAAGGTGGCACTAATCCGTTTCCTCAACGCCCTCTTCGACGGCACTTTTACCGTCAAGGATGTAACATACCACGACAAGGAGATCCTTCCTTCCGAAGATGGAGGGAAGAGGATTGTCTACGATGTATACTGCACGGTACCGGTCAGCAGATCCGAGTCTCCGTTCTTCTCGGGAACATTGTCCGGGGATCCCGACATGGATAATATGGATAGCACGTCATTGGCATACCGCGAGGGGAGGTTCCCTGAGATATTCGAGGCTTCGCGCAGCAGCCGTCTGAGGAAGGAGGAGATCGTTGCCTACAGCCAGTCTCTCGAGAAGCTGCGCGACACCCAATTAGGAATTCAGCACGCTGCGGCACGTGCCAGAACGGAAGGGCGCGCTGAAGGACGTGCTGAAGAGAAAAAGGAAATAGCAAGGAAGATGGTCAGAGAAGGGGTTAGCTCCAAATTGATAGCCGCCTTCACGGGGCTTTCAGAATCTGAGATCGAAGCCCTTTAAGCAGTCACCTAAATGATACGGCTTAACACTGGTGGCTAAGTATTGCAGAAAATTGAGGATTATGGACCAACTGAGATACCCCGTGGGAATGCAGACCTTCTCTGAGATAATCGAGAACGGTTACGTGTACGTTGACAAGACAGGATATATAAAACCCCTGTTGGGTCAAGGCAAATTCATCTTCATGAGCCGCCCCAGGCGGTTCGGAAAGAGCCTTCTGCTGTCGACTCTCGAGGCTTACTTCGAGGGACGACGCGACCTCTTCAAGGGACTCGCCGCCGACTCCGACGGCCTCGACTGGACACCGTCCCCCGTGCTGCACTTCGACTTCAACGCCGAAAACTTCAGCCTTGAGAACGGTCTGGAAATGCTTCTTGACGGATTTCTTTGGCGCTATGAGGAAAAATATGGAAAGCGTGGTGAAAACTTGTCCGTTTCCCAACGCTTTAAGAATGTAGTTGAGGCAGCCTATCAAAAGACAGGCCGAAAGGTGGTGATTCTAATTGATGAATACAACAAGCCGTTGCTTGATCTCAAGGACTATCCGGAGATCTTCGAGAAGAACCAGCGAATGCTCAAGAGTTTCTTCGGAAACCTCAAGAGCATGGACCGATACATCAGATTCGCGTTTATAACAGGTGTCGCACGCTTCAGCAAGGTCAGCATTTTCAGCGACCTCAACAACCTCAAGGACATATCTATGGCGAACGAATACGCCGACATCTGCGGATGGACTGAAGAAGAGCTTGTCAGGAACTTCCGTCCCGGAATTGAAGACTTGGCAAAGGAGCGAGAGGACGATTTTGGCACAACTTTGGGGGAACTGCGAAAGTATTATGACGGCTACATGTTCGCTCCAAAAGGCAGCCGGCTGTACAATCCCTACAGCGTATTGACTGCTCTTGACGACAAGGAGATCGGCGCTTATTGGTTCGCCACCGGCACTCCGACGTTCCTTGCAAGATGGGTCAGGGACAACGGCATAAATCCTTGGGAAATCAACGGCGTGATAGCCCCTAAGGATGATCTCGCTTCTGTCGGATTCGACCATCTGAATCCCGTACCCCTGATGTTCCAGACAGGCTACCTTACCATAGAAAGCTATGACAGGGAAGCACAGTTATATAAGCTTCGGCTTCCAAACCGGGAGGTGGAGATCGGATTCTTCAAATTGCTGTTGAAGGTATATGCTCCCCGTACGAATCAACAGGGAAGCCCGTTTGACTACGCCCAATTCAAGAATGATATTACATACGGAAAGATTGAAGACTTCATGAAAAGGCTCCAGACCTTGCTTAAGGATCTTCCCGGAAAGGACCACAAGGAATCGACGTATAGGGCAATAACATATATTCTGGCTAAGATATGCGGAACGCAGGCCGCAGCAGAACATGACGGATACAATGGTCGCAGCGACCTTGAAGTCTTCACACGCCGCTTCATCTACGTCTTTGAATTCAAATATAACAAAAGCGTCAGGGACGCGATGGAGCAGATTCACTCGCGCGACTACGCCGGCCACTACGCCCTCGATCCGCGCACCGTATACCTCATCGCAGCCAACTTCAATGAAAAGAAGACGAAACGAGGCCTCGAATA
>JAIDSM010000009.1 GCA_029061225.1 Muribaculaceae bacterium
ATGGCAACATTAGAGAAAATCAGAAGCAAATCAGTCATGCTGATCGTGATCATCGGCGTGGCGCTTCTCGCTTTCATCGTGGGTGACGCACTCACAAACAGCCGCAACCTATTTGGCGACAACACTACTGTCGCAAAGATCGGCGGCAAGAAAATCGACTATACCGAATATCAGCGTAAGCGTGAAGAACTCAACCGTCAGCTTGAGCAGCTCAAGCAGTCAAACCCCCAGCAATATGCCAACTTCGACGCGCAGATGCTCGCGCAGATGGCAGTGGAGCAGCTCGTCGGTGAACGTCTCCTTGACGACGCCGTGTCTAAGGCCGGAATTGAGTCAAGCCCCGAACAGCTCCGTTTCTTCGTCCTCGACAATCCCATCAACCGCGAGGCTATGGGCAATATCCTTCAGCAGCTCAACGCTGCCGGTTTCAGCGCCCAGACTCCGGCGCAGGCCTATGAGGTGATCTTCAATCCGGGCCGCAACGGTATGTCCGAGCAGCAGGCAAAGCCTTTCCAGAACGCATGGGTCGCTATGGAGGAAGAGACCAAGCAGCTTATCAAACGACAGAAATATCAGCAGCTCGTAATCGGTACTGTAAAGGCTAACGACCTTGATAAGAAGGCTCTTTACAACGATTACGTAGCCACCAACAATGTCTCACTTGCTTTCCGTCCCTATGGCGCGATCGACGAGAAGAAATACCCCGTAAGCGATGCTGAGATCAACGCCGCTTATTCTGATGAGAAGTCTAATTTCGAGGTGCTTGAGCCTACCAAGGAGGTATCTTTCATCGCGATCAATATCGCCGCTTCCGACGCTGACCGCGCTGCTGCCAAGACTCTCGCGCAGAATACCCTTAAGGCTCTCAACGATTCCGCTTCTTCCGGCCTTCCCGCCAATATCAAGAAGGAAGGAGTTGTCATGACTCGCAGCAATGTCCGTGCTTCCGACCTCCGCAACGGTCCGGTGAAGGAGTTCGTGTCTTCCGCTAAGGCCGGCGATGTAAGCATGGTGACCGAAAACCTCCGTGGCTTCGAGATCGTGAAGATGGGCAAGCGTTCCTATGAGGTAGACTCCATTCAGATCAATATCGTGCAGGTTGCCGGCGAAGCTCTTCCCGCTAAGGTGGCTGCAAGCCTTAACGCAGGTCTTCCCATCGACAGCATCAACAAGTCTTTCTCTGCCGATAGCGTCTTCGCCCAGAAGGAACAGTGGATTCCCCTCTTCGCTCAGGATGGCCCTACCGGAGCGCTCGCGGCTTCTCAGCTCGACTCTCTCCGTCAGGCCGGCGGAAAGTATGTTGCCATCATGACTTCTCCTCAGGGTGCGGTCCTCGCCAAGGTGGTGAAGCAGAACGCTCCCGTAGAAGTTGTTGAGTTTGAGGAATACAACTATCAGCTCAATCCTTCGGCTAAGACAGTTGAAGATGAGATGGCTAAGTTTGAGAAATACCTTGAGAAGAACAACACCGCCGAACTCTTCAGCAAGAATGCAGCTGAGGCCGGCTATAATGTTCAGACTTTCCAGTTCACTCAGTCTACTCCCGCTGTTCCGCGTATGGCAGGCTACAACCAGTTCTTCCCTGATAGCCGCTCGGTGGTTCGCTGGGCTATGATCGATGGCAAGCCCGGACAGGTTTCACGCATCTACGAGTCTAAGGATGCTTCCGCTCCTATGCTTTATGCTGTGGCTGTCGATGCTGAGTATGACGACTATGTTCCGGCTACTAACACAGACGTTAAAAACTACCTGACAAATAAGGTGCGTCGTCAGAAGGCCGGTAAGGATCTTGTGGCCGAATATAAGAAAGGTGGTTCCAATCTTGATGCTGTTGCCAAGGCTATGGGTGTTGAACCCCGCCAGCTTGCTGAGTTCCGTATGGGACGTGGCATGGGTGTCAACGACGCCAAGGTCCTCGGTCAGATTGCAGGTGCCAAGGCCGACAAGAAACTCGTTGTCGTTCCCGGTGAGGATGGCGTATATGCCTTTGTTGTTAACGGCAACGGTAAGGCCGACATGCCTTACAACGAGGCCAACTATGAGCAGCAGTACTTCCAGCTCGTGAATCCCAACTTCGACCAGATGCTCCGTGGTGCTGACAAACTCGTCAACAAGAGCTATAAGTTTGAAGGTGGCGAATAATCTCGTAAGCATAGAATGAATAGATAGGGAATCTCGCTTCCCGATGATATATCCCCGAATATCGAGGGTCATCCCCATTCCGGGCGATGACCCTCTTTGTTATGGATGGCGGTCATTCTGACAGCCGCGCCGTAGGCGCACCCTCGACTGCGTAGCCAATTATGCATTATGAATTATGAATTAAGAATTGATTATGAATAAACCCTCCCTTATAGGCATGACCCTCCATGATCTCGAAGGCGTAGTGAAACAAGGCGGAATGCCTCGCTTTGTGGCGAAGCAACTCGCCGACTGGCTTTATGCAAAGCGCGTGACATCCTTCGAGGAGATGGCCAACATATCAAAGAAAAATCAGGCCTGGCTTGCGGACAACTACGAGATAGGTCGCTCAAAACCCGTCAAGGACTCGAAATCGTCTGACGGAACCGTCAAGTATCTCTTTGATGCAGGCAACGGCAACCGCATTGAGTCGGTGATGATTCCCGATAAGGACCGTGCCACTCTTTGCGTCAGCTCGCAGTGTGGCTGCAAGATGAACTGCTATTTCTGCGCTACCGGAAAACTCGGCTTCAAGTCAAACCTCACGGCCGCGCAGATTATGAACCAGGTGCTTTCCATGCCTATACGTATGAATAAGACCGGCGGCTCAGAGCAGGGGGAACTCACAAACATTGTCTTCATGGGTATGGGAGAGCCTCTTGATAACTTCCCCGAGGTGCTCAAGGCTATCGAGATACTGACTGCTCCATGGGGCCTTGCATGGAGTCCCAAGCGTATCACTGTCTCTACTGTAGGCAAACTTCCTCAGCTTAAGGATCTTCTTGAGAAGACTAATGTGCATGTGGCTATCAGCGTACACACGGCCGATGTGCCCCAGCGCGAGTCAATGATGCCCGCTCAGAAGGCCTTCCCCATCCAGTCGGTGATGAAGTTGCTGAAGTCCTATGATTTCTCCGGGCAGCGTCGCCTTTCGCTTGAATACATCATGTGGCGTGGGGTCAACGACGACGTGGCGCATGCCAATATGCTCATCAAGCTTATCGGCGACCTTGACTGCCGTGTCAATCTTATACGCTTCCACCGCATACCGGGAGTCGACCTCTATCCAGCCTCTGATGACCGCATGCAGATGTTTCGCAAGCTCCTCAACGACGCCGGTATCACGGCTACCATCCGCGCATCACGGGGCGAAGACATTGACGCCGCATGCGGAATGCTCGCCGCAAAAAAATAATTTTGGCCGTCTCCGAAAATTTTTGTAACTTTGAAAGTTATTAATTGTCCGCCAAGGATCCTCCGCACCTTCCTCCGCACCTTAAGGACCTTAAGGACTTTAAATACCTTAAACACTTAAACAAAAAACTACATGCACAATCCCATACGTGTGGGTATCACCCACGGAGATTTCAACGGCATAGGCTACGAGGTCATCATAAAGGCGCTCGACGAGGAGGATATAACCGATCTCTTCACTCCCGTCATTTTCGGTAGCGCCGAAATCCTCAACCAGGTCCGCAAAGACATTGGTACGGAGACATTCCGGTTTACTCCCGTTCGAAGTGCGGCAGAAGCCCAGGACGGAAAGATAAATGTGGTCGATGTCTGTCCGCGTGGCCTCGAAGTCACTCCGGGCCATCCATCTAAGGAAGCAGGCGAGGCTGCCGTGGCCGCTCTGGAGGCCGCTTGTCTCGCCCTTGAGGATGGTGAGGTAGATTTCATTGTCACCGCCCCTATAAATAAGAAGACTGTCTACAGTGAGAGGTTCCCATATCCGGGACATACGGAGTTCCTTGCCCGGCGTCTCGCCGACGAGGATGCAAAGGCCACGATGATTCTTTTCGACGACGAGATCCGCGTCGCTCTCGTGACTACACATAAGGCCTTGCGTGATGTTCCCGATGCCATCACCAAGGATGCCGTCGTGAATACAATAAAGAATCTCGATGCGGCTCTCCGCAGTGATTTCCGGATGGATAAGCCCCGTATCGCGGTGCTCTCACTCAATCCCCATAATGGCGACAACGGCCTTCTTGGATCGGAGGAAATACGCGAGATAGAGCCGGCTATCGCAGAGTGTGTGGCGGAGGGTATGCTCGTCTTCGGCCCCTTTGCTGCCGACGGCTTCTTCGGCAACGGCGACTATGCGAGATTTGACGGTATCGTCGCCATGTATCACGACCAGGGACTCGCTCCCTTCAAGGCCCTGGCCCGCGAATACGGCGTAAACTATACCGCAGGCCTGAAATATGTACGCACCAGCCCCGACCACGGGACCGGCTACAACATCGCGGGCAAGAACGAGGCGGATCCTACATCCATGCGTCAGGCGATATATCAGGGCATAGACCTTACCCGCAATCGTATGATGCATGCCGAGGCTACTGCCGATCCTCTCCCGAAGATGAAGCAGGAGCGTCGCCAGAAAGGAACCCAGGAAGAATCCTAACCCTTGACCCTTAACTCTTAACCCTTAACTCTTAACCCTTAACAAAGTGGCCGACATCACCATAGCGGCGGTTCTCCGCGCAGGCATATTCTCACCTAACCACATCGCCAACGATGCGGCCATCCTTCATGCCGTTGTCGCTGAGCTGCGCAAGCGTGGCTGTGAGGTAAGGGTCTATTCGGAAGAGGAGTTCGTAGACGCTGATATACGCGATGATGTGGTCCTTGCCATGTGTCGTGGGGCACGTGCCATCGAGAAGCTCCAGAGACTTGAGGATTCAGGTATACTCGTGATGAATTCAGGCTATGGAATAGAAAACTGCATCCGGATGATTATGGTCCGTCTGCTTGCTCAGGCCGGGATTCCGATTCCACAGAGTTTTGTCGTGGAGACAGATGTCGATGTGCGTAAGCAGCTGCGTAAGGCTGAGTTCGGTCCATGCTGGGTCAAGAAAGGGGATGCCCCTGTCCATCATCTTGAAGACATCGCGCGTTGCCGTCATGCCGAGGAAGCACAGGAGATTCTCCATGAGTTCTTTTTCCGCCGCATATCAAAGGCTGTCGTAAGTCGCGATGTCGAGGGTGAGAAGATTCGATGCTATGGTATCGCATCTTCCGGTATATTCCATGCTTTCCTGCCGTTTCGTAATTCTGCCGGAGAGGAAGGTGCCGGACAACTCTCCGACGACCTTCTCGCCGAGGTTCGCGATATATGCATGAAGGCGGCCGATGTCCTTAGAGTTGATGTGTTCGGATGCGATGTGGCCCTTGACCCGGAAGGTCGATGCCTACTTGTCAATTTCGACGACTGGCCAAGCTTCGCTCCCATCAGGAAGCAGGCGGCTAAGGCCATAGCTAAGGCTGTCCTGGCACGGGTCCGTAGATCCTCTTCCCGCCGTAGATTACAGTGAGTGCTGTCCGAAAAAAATATTTGTATATAACCCCGCTTATACCCGATAGTCATGGCTGCTGACCAAAACAATACATCCGCTTCCGACCATCCTGATCATGGATTGAAGCATCTTGGCTCCACATTGCTCAGGAGCAATTCGCTCGTGCCGACATTTCTACGGTCTGCCGTATCGAGCCAGGCTTCAGGCTGGGTCGATTTTATAGTCGGCTTCGTCATGTTCTATTGGATATTCAACCATCATCTGTCATGGCTTGCCACCGGTATCGGAGTCGTAGCCGGTGGCATCGTCAACTGTATCATCTGCTATAAGTTCACTTTCCGTGCGGAGAATTGTTCCTGGAGCGCAGTCGTAGTGAAGTATGCCCTTGTATGGATAGGAAATCTCATCCTTAATTCAGCCGGTACTGACGGGCTATACATGGTTTTCAAAAATTGGCCGTTCCTTGAGGAGATGGGATTCAAGCCTGCCGGTTACTACGCCGCCGCACGTCTGCTGATGTCGTTGCTCGTGTCTTGGTTCTGGAACTTCATACTCCAGCGCAACTTCGTCTACCGGCCCTCACGATTCGACCCGTACGCCGAGCGCTTTATGGCCTCGCTCCTCGATTTCCTCCACATCCACCACAAAGACAGAAATCCGACAACTGAAAAGCTGACAACTGATCGCTGAAAACTGACAACTGAAAACTGACAACTATATATGTCTGAAGATAAGAACCAACAACACGCCGAGATGCGTGATAAATATGGTATCCGTCCCGATGTCCTCAACTACGACGACATTGTCGAGATGGTTCCGAAGCTGAAAGGTCATCGTAAGCTCGTCGACCGCCTTCTGCATTGGCTGAAGGTCGACGAGGTTAATACCGTCCATGGCCGATGGTGCGATACTCCCGGCCCCGACTTCGTGAAGCGTATGGTGGAGCTGGACTTCAAGCTGAAGCTTCGTGTCGACGGGCAGCATGTGCTCGACGAAATGCCCGACGGCAGATTCATCACTGTCTCCAACCATCCCTTTGGCGCTCTCGACGGCATTACGCTAATATATCTCGTCACTCGCCGGTTTCCGGAATTCAAGGTCATGGTCAATATGATCCTCAATAAGATCTCTGCCATGAGGCCGAATTTTATAGCTGTCGATGCATTGAGCACCGACGATCCTGAAAAGCGCAAGGTATCCGTCAATGGCATTCGCGAGGCTATGCGGCAGATTCGTGACGGACATCCTCTCGGTTTCTTCCCGGCGGGAGCCATGAGCAAGGTCGATATCCACGGTCACCTCGAAGACCGCGAATGGCAGAAGTCGGTCCTGCAGATCATAGGCAAGGCGAAGGTTCCTGTAATCCCAATCTTCTTTCACGGAAGCAACAGCTGGTGGTTTAATATATTGGGTCATATATGC
>JAIDSM010000090.1 GCA_029061225.1 Muribaculaceae bacterium
ATATGATTGTATTTTTTATATGTATTTGTATATGTTATTTAACATCTAATATCGTAATACGCAATTTTTATCATTTTAAAATACTACATTAATAAATGTTTAAATACAATCATTGTCTGAAAGTTTTTCTTATATGACACTCTCTGCCATTACATTATTGGGATTAAGGGAATTTCCTCACCTTGTTCTTGATAATTATCCACATTTTGATATAAATTGTGATCCTTTATGATAGTTTTATCAGAACTCTACTTTATAGTATTTTACATAAATTTTCACTGTCAACCTCTTTGGCATTGAGTTTATAGCGCTCAAATTCATTGTGTTCTTTATAGAATTTTGTTACGACCCTTTCGGATGATAAATTATGAAGTTGAGTTAAATTACGTTTTATTACTCTTGCGGGTTGGCCTGCTAAAAAGCAATTTTCATCAGAAGTATCTAAAGGCTTGTTAATAAACGTATATCTCGCTGTAATACATCCGTCTGGAACTTGCCCCCATTTGATTACGTCTGTATACATATTGAGCCATACATTGTTGCCTATATGTATCTCCCCATTAGGAGAAGCTACAGACATGTCTTCAGTATTATAAATACAATGTATTGAACTATCCATAATGAAACACCCAGAAGATATCATAACATGATTACCTACAGTTACTTTATTTACAGCTTTTAAAGTCACGCCACTACATATCATCACATCATTTCCTAGCTCCATAATCGCATTTGGCCATACCACTAAATTTGCACTCTGATTAAGGATTACATCGCCATTTAAAATCAGAACACCCTTTATCATAAGCTGAGCAGGCAAAATTGAAATCGGCATATTGTCAACATCCTTTCCAATATTTACTAATCCGAATCTAACATTTCCATTAATTATTATTTTACCATTCAATGATTTAATCCTTACTTTCCCAGTAACAATAATTGGAAATTTTATTGCTTTCTCAATGGGTAGTACTCGAAAATTTATATATGCAGATTTTATCCAGTTTATCCTTACTATCTTTTTAATTTTTCTTAGCAGTTTCCTTACCATTTTCTTATTAACGCTATAATTCTATGAGTCAAATCTAAATCCATAATTTTATTAAGCCTATAAATTGAGTATGTAGAAACCATAAAAAAGAGAAGCCCAGCCAATATCCTTTTTATCAATAGAAAGGCTATAGATCGAAAATATATAGATAAGCCAATACAGATGAACACTGAAAAAAGAAGTAATACTGTAGTTCCTGAGAATCGTATCTTATAAAAATGCCACATGATTAAATCATTCAGAGAGAATTGCATAATTCCATTAATCATGTAAGCCATACCTAATCCCTTCAAACCCAATAAATTATAAGCAATTATATTTACGATTAAAATTATGAAATTACTCATCAATGATGACCAAAGAAATAATTTACTTTTCTGTTTTGCCAATAGTATCATACCCATACTATTCGATGCAATTATTGTTATTGTCCCGAATATTGCATAATCAAGGTAATCCGTAGCGACGGTAAACTGTTCTGAATAAAGAAACCGAAGGAAGACAGGTGCTAAAAAAATAAACACAACAGCTAATGGCAACGCCATTAATAAACCCACCTCGGACTGAGAATTCACTGCATCATTGAGTTTAACATTATCATTATGAAAACTTGATATCCTGGGATAGTAGTCAGTTGACATGGCAGTAATTATTATTCCAAAATAAGATGTCACTATAGTTGCCCCTGCCTGATATAAACCAACTATCTTTACGCCACCGTGTGAACTTATATAAGAGGAAATAATCAATTGAACCGCACTCAACATGAACGACATCAACATTAGGGAGACCCCCATCTTTATCATGTTGGATGATCTCCCAAAAGCCTCTCTGATTGACAGATTCTTTCTTTGGTACTTAATTTTTTCAGCATAGTATTTTGAGATTAGAAGGGTCGCTATACTGGATGTGACCAAAGAAGGCACGATACCATCATCACCTAAAAAGAAATATAAAGGGACTCCGCAGATCAATCCTGCGACTGCACCCAATATTGTGGAATATGCAACATTTCTAAGTTGTCTCATCCCTGTGTTTATAGCCCTATATCCGTTTGTCTGAATAGTAGCACCCACTGCAAGAGAAACAATCACATATCCCCAGGTATAGTCTTTATTTCCAAAAGTCCATTCACTCAGGAATGGTGACAAGGCAACGGTTATAATTATACCGAGAAGACTTGTATATCGGATTATTTGTTTTACAAATGATATGGTAGTATCAATCTTATCCTTATCATCGAAACCTCTTGATTCAGAAATATCCCTGACGGCACTCTGATTGATTCCAAGACCTGCTCCAACAGATATAAGTTGAATTGTCGTATTGTAAAGACTAATAATACCCATGCCGACAGGACCTAAAAGAATAGCTACAACTTTATTCAAACCAACCTTTACAGCAATGTTGAAAACCTGTACAAAGCCAAAAAGGAAAGTGCTCTTGAAAATAGTCCTATATCCCGAAGCATCCGCCATTTTAGAAATCCCGAAGTATAGTGATTTTTTTTGCAGAGATTGCCTTGGTAGCAAATGTATTTATCTTATAGTTCCCGTGATCGACATTCTCAATGGCTCCATTGAATGAAAACCAGCCACAATTATTATAGAAGCCGACGTTCTTATCTTGACAGAAGAGCATTCCGATTCTTTTAGATTTCTTACAATAAGATTTAGCGATATCCATGATCAGATGACCATATCCCATGCCCTTACATTCTGGAGAGACACAGACATTTCCTATTCCCCAGATATGAATAGTATCTTTATCTTCAATGATAGATGTGTCTACGAAATTAAGGTAGGCACACATTCTGTCGTCTTCGTATAACAGCAGATGTAAATCTTCAGACTTCAAGTTTATCTTAATCCAAGACAAATGAGATTCTATCGGATACTGCCAATTTAGGTTTTTGAATTCACAAATTTGACGGATTAGTGTGTCCGAACATTCTCTGTGTTCAATAATTTCTATCTTTATCATACCTCAAACCACCACCCACAGGGCAATGCAACGAATCTTGAATAAAACTCTTTCACACCCTTTAGCTCTTCTGAATTACCAAAAACTGAGTAATAAGTATTCGGTAAATGAACACCGGAGGCATAATAGCTTTTCTCTCTCCAATCCTTTACAGTCTGTGCCTTATCTTTCCCCAATATACCGAATATCCATCCATTTGGATTGCTTCCTTCAACAATCTTTACAGTATTGATAGCCTCAGCCTCACAAATAGCTTGCCAGTTTCTAAAATTATTCCGTTGCTTGGCAAGTAAATCATTAATTTTAGTCATCTGAAGACATCCAACATAACTGTTTACATCTGACAGAGTGGCTCCATATCCAGGTAAAGATATATCACAGTCCGGACTGATCTCGTTTAAGGAATCCCTGAATATTCCTCTTTCTATTCCATAATCTCTGATAAGGCAGGCTCTCTCATATAATTCGTCATTCTCAAAAGCGAGACCACCCCCATCAATGGAATTAGGCAGTCTCACTGTCTGAAAAGACATAAGTGTGGCATCTGAACCTAAATTCCCCATCCGCTTGTTCCTATATTCAGATCCAAAAGCCTCGATTGCATCGTCAATAACATACAATTCCTTTTCTTTTCCCATCCTATTAACCTCATCCACATACCCAACATACCCACAAAAATGGTTATGAAAGATGGCCTTTGTATTGACAGTTATTGATTTTCTTACGCTATCCGGATCCAAGGTACCTGTCTGAGGATCAATATCGGCCCACTTGACCTTTAGGTTTTGAGTAGCAAACGGTTGATTGGAGGCAAGACATGTCATGGGAGATGCAATTACCTCATCCCCTGGTTTTAATCCCATGGCTCCAATCAATACCAATGCTGCAGAATTAAATGAATTTGTTACAAGTACGTTCTTGCAACCAATCCAATCTGTTAGTTTTTTTTCAAACTCCCGACCGTATTTTCCATATGCCAGAGCTCCCGAATGTAAGATTTCTTCAAGCTTCGGAAGCTCTTCGGGCATATAAGGCTTAAATAGTGGAATCATCACCATCCTTTTTTGATTTGTTCTACGATCTTACAGCGATCCTCTTCTGTCACCCACCAACCACAAGGAATATGAACGAAAGAAGAATACCATTCCTCCATGCCGGGAAGTTCTCTGCGAGATTCCTTAAATATGCTGTGGGTATCGCTACGGTGATGAAGAGGAGAGGCAGCCACGCCATTGGCCTCCATCATTTTAATGAATTCATTCCTACGCTCCACCTTCATGGTATATAGCCAATAAGACGCCTCTGCCCCGGGATAATAATACGGAAGTGTTACACCATCAACATTGGCCAACTCATTATCATAGTATTTACCATTGGCAATATATCTTCCTACGTTTTCTTCTATATATTGCATCTGGACAAGTCCAATAGTGGCATTGACATTGTTCATGGCATACTTATAACCCACCTCCGTAATGTCATTCTCAAGACGTGATCTTTTCTTGTCAAGACCGAACCATCGAAGCTTACGGGCACGATCCAATTCTTCGTTATTCTGCATGGCGAGAAAACCACCATCTACGGTCGTTAGATGTTTAATTGCCTGAAGGGAGAAAACCGTGTAGGGTGCATTACAGCCGGTCATTTTTCCATCAAACTTAGATCCAAGAGCATGGGCGGCGTCTTCAATAAATGGCACACCAGTTTCTTCAGAAATTTTACGGAATCCAGCGATATCACCTACCATTCCCGCATAGTCGACGAATACTATCGCCTTTGTCTTTTCGGTAATCAGGTTTTTGATGCTTTCCGGATCAAGCAGCCCGTTTCTTGGATCCACATCTCCCCAGACCACCTTGGCCCCCATCATTGCTATTGCAGTGTTTGTGGGCTCTGCAGTCATGGGAGTCGATATCACCTCATCCCCTGGTTTTACTCCGGCGAGTATAAACGCAATATGAAGGGCGTCTGTACCTGAATGGAGTGATAGCATATCCTGATTTCCAATATATCTTTTGAAATCGTTCTCAAAATCATCTACAGCCTGTCCTGTAGCGATATATCCGCTATAAAGAATCTTTTCAAGTTCGGGTATCAATACCTCGCGAGGAGGTATGAAGGGCTTAACCAACGGTATCATTTTCCTTCCTTGTATTTTTTTAGTTCTTTCTGCACGTAGTCAAGAGATAGAAGACGCTCCTTCATCTGCTCGACATTCAACTGCACGGTATTGTCTGAGTTATACTGTTTCCTATCGACTCTATGGCCATAGTCCGCTATTGCCTGGTCATAGTTAAGATCGCGAAAGTCAGCCGGGATTCTATAGAAATCCCCCATATCCTCGGCCTTAACCATCTCTTCAGATGTACAAAGAGTCTCATACATCTTCTCACCATGGCGTGCGCCGATAATTCTGATAGGCTCCTTGTAATCAAAGATTTCCTTGACCGCTTTCGCCAAAGTCTCGATAGTCGCGGCAGGTGCTTTCTGTACGAAAAGATCACCTGGATTAGCATGCTGGAATGCGAACAAGACAAGATCAACAGCCTCATCCAAAGACATCATGAAACGTGTCATCTCAGGTACGGTTACTGTCATCGGTTTCTTGTCCCGAATCTGATCTATAAACAAAGGAATAATCGAGCCTCGAGAGCACATAACATTACCATACCTTGTCGCACAAATTACCGTACCATTTGCTTTTGCCCTTGGATCACGGGATTTAGCAATGGCAAGCTTTTCCATTATAGATTTCGTCATCCCCATCGTGTTAACAGGATAAGCTGCTTTATCAGTTGAAAGTACAACTACCCGTTTCACTCCATTTCGTACGGCCGCCTCCAGAACATTCTCAGAACCAAGAATGTTGGTTTTAACAGCTTGTAACGGAAAGAATTCGCAAGCAGGAACTTGTTTTAATGCAGCAGCACTAAAGACATAATCAACTCCAGCCATCGCATTGTTTATGCTTTCAAAATCACGGACATCGCCTATAATGAAATTAACCTTCGGATTATTGAGATGATGACGCATCTCATCCTGCTTCTTTTCATCACGACTGAAGATTCTAATCTCTTTTATGTCGGAGTCAATGAAACGCCTCAGGACAGCGTTTCCAAACGAACCTGTTCCTCCTGTAATTAAGAGGACCTTATCTTTAAAGATAGACATATTTTATAACTTTTTTAATTCACTATTTACCGTATAGGAAGAATCGTCTCGCTAATCAATTGTTATATTGCTTCAGGTGATACTGAAGTTGATGGATATAGTGGATGTTATCTGCGGATTCTGTTCGTTGCATCATTCCGGATATCCAATGTGTCTCCAATCTCCAGCCCCCATCTTCATAAAAGAGATGGAAGACATATTTTCTATTGATTGATATTTTTATCCATTCACTAGAGGTCCAGCCATATGCGGTTTCCAACGAGGTTTCATTAAAACCTAAAGCACGGAGATCCTGGCAAAAAATAGAGTGAGGCCGAATGGATTGCCATTGCTCCGGAGTGGAGATGACAATACGATTCCTTTCGTTCTGAGGAAGAATCTCCATTTTCATATTCTCTCTATCCAATGATATAACTTCAGCAAGCTGAATATAACCATCCTTAGGAATGAAAATATCTACATAATCGCCTGATTCCAATTCGTTTGGATTCATCTGGTATTGAATATAATATTTTGAATAAAAAAGCTATGACAAGCCGGAGATCTAAGAAATAAAAGTCGGAATATGAAGACACTCCGGGCTTGTCAAAGCGATGTATGATTTATGCTTAAGGGAGTAGCGGCTTGGCTGTTAAGTCGCAAGCAACTTTAGCGGGGGACAAACCGACTGATATTATTATTTCACCTGCGACAAACCTGCTGCGCAAACATGGGTGCAGGGTGCGGGCAGAGGGAGGGGTAAGTTGTGGCTACGTAGTATGGAGGATTGGAGTCTGCGGCTCAGTATTGTCGTGAGCGGTCAGCTTTAAGCTATCAGATTGCGGACAAGCCTCCATTCCATGGGCTACGCATCGATATTATTTTAAGAAAATAGGTCAGAGCTCTAGACGTAAGTTGTGGCTGGAAGCCGAATGACTCTCTTTCCTTTATTTCAGTCCACAGAGGGCTGTGTTCGGATATGATGGAAGCTACCGGACTTTCAGTCTCTGATACCTGATTGTTTTGCCGATACTGCTCGAGTTTTGACATTATGGCTGGAATGAGATAGTCAAATTTTCCTTTGATTTCATAAGGTGTTTTGGCTAAACGTTGGAGCTGCTTTAACGTAAATTCTGTTTCGATGCCGAATTTTTCTTTCAATTCTCCGGTTTTGGTCATTTCTGCCATCTCTTTGGGAGTGCGGGAGATGCCATCGAAAATGCCTGCCATTATGAATCTCACTTTGTTACGGTCGGAATGGCGGTAACGTACAAACCAACAATAGAAGATTGAAAAGAGAGGTTCTTCATCATGCTGCAAGACATATTTGACTATATCCGGAATTTCCGCCACATAGAATGGAGGGCATAATTTCTTTTTGAGGGTTTCTGAAAGTTCCTTTTTTTTCTTGATTCTGTCAACTCTGTCCTGCTCAATTTTCTGCAGTTCGGGATTACGTTCGAATTCCTCGATACCCAGACGAACAGTCTCCCGCGCTTCCTTTAGGATGGCAAGCTGACTATCCGTGTAGCCGTAACCGAGATCCCAGCTCCAGTCCCAATCCCATTCGCAGAGGAAATCTTCAGCCGTATCCATGCCATGGATGTCGCAGTCACGATACATCCATTCGGGAACGATACCGGCCTGCATAAGCTGGTAGATGGTAGTACGGTTGCAGATGTAGGGAAGGACTGGCATATGAGTTATTGTTAATTTGGCAATGCGGAGGGGCGGACAATTTAAGCTGTTTCCTTTATATACCACTCCTTTTTTATCAAGGGGAGGGGATTTTTATGCTCGAATGATGCATATCCTACTAAAAAATTAGTCAGGGCTCGCAACGCATCTTTCTGCCATTCAGCTTTATCCTTTTTGACCGCAGGATCAATCTCAACCTGACAATGCCAATAATTGGCATTTGTCGGTCGATGCCTAACACTTATACGATACTCTACGTTATAGTCTTGGTCCTTACTAAATCCTTTTGTCTTGCGGAACGCCCCCACCAGCCTTTCTTTGGCCGACATTACAGAGTCTTTTGAAACTGGAGCGCCTACCATATCCTCATCCTTTATCGATGCCTTCACTTTCTCATATTCCTGAATATTCGGAAATTTACGCGCCGAAGGGAAAGTTCGATCATGGATATCCGCAATTGCAAGATACACGCCTTGGGCATCGGCCCGGTAGATATAATTTCCATCGGGATCAAATAGGAGCGAGACGGAGAGGGGACATACTTTTTTGGGAGTAAACCTCACGTGTTCAGGAAGAAACTCTCCTCCAAGAAGATTGACGGACATTTCTGCGAGATTGTTTCCGAAAATTTCTGGAGTGAGCACATTCCTATCCACATTTTCAGCACATCGCCTTTGAATCTGCAGGCCATTAACCTTCGACCACAGTTCATCCTCATCTATTAGATCCTGATAAGTGGGTTTCGGAAGTATACATAGTGGATAACCGGGAATTTTATCAGTTCTCTCCTCCATGATAATACTCCTTCATTGCAGATACAATATCACCGATGGACATAAAATCCTGAACGAGTACTTCCCCATCCATAAACACGTTGACATATGCCCCTTTCTCACTCTCATCCTCATATTGCGTAATCGTCAGACGAATACCTCCCTGCAGCTTGAGGTCGAAGAAATAGCCTGCTGATTCCTGCATATATACCACTTTACTGCCTTTATCAAGCGGAAGCTGCATCAGCTTGTGAGATACACTTCTGAACAACTCTGTATTTCTCTGCTCGCTTTTCCAGATGATTGGAATCGTAAAGGCCTTAACACAATTCGGGTCTAATCTGAGCTCATAAGGCATCTTATCCAATGGATAATATTTAAGCGTCTTACTTCCAGGGAAAGAAGAAGCTCCCGGATACAGAATACCATCCGCCTCATTTTCTGGAATCAGACACTCTCCTGTATATGGTGACATTTGCTTCATTTCAACCCTCCTCCATTGAATTAATCAGTTCCTCAGAGATATAATGGATAAATATTCTAAAAACCTCATTGTTGAGAGTTCTTACCACGTCTACCAGTTTCTCGTGAGTAACTTTCTTTACTGTTTTAGCAGTTATATCAAAAATATATCTTGCCGGTTGTAGCTCTGACAAACCTCCCTTTGATATAAATCCTGTAAAGATTTCGAAGTCTACAGAGTTGGCCGTCTGTTCCTTAAGTAGATACACCAGCCTGGTTTCGTTTTTCTGATATATGTCATTACCCCATTTATCCAATACAATATCAGTAAAGACATGTGATGCATTGTCTTTCATTTCATCATATGACGAAAGAGTTACCGGAATCAAATTGACTTTATTCAATTTGATATCAGAGGCTTGACGACCAACTGCTTTCAAAAATTGCTGAATATCTTTTACCAATGGAAGCAAGGATGTCTCAAATGATTGATAGGCATCCTGTCCAATAAGAACCTCCAAATGATTATCGTCTAAAGTCCATACTACCGACTGATCCTCAGTACCAAAGCTTAAGGGTCTATTCTGCAAATCATCATAGAGTTCTGTAGTAACTGCTATACCAAAACTTGAAGATACAAATTCAGACATGGCCGAATAGCAATTATTCTCCAACTTATCATAGCGAACGGACAAAGCCACAGTTCTAAGATAAGTCAAGGGGAATACCTTGTGAGTATCTATAATTTCTTTACGATTCATATGCTATTCTTATACGTAACATTTGTGATTCCATGTCAAATTCTTTTGCAAATATAACAAAGTATTGTGAAATGTCAGAATTATATATGAACAGAATTCTCCCACATTAGTTATTATTAACTAATATTTATCTAATTTAACATATTTTGGATAATATGCGAGGATTAGTGAGCGGGCGCAAGCCAATTATGAGGGACGGCACGGGGGAGGCTGGAAGCCTCCATTCCATGGGCTACGCAGTAGGAGGACTGCACAGGGGAAGTTGGGAAACTTCCTACCCAGTGGGGTGCGGACAAGCCGCGGCGGTCAGACTTGCTTTAGCTTGGGCGAAGCCAATGACCGCCCTCCATATTATTCTTTGGGGAGGCGGGTCTGGTGGAAGATGAGGTAGCCGTTGGAGCCGCGTTTGCAGTGGAAGACGGTTCTGGAATACTGATTACTTTTGCGGGTGTAGCCGGAGCCTTCTTTCTTGAATTTGAGGTCTGTCAGTTTGGAATCGACTGCTTTGGCGGTCAATTTGGATTTGACTTCGACGTGGGGATATGGCTGGGCCTGGGTGGCATCCTGGAAGGTGTAGCGGATGGTGGAGCCGTTAGGATGGGTGTATTCAGTCTTCAGTCTTGAGTCTTGAGTCTTAAGAGAGGATTTGCCTTCTGACGGGAATGAGCGTTCCGAAAACTGCCCTTCCGTGGGTTCGTAACCATAGTAGTGGAGGATAGAGGCCATTTTAGCGGTATCGGTTTCCTGGGCGAGCATGAAGGCTACGTTGATGGGGTTGGCTTCGATCTTCTTGGTTGGATGAATGTCGAATTTGCTTTGGGCGGAGGCAGGAGCTATGAATATAAGTAATAAACAATAAACAATAAACAGTGAGTGGAGAGTATTGGGTATAGAATACTGAGTAATAAACAGTGAGTGTTTAGTATTGAAGAAGGGGATGGGGTTCATTTGTGTGGGGGTTGTTAGTTATCAGTTGTCAGCTATCAGCTGTCAAAGCTGTCTCAGACGCAGGGGGCTTGATTTGGCTTGATTAAGCTTAATTTGGCATGGATGATTCAAGACTGGACGTTTTCACCTTCGACAAAGCTGCTGCGCTCACCTTATGCCAAGACTGGGCGTCAGAATCGCGACAAGGCCTACGGCCTGGCGGTCAGGATGACCGCTATCCATGGGGGTTAATTTTTGGCGGCTGTGAGGCGGGAGTCGACGTTGATGCGCCATTCGATGCCGTTGCTTATCTATTGATCAATTATCAATGATGAATGATCAATTTTTTTGCTCAGTAAGACGCTTGTCAACTGCTATCCGCCATTCGAAACCATTCTCCCCAATAATGTTCAACCGGTATACTACTCCTTCTTCTGCTTTTTCGACGGAGTCGAAGGTGGCTTCGTGGCCGGTGAAGAGGCCGCCGACTATCTGGACACGGTCGTTTTTCTTGAGTTCGAGTTCGCCGGAGGGGGCTACTTCGTAGTCGGGGGTGAAGTTAGAGATGGTCTGCTGGAAGCGTTCAAACTGCCTCTGGCTGATGTCGGCGTAGGGGGCGCCTGGGCGGGAGTTCTGCCTGTAGCACCAGGCGAGGTCGCCGATACGGGCGAAGAGTCGGCCGATGTCGGTGAGCTTGGCTTTGAAGAAGACTACGCTGTGGATGAAGGGGCGCTGACGGACTACGATTTTCTTGCCGATGGCCCGGGTGATCTCTTCGCAGGGGTAGAAGAGTTGTATGTCGGAGAGGGTAGTATCGGCGCTTCGCGCAGTATCGGCTGCGCAGTATCGGCTGCGCAGTATGTCTTTATCAAAATGGACGCGATGCTCAGTTTGTGGTTTTGAGAGGAGGGCAATGCGACGGGAGAGCTGGGTGAAACGGACGCCGGGGCGGAGAGACATGGCGTACCAGCAGGGAGGATTGTCGAGGAAGATTTTTCCCAGTTGGGGGAAATATTTTTCGTAAGAGTTAAATTTTGGAGTATAGGCTTCGCAGTTTTGGCTTCGCAGTATCGGAGCCGAAGGCTCAGTATCTTGGGGAGTGTCGGCGGCGCGGTATTGGCTGCGCAGTATCGGAGCCGAAGGCTCAGTATCTTGGGGAGTGTCGGCGGCGCAGTTTTGGCTGCGCAGTATCGGAGCCGAAGGCTCAGTATTGAGGGGCTTTTCACCTTGCGACAAACCTGCTTCGCGATTATCGGACGGCACGCGGACGCACGAGCCGTGCGTCCCTACAAGTTTGAGGACGGGGAGGCCGAGGGGGGCGTGGCCGAGGTAGGCTACAATCTGCGAGGCGGGGATGCCGGCACGGAGGGCGGCGTAGGCCCATAGGGCTTCGACGGTCTGGTAGGGGTCGGTGGCCTGCGGAAGACGGGCGCGGCGGAAGAGGGCGTTGACGATCTTCGCGATGTGCTTTTTCAGTTGGGCGGCGGTGCGCTGCGATTGGCGGAGGGGGAAGACGTAGATGCGGCGGGAGTCGCTATTTAAAGATAAATTATTAAAGATTAAAGATAAAAGGAGGTGATCTGTGGTGTCGGCTTCGCAGTTTTGGCTTCGCAGTTTTGAAGCCTGCGGCTCAGTATCTTTGGGAGTGTCGGCTTCGCTGTTTTGGCTTCGCTGTTTCAGAGCCGAAGGCTCAGTATCTTGGGGAGTGTCGGCTACGCAGTCGGGGGACAGCACGCGGACGCACGAGCCGTGCGTCCCTACTTGATCGACTTGATCGGACGGCACGGGGCGGTTGAAAACCGCCTTCCCATTCACTAAGTCTTCACGCTTGAGGAGGGCAATCTGTTCGAGAGGCTGGAGGCCATGGGTGAGGCTCCAGATGACGAGGTCGGCGGCGATGGCGTCGTCGGAGATGAGGTGGGTGGCGTTTTTGGTGAGGCGGAGGGCCCGGGTGAAGATTTCGTCGTCGATGCCGCTTTTCCAGCCGTTGGCTCCGAGGGCCTTGAGCTGTGATTTAAGTTGGGAGAAGAGGGTGGTTTTGGGAAGCTGGCCGGCTTTGACGGCGGAGCCGTAGAGGGAGGAGATGATGTCGAGGTAGAGGGAGGCGGTGGAGAAAGGAGTGCCTATTAACCATTGGTTTATTAACCAGTCGGTTAATGACAATGATAAATTATTAATTATTAATGATGAATTATCATTTTGAGTATCGGCTTCGCAGTATGGAGGATCGGCTTCGCAGTATTGGCTTCGCAGTATCGGAGCCTGTGGCTCAGTATTGACAGGTTTTTCACCTTGAGACAAACCTGCTGCGCGGTCCGGAGACGGCGCGGGGCGGTTGGGAAACCGCCTACCCATGATTGTCGATTTGAGGGAGTCGAGGGCGCGGAGGTAGCGGGAGGAGGTGGAGGAGACGGGGAGGGAATGAGCGTGAGCCTGTAGGATTTTCAGGATGTCATGTATGGAACAGGGCTGTATGTCAGCTGGTTGGCTCATCGTAATTTTTTACAGCGGGCGATTTTTCAGGGTGTTCTTACCGACCCCCTTGGACGGTGATGTCCGGGGTTTTCACGCAGGGAATGTGTCTTTGCGCAGTCATTGCAAGCGCAAAGATAATGATTATTTCTGATATGACAAAAAAAAATGCAGATTTTCACGCTGAGAAGCAGAGGGGCGGAGAGCGCTGAACGTAAATCTATGGAGTGGCATAGCAAGCGCTCCGGCGTGCGATGCCCCTCCATAGATTTACATTGAAAAGACGCTGGGGCGTATAAA
>JAIDSM010000091.1 GCA_029061225.1 Muribaculaceae bacterium
GACCACATCGCCTTCACCGTCTGAAAAAATAGAATATCAAAAGCCTTCAGGATTTCTTCTTACCAATTTATCATTAATCATTAATAGCCTCCCCCTTATATTCCCGGATGAATTCCACCAAGTGCTGCAATGAGGAAGACGGGAAATTAGCGTCTGACAAATAGGCGTACCTCACAGTCCTCCCGTACCTCTCATAATACAGATAATAGGAATTATATCCGATGAATTTTGTCTTCTCAACACAAAGACCCGTCAGCGACGTGGCCGCTGTCCATCCTCCTAATCCAAACCAACGAGAAAGCAAGAACCCATCCCTTCCTTTCGCAATCGCCAGACCTATACGCAACTCATACAGAAATACCAGAATCAGCAACGCTGCAAGCCAGCCGAAAATCAACAATATCCACCAGGTATCGTCCCGCTCTGAGAAAATCCCACAGACCGGCATCAATAGGAAAAACAACAAAAAAGGCAGGTAATATCCGACATTTGGCACTGCTATCCACTCGATATTCCACACACGCCTTCTCGCACTCTTTATCGCCAACGCACGCATCCACCACGAAGAAACGACAGAAGCTATCACCGCAACGGCAAAAAACACACATAAAAGAATCCGCCCCGTCTCCGACAGAGCATCATAATACTCCGTCAGATATCTAAGTCCACCTATTCCGGAACTGAAAGCCATAATTCCGCTCATTCCCATACCTATTTTCGCTTAAGATATTTATATTCCATACAAATTTAAGCAAAAAAACTAAACCAGACATTTTTTAGCCATTGATTTTTAAAACGTTTAATACGTTCTGGAATCTTCTTTCTTATTGAAGTTGTTTCGACTTATTTTTTTATTAAGATTTCGTCAGCTTTGCGAGCAGATTTCGCTTCATGAAGAAGGAGCGATGCGGGCATCGTGACTGATGAATGAAGCGGAAGATGCCGTAAAGATGGCGGAAGCTTGATAAAAAGAATTGATCTTTTCATATTTTTTGTTATTTTTTATATTCGTAAATAAGTCGAAACAACTTCATTTTTAATTTTTCAATTTTTCGCTTGAATTATTTTGAAATATGAGTAGGATTATCTAATTTTGCAATCCCACAAATCTAAGATTCGTGTAAAAACAGACGTTTACAAATCTAAGATTCGTGCAAAAAACAACATTTACAAATCTAAGATTCGTGTAAAGATATGAAAAGAAAGATATATGAACGTCTTCTTGAATGGAAAGAAAAAGACCAAGGTTCCACAGCAGTCATGATCGAAGGAGCGCGTCGAATAGGAAAAAGCTATGTTGCCGAAGAGTTTGCACGCAACGAATATGAATCGTACATAATCATAGATTTCAGTAAAGCACCAAAGGAAATATTTGAACTGTTTGACCATTACCTGCATAAACTCGATGAATTATTCGACCGGCTTCAGCTTTTCTATGACATTACCCTCATTAATCGTAAATCTGTTGTGATATTCGATGAGGTGCAGTTCTGCCCTCGAGCGAGAGCAGCAATCAAACATCTTGTCGCTGACGGACGATACGACTACATAGAAACGGGCTCATTGATATCAATAAAGCGTAATGTGAAGGATATTCTTATTCCTTCAGAAGAAGTTTGTATTGAAATGTATCCGATGGACTTCGAGGAGTTTCTTTGGGCATCGGACAATAACCGTCTTATGCCATTCATAAGGAAGCAATTCGAAAAGAAGAGACCTATGGGGGACACCTTTCATCGGCAGGCTCTTGATTATTTTCGCCAATATATGATAGTAGGAGGTATGCCTCAAGCCGTAAAAAAATTCATAGAAACTCATGATTATGATGAAGTAGATAGAATCAAGCGTCAAATAATATCCCTTTACCGCAACGACATAAGAAAATATGCTGATGGCGAGGAGCTAAGAGTGGCAGCCATATTTGACGAGATACCATCCCAACTGCAAAGACACGAAAAGAAGTTTAAGCTTTCCGCCCTCTCGCCTAACGCCCGAATGCGACAATATTCCGACGCTTTCTTTTGGCTTATGGACGCCAAGATCATCAACTGCTGCCTCAACTCCACCGCTCCTAATATTGGATTGAGGCTCAATGAAGACAGAACCACGATGAAATGCTATATGGGAGATACCGGACTTCTGATTTCCATGGCTTTTGATGAGCATGGGGAAGAAATTAAAGAGCTTTATCGAAAACTGATATTTGGTAAACTTGAAGTCAACGAAGGAATGCTGACAGAAAATATAGTGGCTCAGATGCTCGTCTGCGCCGGACATAAATTATATTTCTTTTCAAAATATGATGAAAATGCAGAAGACCGTATGGAGATTGACTTCCTGATAGCGAAAACAAAACTAACAAACCGCCACAATATCTCACCCATTGAAGTGAAGTCCGGAGAAAAATATTCCTTCACATCCCTACGCAAATGCAAGGCCAAATATGGCCAATACCTCGCTGCATCCTACCTCATCCACGACAAGGACATCAAGACAGAAGACGACATCACATTCCTACCAATCTACATGACTCCCCTCCTGTAAGGCTTCCCGGTAATCAAGACTTTACCGACCACATGGCCTCCATAATATGGAAATATAATACATCAAGCTTACTGCGCCCTCAACACAGTGTTGAGGGCGCAGTCCGAAATGCCCAGTAGTTATATATTTCTATTTGATATTGACTACCATAGAAAATCCCCTCTCAGTTTCCGCACCCGGGAAATTGGCCCGTATCCACTGCGCCTGCTTAGTCTTATTTGTCATGAGCTGAGAATAATACCCCGCCTCCGACGCCGAGCAACTGATTTCCCTAACGAACGGCTTAGGCCCATTCATCTGATACACTCCCTTGATTGTCACTTTCATATTCTTACTTTTTTTTAGATACAACAGATCTTCTACTTACGGATCTCCCCAATCCATCACTATCACCTTTCCATATCATGACAAAGAAATTCCTTATCCATTCAATAATGTATCATATCAAAAACTCCATATAATTCTCCGGAGTCACCACTACCGCCTGCTTTGGCGCGTATGCTTCCATAAACGATTGCGGGAATC
>JAIDSM010000092.1 GCA_029061225.1 Muribaculaceae bacterium
AAGTCGAACTGCACGAACCAGTAGTCGTAGAGCTGACGCGCCATCGCCTCTAAATTGCGATTTATCTCACGATTAAGCGCAATTTTAGCATTTATATCTACAATAAAGTTGCCTATGCTTTCTTCAGATGACGAAAGCATAGGTATTTCATATCTCATAATTTGATCTTTGTCTCCTCGTGGCATTTTACTACCTTTCGCCCCCTTCATTGCATAAGTGTAAAAAGCGTCTTGAAGCAAAACTGCATACAGAAAATTAGCCGAATGATTTGATTTCGCTCTAAAAACCAGTACATCGGCATTACATCCTCCGTCAATATCAGCAATCCAGACTTTCTTTAAATAAGGGCGAATATTCGCAACAAGTATATCGCCAACTTTATATCGCGTAAGCATACACGTTTGAGGTGGCATATTTACTGCTTTTTCACGTCCGGCCTTATTCTGCAACAATGAATCAGTAGTAATATAAGAATCCAAATCAATAGCGTCGCTATTGATTTTCTCTGTCACATATTCTGCAATATCTTTAAGTTTCATTCTTTGCAGCGTTTTATACTGCAAAGTTAATGAAAAATCCTGAGATTCAGGCTATCCGAGGAACTTACGGTGGGCTATTTTTACATTGTTTTGATTAACCATAGCATAGTGCAGCGTGGTATCAATCTTGCAGTGTCCGAGCAATCGTTGCACTTGCTCTATTGGCATACCTTTGTCGATTGCCATTGTTGCCAATGTCCGACGGAACTTGTGAGGATGAATGCGTCCAACTTTCGCATTGCGCCCCAATTCTCGCAAGCGGTTTTCAACTCCGCTTATTGTCAATCGGTTATTCGGCTTCGACAGTGAAACGAACAGAGCAGTTTCATTGTCAGTACGTGTGGCAAGATAGTTTTGAAGATGCACTTTGGCGCGAGCATTGAAATAGACAGTTCGCTCTTTATTCCCCTTTCCGAGAACCACACACTGACGTTCGTTGAAGTTAATGTCAGAGCGATTTATTTTGACCAACTCCCCAACACGTACACCGGTGGAAACGAGGAAGTCTATCATTGCTAAATCTCGTAATTCAGAACATGAATCACGGAGTGTTTCCAACTGTTCGTCGCTTATAGTTTCTTTAACCGTGATTTCCGACCGCACTTTATGAATGCGTCTCACAGGACTTTTGACGATATAATCCTCATCTTCAAGCCATGAGAAGAAGCTCGAAAAGATTCGACGTATATTGTCGATTGTTGTCTTACTCGAATTGTTTTTTGCCTGAGACTCCGACAGATAGCACCGAATATCATTTGTAGTAACATCGCGGAGTTCCATGCTGACGGTTGCAAGCCACGAACAGATTGTATTACGATAATAATTCAGAGTTTTAACAGAGCAACCCTCAATGCGTTTTGCTGATATGAAACTATCAAGCAGTTCCTCATTAGCCTGCTTAGTCCGTTCTCTCTGACATGGGGCGACAACAATCTCATAGCCGCTAAGCTCCTTTTCAAGCGTTTTGCGCAGCTCATACAACTGCGCAGGTGTCAAACTACCGCTCATCTTGGCGATAGCTCCATCAATAATAGCCTCTTTCATTGGCGTTTTTTTAGATAAAATAGCAAAAAAATTCTTTAGACTTAACCCTTTTTGAAATTCTCAACACTATTATAATATAGAAGTGAATGTTTCGCTTCCTTAAATCTATTAATATGGATAAAAATCACCCCAAACTCCACATTTGCCAATGTTGTGGTGAGGCTTTCTTCGAGGAAGAAGGCCTTGAGTTCGAAATCTACTGTATTGATTGTCGAGACCCTTGGTGGCGCAAAGATGATTAGGCAGTACACTTCCAAAAGTCGAGCTCCTCCTGAGGATGAGGGCCGCTAAATCGCAATTTATCTCTTGCGGCATGACCGATACCTGACCGTTCATGAGGAGTGGCAGCAACTCGTCGCGTTGTCGTGTTAGGTTCTGTATTTCTACTCGATTTTCTACTATTAGATTTGAGATTTGTTTTAGAGTTATAGCTGGTGAGAATAAGTTGTGTATAGTTGGTCTCATGATCCATAATCCCCTTAAATCTTTATCTGACAGGTGTCCAACAGTTGAACCTTTTGCATTCTGCTCCTTAGCTTTAATATATGGAGCAACCTCAAACATTACTTGTAATGCACTAATTGGACTTCCTTCAATTTGACGAAATCTAACACTTCGCTGATTAAGATATGCTTCGTCATCACACCATAGATTCATATGGAAATTACCGTCCATACCAATAAGTACGTCACCTTTTGCAAGTCTATATTTTGGATCAGTATCTTCGGTAGAATATGCAGAAACTGTTCCGTTCAAAATGTCTCTAATACGTACAACTGGAATGGTAGTAATCTCATCAACAAATAACTCGGTTGAGAATGGGAACCCATATTGAACGTCGATAGCATCGAAAAGATTGACAACCTCCCACCCTTCCGGCATTTCGCGCTTTAACTTTTCATTCCACACCATTTTCCCTCCGGAAGATTTATATGGTCTACCGTTCTCATCGGGGAAATCGAACTGCACGAACCAGTAGTCGTAGAGCTGACGCGCCATCGCCTCTAAATTGCGATTTACATACTATATCAAACAAAATATATCTAGTTTGTAAAGAAGAAGGATTCGCAGAGATATTTACCAGGACATTTAACTCCACTTTTAGTTTAGCATCATTTTTAGCATCACTTTACCGACATTTTACCGTCATACTCTTTTACAGGGACATTTACAGAGACATCCAGAGACATTTTTAGCATCACAAATGGTGCTAACATTAAGCGACAGTTCAAACGGTATTTATAACGACATTTAGGCGACATCGCCGTTTTCTGTTTTTCTATTCCTCAGCAACTCGGTCTTGAGCTTAATAGAGTTTGGTTTGGGTCGGGCTTTATATATGCCCGATAAACTAAACCCACATATAGGGGCTGGTGAAAAGAAAAGGTTATTCATTGTTATTTTCCGACAGTTGTTCCAGAGTTGATTCAATCTCTTCGATAGAAGGCAAGGAGCTTTTTATTTCATTGGGTATAAGTTTGGAAAGCTCGTATTGGGAGATTCCAAGAGGAAGATTATATGCCTCCAAAGAATATTGAGCCTCGATGTTGTCTTTATCCTTGCATATCAAAAGACCGATAGTCGGATTGTCATGCTCTGTCTTTAACTGATGGTTGACCGCTGTAACATACAAACCTAACTGACCGAGATATGATGCCTGAAATGACCCGGTCTTCAACTCAATGCAGCAATAAGCATGGATGCGGGTATTGTAAAACAGAAGGTCGATGAAAATTTCCTTTTCGCCGACTTGCATACGATACTGTCTGCCCATGTAGGCGAATCCGGTGCCTAACTCCACAAGGAATTTTGTCACGTTGGCGACAAGAGCATCTTCCAGTTCCCGCTCATTGTAGTCCTCCGTCATGGTCAGGAAATTGAACACGTATGGGGCTTTGGTTGTCTGCTGGGCGAGGTCACTTTGTAATGCCGGGAG
>JAIDSM010000093.1 GCA_029061225.1 Muribaculaceae bacterium
CCGGCATCTCGGGCATGGCATGCCGCCCGAATGGATTGGTGATACGCCATGTGCCGTCTACCGGCTTTGGCAGACTGCCCCGAAGGCTCGCGAAGTTGACCGGCCCGGTCGTACTCTTGGCCGGTTTCTCGACAGCTTTCGGACTTACGACCGCCACATTCTTCTGCTCCTCTTTCTTACGTTCTTCTTCGCGCGCACGCCGATCGCGGCGGTTGCGCGAACCGTTCTCGCTGTTTTTCTTCTTCTTTTCCTGCTTTTCCTTCTCCTGACGTATCTTCTCGTCGGCTTTCGCTTTTGCTTCGGCAAATTTCCGGTCCGCTTTTTCTTTTTCTTCCTGAGCTTTCTTATATGCCTTTGCCTTCTCGGCTGCCTCTTTCTCAGCGGCTGCCTTTTCCTTAGCCGATTTCTCTGCCAGTGCCTTCTCGGCCGCCAGTTTCTCCTTCAATGCCTTCTCGGCGGCTTTCTCTGCGGCAGCCTTCTCCGCCGCCGCTTTTTCTGCTGCGGCCTTCTCTGCGGCGGCTTTCTCCGCCAGCAGTTTTTCTTCAGCTGCCTTTTCAGCTGCCCTCCTTTCGGCCTCGGCCTTTTCCTTCGCTATGCGCTCGGCCTCGGCTTTGGCCTTCCTGTCAGATTCCGCTTTTTCCCGCGCCTTACGCTCAGCCTCAAGCTTCGCCTGCTCCTGGGCTATAAGGCTGGAGATCGTTTCCTTCAGTTTGTTGGCCTCTTTCTGCTTGGCCGTGAGATGGGCCTGCAGCGCGTCGCCGTTCTGCCGGAGGGTGGCTACGAGTGTCTCCTGCTTTTTATGATTTTCCTCAAGTTCCGCCTGCGATTTCGTAAGCTGCCCGAGGGCTACGGTCTGCGCGTCTTTGGCCTTTGCAAGACTCTCGCGCTCTCTGCCTAACTGTGCTATCTTTTTGTCAATGTCGGAGCTCTTACGCTCTTTCCATGCCGCAAACTGACGCATGTAGCGTATGCGCCGCATGGCCTGGTTGAAGTTTTCCGAGGCGAAGATGAAGGCAAGCGTCGATTGATTCTTCTTGGTGAGCCTCATCTTCTTGACTGCTTTCAGGTATTCCTCACGCATCAGCTTGAGTTCCCCCTCGTTTTTGGTTATTTCCTTCCCCAAGCCACTTATCTGGGTGTCCAGTCCGGCCACCTTCTTCTGCAGTCCGGCTACCTGTGTCTTGCCCGCTGCTATTTCCGACGAAAGCCTGTTCAGGTCAGAGAGGCCGGTCTTTATCTGCTGCTCGTTGAGACGCAGCTGTTCCTTTGTCTGCTGGATGTCGCGCTGAGCGGCCTCCTGCAGTTTCTTTGCCTCGGCTGATGATTTCGGTCCTCCGGCAGATTTCTGGCCGACACTTTTCTTTCCCTGAGTCGACTTCGCCCCCCGGGCTACCTGTTTCTTAGCTTGTGTCGTCTGCTTTTTCCCTTGGGAAGATTGCTGTTTTGATTGGCTTCCCCCTTTTTTCCCTGGGTTTGATTTCTGAGGCGGCGTTCCCTTCTTCTGATTATTGGAGGTGCCTGACGTCTTTTTCTGATTTGATGTGGTTTTCTTTTGAGATGAAGTAGTGGAATTTCCCTTTTTCTTCTGAGCCGTAGCCTTGGTCTGAGCGGACACAGACCCGGCGATATCCATCGCCGGCAGTCCCACGACAAACGCAGTGGCGACAGTAAGCATCGCCACCATTCTCCCTAAATATCTCCTGAAAGAACTCCTCATCATCAAAAAACTATCATTTATCAAAACTTCATCAGCTGCTTGAAATCCACCTTCTTATATTTGTCACCGAGTTTCGTGAACTCGAGCGGAGAGCAGTCATAATCCGGATACGTCAGCTGTACCTCCCCCTGCATCTTCTTCTTCGGCAGCGAGATCTCAAGACCTAACGTCCAACCCTTCTCACCATACTGATATTTAGTCTCCAATACGACACCCGTCTTCTGAAGCATCAGCACGAAAGAGCGCAGCTGCCACATGGCGGAATCGAGAACGAACCCGTATTCCGCTCCTGCTGTCTGGAGCGCTGCCGACGGATACAGCAGCGACTCTCCCGTAGGAAGGGCTATCCATTGTGAAAGCGTCGCGTTGTCCTGCGTAAGCCTGCCGTTGCCCGGAAAAGCCACCTGCCCTAAAAGTATGTCCTGAAGGTCGGTAAGGTACGCTTTCCTATCCACACCAAAACCACCGAGCGGTTGCACGCTGTAGCACCGCGTATGCTTGTTGATGAAGGTGATTGAGTCCTGATTAGCCTCAACCCGCGCCACTTCTCCGAAGATAGGAGCCCGAGCCGAGAGGATAATGCTCTCACCCCGCTTCATATAGACCTTAACGCTGACAGACATAGGAAGACCGTCGAATGTCAGTTTCCCCTGCATCGACAGATCTGTCCAGTCGGCATCATAGTTGGATATGATACTGTCGGCGGCGACAGCCACCTCCTCGACTGTCATGATCCGCGAACTGTTCGCCTCGGCTATCGCCATTTCCTCCGCAGGCTCTCCCGGCGGACATACAGCTACCGACTCAGGCATATCCTGCCCGAAAACCCGGCTCTCCCATCCTATCATGCCGAGGATCAGCATCAATATTATCTTAGTTCTCATTCGTCCTCTATTAAAAATCCATGATAAATCATGCTGCATCATGAGTCATCATGACATATCTTACCGTTTAATCTTTGATATTTAATCTTTGATATTTAACCTTTTCGGCTATCGACTTGTTGTCTTCATCCAGTTCCAGAGCCTTCTTCCAGCTCTCCAAAGCCTTGTCTTTCTGCCCGTTCATATACTGGATGTCGCCTAAGTGATCCCAGTATTCCCCACTCGACTCCGCGTCAGGAGTTATTGTCTCCATTGCCCTCTCCTGAAGCTCAAGAGCCTCCGCATACTGACCCTTCAGATAGAGTATCCATGCGAGCGTATCGAGATACGTAGGATTATCCGGCTGTTCCGCTACGGCCTTGCGGCTCATCTCCTCAGCCTTCCCCAGGTCGCCACCCCCTATTGCCAGGTAGTAGGCGTAGTTATTGAGGGCCATTGTATTGTCAGGGTTAAGGGCAAGCACCACGTCGTATTCTTTCGTACATCTTTCCATATCGCCGGTTCTATGGCTTACATCACCCACCATCTCGAATATATTGGCTATTCTGACAAGGGATTCATAAGGAAGCTTGCCTGCCTTTTGAAGCACCGTCTTGACGTCGTCTGTCAGAAGCGCACCGGGCAGTTCCATCTCAAGAAGTCGCTGATATGCGCCGCGCGCCTTATCGTATTGATCAGACAGCGAACAGGCTGACCCGTAGACAAGAAGCAGCCCCCTTGGAGGCTCCGGAAGTTTCTCCAGCCCTTTTTCGCATACGGCTGCAGCCTCCGCATACCGGTCGTCGGCAAAGTTGAAATGTGCGAGCCTCGTCCAGTAGTCGGGATTTTCAGGTTGGAGGTCGGTGGCATACGCCATCAGTTCCCTTGCGCGCGCATAGTCGCCGATTGTGGCGGAATACTGTGCTCCGAGATCGAGCACTTTCGGCTCGTGAGGATACTGTCGGAGAAGCCCGTCGAAAAGACGCGCGCCGCGACGTGAGTCGGCGGTGGTGTCGGCTATTATGTTCTGCATGTAGCGTGTCATCATGTCGAGTTTCTCGTCAAGCATGATGTTCTCGCTCAGGATAGCCTCGCTGCTCTTAAGGTCGTAGGCGGTCGAGTCCCCTCTCTCAAGATAGTAGTTGGCTAAAGTCAGCTTCACTCTGCCGTCTTCTGGATCGATGGCCTCTGCGCGCAGATAACTCGTAAGAGCGGAGTCAGGCTTCTCCAAGGCTTCCATTACATTTCCTCGGATCACAAGGTATTCGGTGCTCAGGGGGTGTTCCCTGACGAGCCTGTCGCTTTCGCTGATGAGTCTCGCTGTGTCGCCCGTCATGAACATAAGGTAGAGTTTTTTCAGCGCTATGTCAGGAGCGCTTCCTTCTATACGCTCGTAGCGCTCAAGAGTAGAGATAGCCTTGTCCATATCCTCCCTCTCTGCATAGTGCTGCGCAAGCTGAAGAAGTATTGCCGGAAGACTGCCGGCAAGAGTGTCGCTTCGCTCCGCTACGCGGATCGCTTCGTCAAGGTCGCCGTTGCGTGCAGCAAGGAAGGAGTAGGTCATCGCCTCCTCCGTCTCCTCGGGATACTGATCCACATATGCTTTCATGAGCGAGATGCTGCGTTCGACTTCAGCCGGACTCATCAGTGTGTCGTTGCGGAGCGTCATGCGCATAATGGCGTAGGAATAATTAGCCTCTGCGTACCCGGGATCCGTCAGAGCAGCTTTCTTGAAGAATTCATATGCCTCCGATGGCTTCCCCTCGGAAAGCGCCACGCTTCCCTCCACATAATAATACCGGGCCTTGGCCCGGATGCGGTCAGCGTCTTTGGCCGTCTTCCCCGCCATAACACCTACGGTCCCTGCCATTGCAGCCATCGCCACAGTGCAAATAATCCAAATATATCTTTTCATCATACTTCTTTCATTCCATAAAATTGTTAATCCCACCTCCCTCTGCATGAGACTTCCCAAGCGGCCTGTCCGCACTCTTAAGACTCAAGACTGAAGACTTAAGACTCGTCCCAAACTGCAAATTTACTATTTTTTTTTCAAACCCACTCCGCAAATCGGCATTTTCGCTTAAATTAACAGTCATGATTGTTGAATTTTCCTTAATTTTGCATTTTAAAGTCTTTTTTTCATGTGCTGATGCAGTATTCAGACTCCGAACGTATCTTTTCCGATGTGAGACACCTTGACCTCGATATCGACAACGAGACTCTCGTGAAGGAGTGCAGAAGCGGAGATCGCGATGCAATGAGCATCCTCTACTCCCGCTTCGCACCCCGTATGCTCCGCGTCATATCCCGCTATGTATCCGACCGCGATAGCTCCAAAGACATACTGCACGATGGCTTCATCGCCGCATTCACCCGCATCGATACGCTCCGACAACCCGAGAACCTCGAATTCTGGCTTGCGACAATCATGAAAAACCTTTCCCTCAAGTTCCTCCAAGCCCAGTCTGTGAATTCCATTCTTGAGGAAATACCGGAAACTATCGAAGAACCCCCGCTTGAAGATATCCTCGATTTTGCCACCCTCGAATCACTGATCAGAAAGCTCCCGGAAGGATACCGGAAGGTATTCCGTCTTGCAGTGCTCGAAGGTAAGACTCACAAGGAGATTTCCGAGATTCTCGGGATAGCGCCGAATTCATCGTCTTCACAGCTGTTCCATGCCAAGGTGCTCCTCCGACGGCTTATCAGGGATTATCAGCTCAGTGCCGGACTTATCTCCCTCCTGCTTCTGATAGTGGCCTCCGGTCTACTGTTCATTTCCCGAAAAGCAGATGACATTCCTACGTCCGATCGTATAGCCTCGGAATCCGGACAGAAAACTCCTGAATCAAGATCTGACGGTAGGAATCATCATCGCTCCGTAGCCACAACAGCCCGGTCAGTCAATGGGTCTTCCGAATCTTGCGAGAATGAAACTTACGTATCTCCGACACTGTCTGATAATGATTCGCTGGTTGAGACGGATTCTGTCGGAGTTCAGTCATCATCCGGAGAACTCGGGGAACCGGTGAAAACGCCTCTACAATCTGTCGAAGAGCACCATGACAATGCTTCGTACAGACCATACGTCGGGCAGACGCATGATGTTGCTAAAGGGAAAGGCTGGTCGGCCGGAATTTTATTCGACCCGGGTATGATTAGTTTCAGCGGGGCATCATCAGATATGCTTGGAGACTCATCAATTGGACATGATCCGATTCCCCCTCAGGATCCGGAAAATGATAAGGATTCTGAACGGGCAAAGAGTCCCGGTATTTCAAGGGATGTGGCAAGTATTCTCGGAAGAGCGCCACACAGTCATCATCTTCCTATCTCTTTTGCACTTACTGCCGAAAAACGATTCTCATCATGGTTCGGTCTCGAGTCAGGTTTAGGATATTCTTACCTTCACACCGACTTTGAACTCAATAATGCGTCTTCTACATGCCATTGGAATTATCTGGAGATTCCACTTAAAGCGAATTTTTACGCCAACTCTTCCTCACGTCTGAAATTCTATGGAAGCTTAGGAGGCCGGGTAGCCGTTCCCGTATATTCCTACGCGCATATCGCTCCGAATCCTTTCATCCGGAGTGGCAGCTTCAATTCAAAGACCGTATGGTCCGTAGGAGGAAGTGTCGGTGTGGCTTTCAGTCTGTCAAAGCGCGTAGACATCTTCGTAGAGCCCACGCTACGGTATAATTTCCCGCAGGATGCCGCTATTCCTAATATATGGACTGATGACGAGCCCTGGAGCATCTCTATTCCGATCGGCTTCCGCTTTTCCTGGTAGTCTCCGTTTATCATGGAAGTATCATCGAAATGATTTCCCGCTGTAGGACTAAAGTTATATTTTCCCGGACTTCCATGCAGTATTTCCTTATACACAGTATCTATAAAGTAAAAAATCTATAAAGTAAAAACCATATGACTCATGAAATTTAAATTTTCCCGATATGCTGCAAGCGCTATTCTTTTTGCAGTCTCGTCGACAGTGGAGATTTTTCCTCAGTCTGTCAGATACAACGGAGATATAGAGGCAGGCGTGGTCGCCACGCGGAAGTATGCCGCAGCCCAGGTCAACGCAGCCACAACACATGGCGCATATTTCGCAAGACCTAAGCTGTTCATAGGCGCAGGTGCTTCAATAGGCTGGAACATACAGGGTGAATTCTGGGAAAAAGTCTATCCTATCTACGGTGCTGTCCGCAAAGACTTTACCATCAACCGGCTATTTACTGCATTCATCGATACTAAGATAGGCTATTCATTTCAGGGAGATAATACAGGAGTGCTCGGCGGCGGTATCGATTATGGATTTTACTGCTATCCAGCCGCAGGCCTGCGATTCGCCATAGGTGAGCAATACGGTCTCTACCTCAAAGTTGGATATACCTACCAGAATGCGACCGATTATTATCTGTGGTGGGCTGACGGGCACAAATTCGAGGGTAGTCACAAGTATAATGCCGGAGGATTCTCCGCTTCTTTAGGCTTCTCATTTTAGAAGTGATTAAACCCAATCTTTCACAAAGCCGTAAACCACCCTCACGATGAAGATACACAATTTTTTTTCACATTCTAATGCATAATCGGCAGTAATGCTTTGTTTTTATTATAGGCTTAATCATAAACTTCAATTGACATGAGACTTATCAAAAGACCCAACTCCTCCTTACTCACGAGCATCTGCTCGCTGCTTTTATCACTCCTCGGGTTCAGCTGCTCCTCTCCTGAAGACGTCCCCGATATGTACGGCCAGCCCGTAGGTGATTTCGAAATTAAAGGAGCCGTGACAGATGAAGCAGGTTCAGTAATATCAAACGCTGAAATTCGTGTCACATATCCGGAAGCGCCATCAGGAATCTACAGGTTTGGAGAAACCAAAACTAATTCAGAAGGCAGCTATGAGATCAAAGGCTATGAATACGCGCCGAAGATGAAGGTGGTATGCATACCGGAAAACAGCGATCTGCAGCCTGATTCCGTCATCGTGAATATGGAATATAAGGATCGAGACAAACATGATTCATGGAACCTCGGCCACGCAGAAGCTACTGTCGACTTTTCGCTGAAATCCAAGAAGGAATGAGACGCATTTCCCTACGTCAGCGTATAGGCCTTGAACTTTACCGTAAGATCAAGCAGGAGAAATGCCGGGAGCATCCCTTGCGGCAGCTTTTCTGGGAATGCACCTGGCGATGCAATCTCTCTTGCCGGCACTGCGGCAGCGACTGCAAGAGCTCCTCTATCATTCCGGATATGCCCGCTGAGGATTTCCTAAAGGTCATCGACAGCCTGACCCCTCACGTCAACCCTAACCACGTCAACATAGTCATCACAGGCGGCGAACCACTCCTGCGTAAAGACCTTGAATACGTCGGGCGCCAGCTCTACGACCGTGGCTACCCCTGGGGCTTCGTCTCAAACGGACTTGCCCTTACGCCGGAGCGATTCCAAAGTCTCCGACGTGCCGGACTGCACGCCATGACCATAAGCCTCGACGGGCTTAAGGAAGATCACAACTGGATGCGCTGCCATCCCGCCTCATTCGACCGCGCTACGGCTGCAATCCGTATGGTCGCCGCCACCCCCGACATCAACTTCGATGTCGTCACCTGTGTAAACCAACGCACTCTCCACCGTCTCTCCAAGATAAAGGAACACCTCATCTCGTGCGGCGTAAAGGCATGGCGGCTCTTCACTATCTTTCCTTCAGGGCGTGCCGCAGATTATGAGGAGTTCAAGATGGGACCTGACGCTATGAAGACTCTGATGGAGTTCATCAAAGACACTCGTAAGGAAGGTCGCATCAAGGCATCATTCTGCTGCGAGGGATTTCTCGGAAGCTATGAAGGAATAGTAAGAGATAATTTCTTCAGCTGTCAGGCCGGAATATCTGTAGCTTCCGTTCTTCTCGACGGCGGGATAGGAGCATGCCCGAGCATTCGGGCCGACTACAGGCAGGGCAATATCTATGAAGACGACCTATGGGAAGTCTGGCAGAACAAGTTTCTGCCATACAGAGACCGCACATGGATGAAGACAGGTCAATGCTCCGACTGCTCATTCTGGCGATACTGCGAAGGCAACGGAATGCACCTCCGCGACTCCTCCGGCCGCCTCCTCCACTGCCATCTCTCCTGACCCGGCCAGCTGCCCGGATTTTATATATCCCATAATTCACCCCCTTGTGGGGACGCACGGCTCGTGAGTCCGCTATCGTCAGAACTCAAGTCTAAAAAAACAGTCTCCACCCGAGGAGGTGGAGACCGTTTTTTTCTCTAAGCCTGAAGGATGGAGATTAGCCTTCAGAGATAGCGTCGCTCGGGCAAACCTGTGCGCAGCTGCCGCAGTCGATGCAGGTGTCCGGGTTGATGTGGTAGATATCGCCCTCTGTGATTGAATCGGTGGGGCAAACGCTCTGGCAAGTGCCACATGCGACGCAGTTGTCGCCAATTACATAAGCCATAATTGTAATTCTTTTAAAGGTTTATTATTTTTTGATTGTTATCAGCTCGATAATGCAATGCAAATTTAAACCTAAAACCGCAATCCACCAAACAATCAGCCACAAAACTTCCCCATTCATACCTAATTTAGACCCCGTCTAAACAACCCCCTTAGTAACAAAGCCCGGTCCCCGGGCGTCCCCTTCCCGTCATTGCGTAGCCGTGTAATGGAGGCATCCTGCCTCCCCGAGCCTCACGCCGGTTGAAAGGGTCTGAGATAGTAGCCGAGCATGCTCGGCAGAAAAAGCCCCCGCAAGGATCAAATCCCCCGGGAGCCTTAATACTCATTGTTCAGTGTTTATTGTTCAAAACTTAACTCTTAAAACTTAACTCTTAACTCTTAACACTTAAAACTTAAAACTTAGTGCTTATCCTTATACACCTTCACATCCTTCTGCTTCTGAGGCGCATCCTCGAATCCTCTCAGGCGAAGCAACGCCTTGGCGTCCGGAGCATGACCGCGGAAATTCTTGAAGAGTACGGTAGCGTCCTGATCGTCGCCGCTCTCCAGGATATTCTTCTTGTAGGTCTCGGCTGTCTTCTTGTCGAAGATTCCTTTATCCTGAAACATCTCCCAGGCATCTGCCTCAAGCACCTGCGCCCAGAGATATGTGTAGTATCCCGACGCATATCCGTCGTCGCCGAAGATGTGTTTGAAGTAAGGCGAACGGTAGCGGTAAGTGATTTCTTCCGGCATACCGATCTTCTCCGCGAAAGCCGCCTCAAAACCGGGAACATCTACATTCTCTCCGTCAGTCTTACCCCATGCGAGGTCAAGAAGAGCTGCTCCGGCAAGCTCTGTAGTGATGAAGCCCTGGTTGAACTTGGCGGCATCCTGGATCTTCTGTATCATTTCCTCGCTCATCGGCTCGCCGGTCTTGTAATGCTTGGCATAATAGCGGAGCACTTCCGGTGAGGTAGCCCAATGCTCGTTGAGCTGTGAAGGAAGCTCTACGGCGTCGCGGTCTACGTTCGTGCCGGCAAGCGTCTTATACTTTGAGCGTCCGAGCATCCCCTGAAGGCCATGGCCGAATTCGTGAAACATCGTCTCCACCTCGTCGAGCGTCAGAAGCGCGGGCACGTCGCCTGCCGGACGCGAGAAGTTGCATACATTGTAGACGATCGGACGCTTCATGACGCCATCCTCATACATGCCGGCCGGCTGCATCTGCTCCATCCAAGCGCCCTGCACTTTCGAGTTACGGGGGAAATAGTCTGTCATGAAGACTGATATGTGCTCACCTGTCTTGGCATCCTGCACGTCATATACTGTCACTTCATCCATATACTTCGGAGCGTCGGGCATCTCAACGAGCTTGATACCGTAGAGTTTCTCGGCACAGTAGAAAAGACCGTTCTTTACATTCTCAAGAGAGAAATAGGGCTGTATGTCGGCATCGCTGAGGCCGAACTTCTGCTCTTTCACCTTGCCGGCGTAATAATAATAATCCCACGGGGCAATCTTGAAGCCGCCCCCGTTGGCATCCACATATGCCTGCATGTCGGCCACTTCTTCCTGCGAACGCTTTACGGCAGGTTCAAACACCTGCATCAGCAGGTCTTCCGCAGCCTCCGGAGTCTTCGCCATCACTTTCGCGGTCTGCATCTGTGCGAAGTTGTCAAAGCCCATCAGCTTAGCCTTCTCCGCGCGCAGCTTCACGATTTTTTCTATGATGGGGTAATTGCTGTTGGCTCCATAGCTTGCAAGATTCGTGTAGCCCTTATAGATGGCTTCGCGTAGTCCGCGGTTGTCTGCTGACTCAAGCACCGGCAGACGGCTCGGCGCGCGCAGCGTGAAGACCCAAAGTCCGTCAAGGCCACGTGCGGTGGCTTCCTCTGCGGCTGCGGCCACTACATTATCAGGAAGCCCGGCAAGGTCGGACTTGTCGTAGACAGTCACGAAAAACTCATTTGTTGCGTTCAGTAGGTTCTTGTTAAACTGTATGAAGAGATTGGAAAGCTCGTCGTTGATCTTCACAAGCTGCTCCTTCTTCTCGGGAGGAAGCGCGGCACCCTGCTCCGAGAACTGACGGTAGTATTTCTCCACGAGTCTCTTCTGCACGGGTGTAAGACCCATCTTGTCGCGCATATCGTAGATCGACTTGATGCGGTCGAAAAGTTGCTGGTTGAGCATCACTTTGTTCTGCGCGTCATTGAGAAGAGGGATCGCCTCCTCAGCCATAGCCGCAAACTCGGGAGTCTTCATGCAGCTGTCGTAATGATAGAACACGCTTGCCACCCTCTCCAGGATCGGAGAAAGGTTTTCGAGCGGCACGATAGTGTTGTCGAAATCCGGGGTCGCACGGTTGCGGAGGATATTCGTAAGGTTCTGCTCCTGCTGCTCTATACCGGCCTTTATCGCCGGTATGAAGTCAGAAGTCTTGATCTGCTCGAAAGGCGGAATCTCATACTTTGCCGTATAAGCCTCCAGAAAAGGATTTTCTGCCATAGCTGTCATTGTCGAGGCGGCCAGCATTACCGATGCCGCCATTGCTGTGATTTTATTCATCTATATAAAATTTAAGTTTTTTTTTTACAAAAGCCTCCTCCACACGCATCCCCCATGATATCCCCAAGATTCTCGGTAGGGACGCACGGCTCGTGCGTCTGCGCGTCTACCTTGTCCTTGCCCGATTTTGCATCATGACTTGCTTTAGCTTGAGCGTAGCTAATTATGCATTATGAATTATGAATTATGAATTAAACTCAAAGTTTCCCCCTCTTCAAAGCCCTCGGAATGAAGCTCAGGTGAGCCGCGACAGCTTTCATGCTGCCGTAATGCGCCGCCATGATCTTGAACCGCTCTATCAGCGACGTCTTCTTATGCTTATCGGTAAGCCCATCCGCAAGATAGTCTATCGTCACCTTGTGCAGATTCACCCGGTCACCGGCCCGGGAAGCCTTGATGCATCGGATACACCAGTCATAATCCGCCGAATATCGGAAATCCGTATCATACAGAGGTGCGATATCCTTCCTCACCATAAATGCCTGATGGCATATCAGCATACCATGGCTGAAACTGTCTACCGTAAGTATCTCCGGAGCGGAAAGATGACGTGGTCCGATCCGCTTACCCTTGATATCTACTATGTCGGTATCGCCATATATGATGTCCGGGCTCTTCTTTTTGATTGCCTCGGCATACGCCTTAAGGCTGTCGGCGTCGTGAAACCTGTCGCCTGAATTCAGGAAAATCAGATATCGGCCACTCGCCATCTTCAAGCCCTTGTTCATAGCATAATAGAGTCCCTCGTCGGGCTCGCTTACTATCCTCAGCCCCGGCTTTCCCATCTGTCGCGCCAGGATAATCGTGTCATCGGTAGAAGCGCCGTCCACCACTAAATGCTCGAAATCATGGAAAGTCTGCTCTCCCACCGACTTCATGGTCAGCGGAAGCGTCTCCGAGGCATTGTAGGTGATCGTTATCACCGATATCAAAGGTCTCCCATCCATATATATCAAAAAAATATAATCAATAGTTCAACTTAAATCCTCCACTCCCTTAGTAACAAAGCCTGGTCCCCGGGCTTCCCCACGAGACTAACCCCCGCGGGTTGTCCACAATCCTAACTCTTAACCCTTAACTCTTAACCCTTAAAAAGAAACTTCCAGCACATAAACAGGTTCCGCGCTGTTTTCCCCGTTCGCCACTTTCTCCCCGTCACCCTGATGGCTCGTCTGCACGAACACATTCAGTTTCCGCCTGTCGTTCCAGAGGTTCAGGTCGTGCGATGGTTCCCACGCGTCCACACTGAAGTCAGTCAGGTCCGCCACCATCCAGTCGCTCTTTCCAAGCTTCGGGGTATAAGCCACACTCACCTTGCTGCCTCTCTCCTCATCCCTGAATATGTAGCATGCCTTCTTCCCGTCCGAGACGATACGGGGTCGGGCTATCGGTATCATCTTCGTGCCACCGCCGGAAAGCGAAAACGGAGTCTTGCGCTCTCCCACTGTGCTCATATTCCATCTTTTTCCGTCATGCCACACCAATCGGTATTGCGGCACCTTGCTGTCCTGATCCCGCCAATAAGTGGCTATGAATGGATGTCCCTTGGCATCCGCCGTCATACTCGTCTGGTTGATGAGCTCGGAGTTCTGAGGTATCTTCCAAGCTATCTCTGCCGTTGCCTGCGTGATCGGCAGATCATACGGCGTGCCGTCGCTTCTTTTCCATGTCTTTCCTCCATCGTCCGAGCGCGCGTAGCAGAGATCATGATTCGTCTCTACCAGCCAGGTCTCGCGCCACACCCACGAGAGATGAAGCGTTCCCTTAGGATCCGCAAACAGTTGCCAGTACGCGTTTCTCTCCCCCTCCCCGTCGATCAGTACATCATGTACCCTGCTCCATGTCTTCGACTTTGTGTCATATCTGTTGAGCACAAGGTTTCCTCTTCCCGAAGCCCCCGAGCGATATGCGAATATCATATCGCCGTTGGCCAAAGTATAGAATTCCGGATACGTCACGTCCTGCTCATCCTTCCCCGTCATCGGCATCATATCCCCGAGTTCAAGGCTGCCCGGAGCTATAGACTTCGCGTATCTCAGAGGATGGCCGTGATGGTCAAACGCCACGTGAAGATATCCGTCGCCGTCAACACCGATGCTGATGACGTTATGTCCGTCGGTCACTTTTCCTTTGTATTGTGTCCGATGCAGTGTCCATTCTTCACTGCCCAGCTTACGATTTCCGACGACTACATGACCCTCCGGATCATAATATGAGATATATTGTGCATCTCCATGCGTGGCAAGGGAACTTCCCCGGAATACTGCCGTATTGACCGAAGTAGCCGCATATCCGTCGCCGACCTTCACGAGCTTTCCCTCAATCCCCTTCCCTGAAGAGAACAGGAAGGCCATAAGCATCGCCATTGCCACTATATATTTCACTCCGATTCGATTCATCTATGCAGTCATTTAATTTAAGTTTAAAGGGTTAAGTGCTTAACCTGTTAACTAATACTATGGAAAGGCTATTCCGGATAAAAAATCACATATACTTATGATAACCTTTTAACCTAACACCCCTTTAACCCTCAACTTTCGCTTGCGAAAGTTGAATTAAATGCAAAGATAACTCAAAATCCCCACTCCTGCAAAAATCTTTTCACAAACGATTGAACTTTTTAACGCCCTTTAAGGTTTATATGGCATAATCAATGATTCCCACTATGAAAAACTTATCTACTCTCGCCATTATCGTCGCTCTCGCAGCATCCATCAATTCTTTTGCCCAGGACCATCACAAGTCGATGTCTTTCAGCACCCCGGTTCGCAAAACCCGCACTGCGCCTAAACAAGTGAAGGATACCGTCCAACCTCCTGTCATTGAAGAACTCACCGCAGAAACTCCCAAGGAGGATCTGAGGTCCGGTTCGATGGTCGACATCCAGAAAGACGCTTTGCTCAACGACCATAAGATTATATATATCGACGGACGCCCTGAAAACGCTAACTCGGCGCAGCATCAGGATTCAATCCGTGACCTCATTGAGAATTTCTTTTATGATCAGTTTCAGAGCTTCTCTGATCCAGCGGCTCCTTACTTCCTTTTCATGAGCCGTGATGCTGACCTCGCGATGGGTATCGGTGGATGTGTCAGGATTCGCGGTTGGTATGATTTCGATGCCGCTATTCCAGCCAACAGCTTTACTCCTTATCTTATTCCGATGGTAAAGGATCCCGCCAACAACAGCAAACTCGGCGCAACTCCGGCGGGATCAACATTATTCTTCCGCGTGATCGGAAAAAACAAGAAGCTGGGAAATTATCAGATCTATATCGAAGCTAACTTCAATGGATATGGCGGTACTGACTTCCATTTGAAAAAGGCATATGCTCAGCTCAACAATGTGACTTTAGGCTATGCGTCATCGACATTCTCTGACCCTGCCGCACTTCCTCCTACAGTCGATGCCAACGGACCCGCAAACAAGATATCTCCCACTTCTGTCCTCGTAAGATGGATGAACACATATAAGAAACGCTGGACCGTGGCAGGTTCGCTCGAACTCCCGAAAAACGCCGCCGTTTCTACAGTTTCAGGAAAAATTGGAACGGCAAGCCAGACTTTGCCTGATTTAGCGGCGTTCATTCAGTATGCCTGGGGCAAAAGCGAACATGTCCGACTCGCCGGTCTCGCACGCTCTATTCCGTATGAGGATCTTGTAAGCCACACTCGTCATCATAAGTTCGGTTGGGGTATGCAGCTGTCTACTGTAGTGCATCCTATTCGACCCCTTACCCTCTACGGAACCTTCAACTGCGGCGAAGGACACGAAAGCACAACCGGCGACCTGCAGGTAGGCAACTATGACCTCGTGCCCTCTCCCCACGATCCCGTGGATATGTACGCCCCCTTCTCTCTCGGTTGGTGTCTCGGAGCCCAGTATAATTTCCGTCCCAATCTGTTTGCATCTGTTTCATACTCCGACAGCCGCTATTTTCCCCGCAATCCCCGCGAAGCTTCGGAATACCGCTACGGAAACATCCTCACGGCAAACGTATTCTGGAATCTCACCCCGCGCATCCAGGCCGGACTTGAATTCGACACCGGCGTCCGCAAGAACTGGGATGGCAAATCCCGCCGCGCCGACCGCCTCGGCCTGATGGCCCAGTTCTCCTTCTAATAAATCCCTCCTTACCCCCTAATCCTTATTGTTTAATGTTTATTGTTTAACCCTTAACACTTAACTCTTAACCCTTAACCCTTAACCCTTAACTCATCACCTTAATACATTTTTACTATACCTAAAGCGGCCGCACTGAAGAATAATCCCAGTGCGGCCGAAATTTTTTTGTAACCAAGCCTTGTCTCCGCGCGTCCCCTCCGCTGCGTAGCCTAATTATGAATTATGCATTATGCATTAATTCACTCCTCCCATCTGAAAACGGCCCCGTTCCGTCTCGCCGGATCAGATCCCACGAAATCCATCGAATAGGGACTCCCCGTAGTCGGACTCTTCCCGATATATTTATGCGTACGCATAGACATCAGCATGAATTCCTTATCCAGATAATCCTGCCACATAAACTCCTCTGCTTTTGACTCATCTGTCGTCAGACGTACGTCACCCGGAAGACCTTCTCCGGCCGTGAAGACATATCTGCCGTCACCCGTCTGGAGGATCACCTTGCCGTTGCCTCGGTCTATCACATTGAATTCTGTCTGTGGATTTCTTGTTCCGAAAGCTGTGTCATGCACAATGCCGTGAGGTGTCGCATGCATCGGACGTCCGGTGGCGAGATTGATGATATGCACTTTCTTTCCCAACGGTATATTTCCGCTGCGGTCCGCTTTAAGCTCATCTACGGTGAAGTTGTCGAATTCAGCATACCCGCCGTTCTTTCCATTCTTGTTGAATGCGAAAAGTCCCGGTCGTGATCCCTGGAAGGTGATAAGCTGATAACTGAGCGTCATGTCATCTCCGAGAGGCTTGAAATTTGTTCCGTCGGTTGAATAGCAGTAGCGGGCCCTGTCTACGTCATAATCGCCGTGCAGACGAAGCCATATCCTGTCGGTCTTTGCCGGAAGCTCTATGTCGAGGGTATCGTTCTTCAGCTGTTCGAATCGGCGTAGCGTCAGGTTGCCACCATCCTTCACCACTCCTATCCAGCTGCATGGCACATTGATGTTGCAGAGTCCGGCCACGTCCCCGTCCTTCATGCCTGAAAGATAGAGTTCCACCGTCACGTCTGATTCCGGTCCGATGGCTCGCTGGGTAAGAGTATTGCGAGCCCACATAAGCTGGTCTGCAGGCATTGTGTTCAGACGTAGACGACCCTTGTTCAGTTTCCATTTGCTGTCGTCCGGATTATGGTTCCACTGCCACACCCTGCCGAGTGTCTTGCCGTTGAAATCCTCGTTGCGTTCATATGGAGCATGGATGGATTCTGTGTCTCGGGCTGCCGTCTCAGGCTTCAGCCACGTACGGGGAGCGCGTCCAAGGTTTCCTTCAAGTCCTATCATCGGCCATCCGTCTTTCCATGTCACCGGCACAAGACAAGTCGTGCGGCCAAGGGAATGGAAATCCTGCATCTGAAGCGCCCACCACTGTCCGTCGGGTGTGCTGACGATGCCACCCTGATGGATATTGCATGCTCCTGTCTGGTCAGGATTCGGCATGTTGACGCTGACCGGATGCGTGTCGGGCATGATTCGGCCTCTGATGCTGGTCATTGGAGGCATGTGGTAACCGAAAGTCTCGTCTGCAGTGATTACCCGAGTCTCATACGGGCCGCGTATATTGTCGGCCCTTGAGCATGTGAGGCGCCCGTTAGGAGCATAGTCCGCAGATACTATGTAGTATCTCCCGTCGACCTTATAGATATGGTGACCTTCCCCTACTCCGGATCCTTTAGGAATGATGACAGTCTCTGTCCCCTCAACCGGTCCGGACATGTCCGGCTTAAGTTCCGTACACTTCACTTCATCATATCCGTGTACGGCATAGATCTTGCCGTCATCGTCAAAGATAACACCGAGGTCATAGATATTCCCCTGCATATTGGAATGTTTCCACGGACCTTCGATTTTATCGCTCGTGAAGCATTGCAGTCCCTTGCCGTTGATATTGCTGAAGAGATAGAATTTCCCTTCGTTATAGCGTATACAGGGAGCCCATATTCCCTGCCCGTAGATCTCCCTACCGTTCTTAAGAGAAAAAGCATCATCCTCAAAATCGAAGCGATCGAAGCAATAAGACACGTTTTCCCAGTTAACGAGATCCTTGGAGTGAAGGATCACCAGTCCGGGAACACTGTGCATGGTAGTTCCGGCAAGATAATAATCCTCACCCACTCTGATCACATCCGGATCTGAGAACTCATCATAAAATAGCGGATTCGTATAAGTCCCGTTACCGTTATCAGCACTCCACGACTTAACGTTATCAGCGGGAGCGACACCGGCAGAAGCAATAATAGCTGCAAGCGACAATATCCTAAATACTTTCATGGCATTAAAACATTAAACAATAGAAAAGTGAATGGGAAGGCTGTTTCTAACCGCCTCGTGCCTTTACAGTGACTGCGTAGCCCATGGGTTGGCGGTTTCCCAACCGCCTAATGATAATGAAAAAAAGACTTAATCTTTATTTCAAGATTAAGTCTTTAAGGCGGCGATTACCTACTCTCCCGCTTTCGCAGTACCATCGGCGTTACAAGGTTTAACTTCTCTGTTCGGAATG
>JAIDSM010000094.1 GCA_029061225.1 Muribaculaceae bacterium
GTTCGTTATTGACATATATTCCTCCTGACAATGAGGCAGTAAATTTTCTATCATTCTGTGAATATGCACAAAATGAGGAATATATCAATAGAAAGTAAAATAAGAATTTAGAATATCTATTCATATCTTTTGTTTCTTCTACAAAGGACTAATCATATTTTCATAATCTCTCTGGTCAGTAAATAAAACAATTTTAGTTTCGCTTGTTCTATTTAAATGTAGTTCAATATTCATAGTTTAAAAAATGCGTAGCTTGCTCTGCGAGCTCCTGCCGATGCGAAGCAGGCTGCAATCATTGCGAGCTTCCCAAAACCGTGTCGCGAAGCTCCACAAAGCATTGAAACTCTGCCCCTTTGCGCCTTTGCGTGATAATAAAAGAGCATGCGAAAGTTGTGTTATTTATGATACCTTAGTGCTGGGTTTTGGTTACTAAATTCCACAAACTGATCATACAGCAGCTCAAACAGTCCCATCATCAGGTTCATGTTAAGTTCATAATCACCATTCAGCTTTTCTCGCATAATCTTTGCAGGAATTACGATTACCTCCGAATCTTCCAGAGCAATAATGTCCGTCCGCATTTTGGTGGAGTGCATCACACTCTCATAGTCTATCAGAAGTGAATCACCGAGGGCAAAGCCAATAACCTTATTGTTTTCGTCAGAAGACGTGAAGGAATATTTGAAACCACCCGAAACAATCCACCCGGCATATTCCATCACTTCGCCTGAGCGCGCAAAGTATTCGCCAAAACCAATCAGCCGACGCCTACCGAATTTCTCAAACATTTCCTTACAAAGTGATAAATCAACAGAGGATTCTCCGTATTGTTGACTTTTACCATATCCGTAGTTCATGTTAATTGTCTGTTACGCTTATATTTTGCACATATATAAATCTATTATTGTTTTGTTATAAAATCTGATATAATCTGAAGAACTTCCGGTGAAATAGTTTCTTTTATTTCAGCATATTCTGTTGTTTCCCCTGTATTGGCATGCTGCATCAGGTGATTAAGTCCTTCCATCCTTTTGATTTGTGCAGTAGGTACATACTGTTTGAAAGCGGCAAGATTCTTCTCGGCATCAACTTGGGTATCAATACTTCCGTTAATAGCCAATACGGGGCATTTTATTTTTTTCAGAGCGTTGGTAGGATCAAGACTTACAAGACTGTCAAAATATCCTGAGCGCATTGCGTTGTTATGTTTAATAGATTCAAGAACCAATGTAGGTACTTCTATGGAATTATCTTTGCATAGCCGTTCAAGATCAATAGGAGTGGAGATACCTTGGTTGTATTGATCTATGATAGTATCAAATAATTTTTCAATAAGCTTTAAAGATGCATCTTTCTGCTCTCCAGAGATTCCCCATTGTTCAAGTGTAAGCATATTTTGAGCTATCAGGGTTTCTTTAGCGGATATAACCATTCCTGCAAGTGAAACAATAAAATCGGGTTTACCTTCTGAAGCTATCAGAGAGGCGAGAGAACCTCCTTCAGAATGCCCGAGAATTCCGGCTTTCCCAAACTCTGGAAAAGTCTTTACAAAATTCAAGGCGCTTTCTGCATCACTTTTAAACGTATTAATGGTAGCTTTCGCAAAATATCCTTTCGATGAAGCAATGCCACGGTCATCATAACGGAACGATGCAATTCCATTTCTTGCAAGATAGTCAGCAATTACAGCGAATGGACGGTGTTCAAAGATTTCTTCGTCTCGGTTTTGTGGTCCACTACCCGTAACCATCACCACGATGGTAGGTTTTTTACCAATGGAATTGGCAGGAATGGTAAGTGTTCCGGCGAGAATTGTGCCGTCAGAGGAGGTGAAGACAGTATCTTTTACCTCGTAAGGGAATGGAGGTACGGGAGTCTGCGGTCGTCTCTCTGACAAAGGTAGCTCTTGAGAAAGGTTAAGCGGAAGATTAATCCCTCGTTGAGAGAAGGTTCCTTTTATTTCGTTTCCAATTACTTTACCCGAATAAGCGGCACCTATCATCTTGCATTCAACCGCTACACTGTCTCCTTCACAATATTTAACCTCAGCAGAGAGGTCCTTGACATTTTGTTGTGGTGAATCCAAGGCTACTTCGGTTACACCCGCATCATTCACTTTGAAGTTGAATACCAACGGCACTTTGGCCGGACCAACGGCAATATCCCCGCGCCACCTTCCTGAAAGGGCAACCATATTGGAAACACACGTCATAATCAACATCAAGGAAAGTATAATTCTCAAATTTACTCTTTTCATAATTTACAGTATTGTTATTTTTATGTTCCGCTTGAAATAGTCGATGATATAGACACTCTGATATGTGGTATTAGCAAATGCCTCGGCTGTACGCACGACATTTTCGGCAAGCCCGTATTCGGGTTCGCCTCCAACGGTTTCGTAGGTAAAAAACTCCTTTACTCTATTATTTCTCATAATTTGAAAATTAATTTTTTTTTCAAAATTACTCAATTTTAACCAAACTCCCTGCACACAAAAGTGTGCAAATGAGGATAAAGTATTCATAATCTGAGAACAACGAAATATTTGCACACAAAAGTGTACATGTTTTTCGGAAGAAAAAGGATAATTCTGCCCTATATAAATGAACTTATCGAAATTTTAGGAGTACTTTCAACCGATTTGAAAAAAAGAATCATCGCTACGAAGGTTGCGATCATAGGTAAAGAATCTGCTGGGTTGATTGCCCAGGCGATCGGACGTATGGGGTTTATAATCTATAACCTTTGAAGTGTACTGACGAACTTGAATTAGATAATTTAAGTTTTTCTTGTTCTAATTCATTGGAGTTCAAGGGTCTGAACTCAAAAGTTGCATAGCTTTCTCTGCGCGCTCCGGCCGATGAGCAGCAGGCCGCAATCATTGCGAGCTTGCCATTACGGAGTCGCGAAGCTCCACAAAGCATTGAAACTCTGCCCCTTTGCGCCTTTGCGTGATAATAAAAGAGCAAGCGAAAGTTGAGTTAGATAAGTTTGTAATTAGTAGCGTAAGAAATTGCCTCTGAAATATTATTGACCTCTAACTTCTCGAACAGTCTGCGACGTGCAGACTTGACTGAATCAACAGCCCTATGGATTCTTTCTGCGATGTCGTTTATCGTCAATCCCTGCATGGAAAGTGTCAATATCTCCTTCTCTGTCTCATTTAACATTGGCGTAGTGCGCTTCTCCCAGCAGTGGAAGTCCAAATCATATTCCCAGTATTCCGATTGACCACGGCAGTGCATCGTTATGTGTCCTGGGTTGGAATGAGTTGATAAGGATACCACCGACAGTCCAAGCCAAACAGAACCGTCAGGCTGACAGGCAAGGGCTGTCAGCTTATGGTTGATGAGTATTTTCTCACGTCCGTTTACCAAATGGAAATCGTAGGAGATTGTGTATTTCAACTTTTCCTCCAAAGGAATATCGTTGAAGAACGAGAATCCGACCTTGTTTATCTCAAGCAGCATTTCCACTTCATCAGCCGGGACATGATCTATATAGAACTGGTAACCCTCGCTTTTTACAGCGTCAGCCGACATTCCACAAAGAAAAAGTGGATTGGGCGACACATACAGGAAGTTCTTGCGGAAATAGTCGATGATATAGACGCTCTGATAAGTGGTGTTGGCAAATGCCTCAGCTGTACGCACGAAATTTTCAGCAAGCCCGTAATCGGGTTCACCATGCACAGCGTTTCCGGGATAAAAAAAGTCTTTTACTCTGTTATCTCTCATATTGCTCAAAAATAGATACGTATATCAGTGATAGTCTGTCTCAATTAAGTCGAAAGATGAGTCTTTTTTGAACATCCGCTCTTGGACTTCACGCGGTATAGTTACGCCTAACTGTGCGTTTATCATTCCAGCAGGATTATTGATATATGAGCTCTTTGCCTTTAGAAAACTGAGCCGATCCGTTTTCTCGTAAGCATCCGCATTAAAAACCGGACGGATTGGCTTGGAAGTCTGTTCCAACCCCGTTGGTATGAAAGAATATTTTCCACCGTCGGCAGAAGCCTCAAGAATGAGACCGGGAAGCCCATGGAGTTTCCAAGGACCATTTGGGATAGGTATTTCAGGTGAGAACCATGCCTCCCATTTCCTGCCATGATAATCAGAGACGGCTTTTATGCACTCATATCCCAAGACCGTTCTTGTTGAATTAGATATTTCCCATTCCCAACCATCAGGAGACTCATCATAATAGAAGAGCTCCATCGATGTTGAATCGTAACTCCTCATATTGCTGTCCTTAAACGACTTTACAATATAATAACTTCCGTCTCTTTGAGGCATTGCTTCTAACTTCCCTGCATTTACGGCAGCCCCCGTTTGATTCTTGAGCTTTGCGGCTCCTTTTGGTGAGGATTTCAGGGAATCAATATATTCAGTCATTGGTGAGTAGAACTTAGACTCAGCAGCGTTTGCAAGAAGAACATATTGATTCTTTTCATATGCTTTGCCATTGTCAACCCTCTGGAAATATGCATCATAGCTGACCTTTATATCTGCATTCTGTGCAACCGAAGAAGTCGCGACAAAAACTATTGTCAATGAAATAAACACAAACTTTTTCATTTTTATATAATTATTTATACAATAGTTCGTTAAAAAATTAGATATCGGCTAAGCGACATCTGCCGCCAAGCCAAAGAGTTCCTTTACAAGCTTAG
>JAIDSM010000095.1 GCA_029061225.1 Muribaculaceae bacterium
TTTGACACTATATTGACGCCTTCTACGATAGCACGGTTCTTCTTCACCTGGACCTCGAGTACACGTCCTGTCTTGCCCTTGTCGTCGCCGGCATTGACATAGACAGTGTCACCTTTCTTAATATGAAGTTTTGACATAATTTAAGTCTGATTGATGATTTAAAGTACTTCGGGAGCGAGCGACACGATCTTCATGTTGGTGTTGCGGAGCTCACGGGCAACGGGGCCGAAGATACGAGTTCCGCGAATTTCACCTGCATTGTTAAGAAGAACGCAAGCGTTATCGTCGAAACGGATATAGCTGCCGTCGGGACGGCGGATTTCCTTCTTGGTTCTCACAACTACAGCCTTGGAGACTGTACCTTTCTTCACGTCGGAAGAAGGGATTGTGCTCTTGACGGTGACAACGATGATATCACCTACCGAAGCGTAACGACGGCCAGTACCGCCGAGGACATGGATGCAGAGAGCTTCTTTCGCTCCGCTGTTGTCAGCTACTGTGAGGCGTGATTCTGTCTGTATCATGATTACTTAACTTTTTCGATGATTTCTACAAGTCTCCATCTCTTGGTCTTGCTCAGGGGTCGGGTCTCCATGAGGCGGACGGTATCACCTACAGAGCACTCGTTGTTTTCGTCGTGAGCGTGATATTTCTTAGTCTTGTTGACAAACTTGCCATAGATCGGGTGTTTCTCCTTCCACTTGATTTCGACAGTGATGGTCTTGTCGCACTTGTTGCTGGAAACAACCCCAATTCTTTCTTTTCTCAGATTTCTCTTTTCTTCCATTGTTCTGATTTGTTAGACGGGATTATTACTTTGCGGAAGCCTCTGCGAGTTCCTTCTGACGCAGCACAGTCTTCAATCGAGCGATATCGCGGCGATCCTTAGTGATCTTGGCGGGATTGTCGATAGGAGAGATCGCGTGCGTTACTTTCAATTCACGATAAGCCTTCTCTGCGGCCTCGATCTGGGCCTTCAGTTCCTGAATGCTTAATTCCTTGATTTCTTCCTTTTTCATTGTTTTGTTATGATATTTATATGGATGCTTTTGATGGCATATCCAAGTAGTATAAACGTCGGAATGCCGGAAATATTGCCTACTTGAATAAAAAAATTCGGCGATTTCCGAAAAAAAGGGGGGAATGCCCTGTGCGGACACGGGGCACTCCCCTACCTGTTTTATATTCTGACGTCTGAGCCTTCGGAAACGGTCGATGACCGTCAATCCTCAGGCTGCGCCGGAGTTCCGGAATCAGACGGTCTGAGCGGGATCGTAGTCGCGGCGAACGATAAACTTGGTAGTCACCGGAAGTTTCTGAGCCGCAAGGCGGAGAGCTTCCTTAGCCACGTCGTATGGTACGCCTTCCACTTCGATAAGGATACGTCCGGGAGTCACAGGCGCCACGAAACCTTCGGGGTTACCTTTACCTTTACCCATTCGCACTTCGGCCGGCTTCTTAGTGATAGGCTTGTCGGGGAATATGCGGATCCAGATCTGACCCTGACGCTGCATGTAGCGAGTCACCGCGATACGGGCGGCCTCGATCTGGCGGCCGGTGATCCATTTAGACTCGAGAGTCTTGATGCCAAACGATCCGAAAGCGAGCTGGTTGCCACGCTGAGCCTCGCCTTTCATTCTGCCCTTCTGCGAACGGCGGAATCTGGTTTTCTTAGGTTGTAACATATTATTCTGAGTCTACTTTATTAACGATTGTTGTTTTTCTTGTTGCGGAAACCGCCACGGCGACGGTCTTCGCGAGCCGGACGGCCTGCCTCTTTCTGTCCGATAGCGTAAGAAGGAGTGAGTTCCTTCTTGCCATAGACCTCACCACGGCAGATCCACACCTTGATACCGATGATACCCACCTTAGTGAGCGCCTCTACGAGGGCGTAGTCGATATCTGCGCGGAGTGTGTGGAGCGGAGTACGACCTTCCTTGAACATTTCAGAGCGAGCCATTTCAGCACCGTTGAGACGGCCGGACACCTGGATCTTGATACCCTCTGCACCCATACGCATTGTAGAAGCGATAGCCATCTTTACAGCACGGCGGTAAGCCACCTTGCCTTCGATCTGGCGTGCGATGTTGGTAGCAACGATCTCAGCGTCGAGTTCGGGACGCTTGATTTCATAGATGTTGATCTGAACGTCCTTGTCAGTGATCTTCTTAAGTTCTTCCTTAAGAGCATCGACATCCTTACCGCCCTTGCCGATGATCATACCGGGGCGAGAGGTGCAGACAGTGACGGTGACCATCTTAAGCGTACGCTCGATGATGATCTTAGAAACGCTTGCCTTTGCAAGACGAGTGCGGAGATATTTACGGATCTTCGAGTCCTCGAGAAGAGTCTCGCCGTATTTCTTACCGCCAAACCAGTTTGAGTCCCAACCGCGGATGACACCGAGACGGTTGCTTATCGGATTAACTTTCTGTCCCATCTTGCAGATTATTTATCGTTGTTTAAAGTATCCACGAACACAGTCACGTGGTTGGAGCGTTTGCGAATTCTGTAACCGCGGCCCTGCGGAGCCGGGCGGAGACGCTTAAGCATCGGAGCGCAGTCTACGAAGATAGTCTTCACGTAGAGCTCGCCGGCCTCAGCCTTGCGACCGTTTTTCTCTTCCCAGTTAGCGATAGCGGAGCGAAGGAGCTTCTCTACGCGACGGGCAGCTTCCTTATTTGAAAATTTCAGTATGCCGAGTGCTTTGAAGGCTTCCTGACCACGCACCATGTCTACGACGAGACGCATCTTACGGGGCGAGGAAGGGACATTGCGCAGCTTAGCGAAATATTCGGATTTGCGCGCAGCCTTAATAGCGTCGGCTGCTTCTCTTTTTCTTAAACCCATTGTATTAAAAACTATTTATGATGAGTGGCCTTATTTCTTCTTATTGCCGGCATGGCCGCGGAATGTGCGGGTGAGGGCAAATTCTCCAAGCTTATGGCCCACCATGTTTTCAGTGACATAGACAGGGATAAACTTGTTGCCGTTATGCACGGCGAAAGTGTGGCCGACGAAATCGGGGGAGATCATGGAAGCGCGGCTCCATGTCTTGATGACCGACTTCTTGCCGGACTCTTCCATAGCAGCTACCTTCTTTTCGAGCTTGACGCTGATGAAAGGTCCTTTCTTTAATGAACGACTCATAGTTGATGTCTTGATTTAGGAGATTACTTCTTACGTCTTTCAATGATGTACTTCGAAGAGTGCTTCTTCTTGTTGCGGGTCTTAAGACCTTTAGCGTAAAGACCTGTACGGCTACGGGGATGACCACCAGACTGGCGACCTTCACCACCACCCATCGGGTGATCGACAGGGTTCATAACGACACCGCGGTTGTGGGGGCGACGACCGAGCCAGCGGCTGCGGCCAGCCTTACCAGACTGCTCGAGAGCGTGGTCGGAGTTTCCGACAACGCCGACAGTAGCGCGGCATGTAAGGAGCACTTTGCGAGTTTCACCTGAAGGAAGCTTGATGATAGCGTAATTTCCTTCACGAGAAGTCAGCTGAGCGAACGCGCCGGCAGAGCGAGCCATAGCGGCACCCTGACCGGGGCGGAGTTCGATACAATGGATCAGCGTACCTACGGGGATCTTCGCGAGGGGAAGAGTGTTTCCCACTTCGGGAGCCACGTCTTCGCCGCTGACAACCTTCTGGCCAACTTCAAGGCCGTTGGGGGCGATGATGTAAGCCTTAGAGCCGTCTACATAGTAAAGGAGCGCGATGTTGGCTGATCTGTTGGGATCATACTCGATGCTCTTCACTACGGCCTCGACATTGTCGTAGTTACGTTTGAAATCGATGAGACGCAATTTTCTCTTGTGGCCGCCACCACGATAGCGAACGCTGAGAGCTCCGCTTGAGTTGCGACCGCCGGTGGAACGCTTTCCAACGGTAAGAGACTTTTCCGGTGCGTTAGCAGTGGATTTACGCACGATCTTCTTTCCTTCAGCGTCGAGGCCGAGGAACTCTTCGCGCTTGAACACACCGATAATCTTGTGCCTTTGGCCCGGAGTAGTGGGCTTGAATTTTTTAACTGCCATTTCTTTTAGATGTTGCTGTAGTAGTCAATAGTCTGACCGTCGGCCACAGTCACGTATGCTTTCTTGTAAGCGGGACGCTGGCCACGGATGATGCCTGTGCGGGTGTAACGCTGTTTACGCTTTCCTGCGTATACGCAAGTGCTCACGTTAGTCACGCGGACGTTGTAGAGTTTCTCTACAAGATCCTTGATCTGAAACTTGTTGGCTTCGGGAGATACGGCAAATACGTAGCAATTCTCCTTTTCGCTGAGGGCGGTAGCCTTTTCAGTCATGAGAGGTTTGATATTGATATCCATTTTTCGTTCTCCTTAAG
>JAIDSM010000096.1 GCA_029061225.1 Muribaculaceae bacterium
ATCTACGGCCTCGCCCGCTTCATCTACACCAAGAAGGAAGGATAAAGCATATCCGGTTAAAGAATCAAGCCCATTCATAATACTCTTCCCAAGATTGGTGGCTGACATGAAATTTTTAATTTCGAGATTTTAGTTTTGGTCTGACGTAACGCAGATTTCAGTCCCGGAGATAATGGCTGTTTTGACATTATATCGAGATGCTGTTCTAATTCTGAAATGAGTTCCGGATAGTGGCGACACATTTTGAAAGCCACATAGATACTGAAGCATCTTATTGCATAAGGTTCGCATTCCGAGTTGATTTTGGAGAGACAGAAATCGAGCAGATCCGTTCTCATTTCCTCAGGGTTAAAATCTTGTTCGCGAAGTAACTGAAGAAGCATTCTCCTTTTAGATGTATCTTGCTCCGCAAGAAGCATATCAATCATTTCATCCTGCAGCGAAATCAACCAATCTCTATCGGATTCAGGAAGATGCGTCATAACCCAAAGAGCATTGGCGGATACTCTCCTATCTTTACTATGAGTAAGCTTCCAAATATTATCGAGGTCACACGGATCAGTCCGAGACCATTCCACAACGATATTGATGTCACTCATCCCAATCCTTCTGGCAAATAAAGACTCCAAGTCCATATCCAATTTCTTACAGGCAGTGAAGATACTAAAATCCCTCAAGATGTCAGTCCCATTCTATTTCATCGCCATGCTCGCGAAGAATCTTGAATATTTCTTCTTTGTTTTCTACCAAAGAAATGATGATGTCGGCAAGACGTTTGACTTTCTCACAGTTTGACGCTCCATCTTCATAATAAACGACATAAGTGCCGGCTTCAGAATCGGTTTCCATACCTTTACAAACTTCCGGAGCATTTGCGGCAAGATAGTAATTTATAAAGGCCTCCCAGTTGTAGCCGTTCATATAGGCCTCATTCCTCACTTCGTTCATTTCTTCGCCCAGAGCAAGTATGTCATCATCCTCTATGTTGAAGCTTAGAGCAAAACTTCCATCATCGTGCTCCACGATGAACAGATAGTCTCTGTCAGGATAATTTAAAGATTCCATATCTATTTTATTATTAAGGTGAACACCCGGTGATTGAGCATTCAAAGAAGCGAAGTCACACAAAAAGGAGACAACAAGAATTATGTAAGGTAATAAACTTTTATATTTCGACATATAACAAAAAAGCTCAAGGTCGTAAATTTTACACAAAGGTAGACAATTGTGATGAGAAAAACAAACTATTCTAAAAAATAAAGAACATTCAAGAAGCGTTTATATTAGAAAAAGCAATAAGTATAACTTTAATGCCGATCGGTCTACTCTCAATCCCGTTGGCCAAAACATGGAATAAGATGCAATGGTATAATGAGCCGGAGAACTGGAAACTTAACGGTAATTCTCTTGAAATGTACGTTACGCCGCAGACTGATTACTGGCGTATATCCCATTATGGATTCACTGTCGACGACGCTCCATTCTATTATGGAGAATATGGAGGAGAATTTGAGGTCACTGTAAAGATTACAGGTAATTATAAAGCCAGATTTGATCAAGCCGGATTAATGATCAGACTCGACCATGAGAATTATATCAAGGCCGGTATTGAATTTGTGGATGGGAAGTACAATCTGAGTGTTGTTGTGACACACCACACAAGCGACTGGAGCGTAATCAAACTTGACCGCCCGTTAGAGTACGTCTATATCAAGGCGATAAGGAGACTTGATGCCATTGAGGTGTTCTATTCATTCGATGGAAAAGAATATGTCATGATGCGCAATGCATGGATGCAAGACAATCATCCGTTACGAGTGGGCTTGATGGGAGCAAGTCCGGATGGAGAAGGCTTTAAAGTCAGGTTTGATGAGTTTAAAGTGAAGCATCTTCCGGATGCGCGGCGTCTGAAATGGCTTGAGCAGAACAAGCAGTAATAATTATAGAATTTATGTAATCTAAAACATATAACCCAATAAAAAAAAGTTATAAATCATGTTTTGTTTAAAAGGAAGAATTGCCGTCGTGTCCGGAGCAAGCAGTGGCCAGGGAGCACAGATGGCAAAAGGATTTGCAGAGCAAGGCGCTGATGTAGTCATCACGGCAAGAAGGGTAGAGAAACTCGAAGCATTAGCAGAAGAGATAAGTCTCAAATATGGAGTGAAATGCTTTCCTGTAAAATGCGACGTGACGGATACTGAATCCGTCAACAATGCAATGATTACCACGGCTTAAGGAGAGACTGATAGATCTGAGAATACGGGATAATTCAATTTTCGCAAGCGTAAGTTGAGGGTTATAAGGTTATTAGGTTAAAGGGTTATAATAAAGGTATGAGATTTTATATTCAGGATAGTTTTTCACAATTCTAAAATAACCTTTTAACCCTATAACCTATAATCATTAAGTTGAACTTTCGGAACTTAAATTTAATAATATTGTATCCGTATGGCACAGTTCAATGCATTCGAGGAAGCGCTCGATTTCTCTTTCTGGAGAGAGATTTGCGAAGAGCATGGTATGCTTCGACATTTCAGACGCGGTGAACACTTCTTGCACGCCGGCGAGGTCATGAGAAGGCAGTTTACCATCCTCATCAATGCTATCGCACTCTTCTTTAAGTATTACACCTCCTTGTAAAGTTTCGTAGGGCTGCTTGAAAAATCCCGTACCGCAGCAACCCAACATGAGGATCATACCTCCCGAGATCCCAGCGAGAGCAATGGCTTTTCCGGCAAGGGAACGGACGCGGAGCTGCTGCAAACGATGCCGCGCATTATCAACTATGTTAGATCTTTGCTTTTCCATGAGACAATTCTATGTTAAAAGGCAAAGTTACTTAAAGTATTTGATATCGAGTGTGACATTTGTCACATTTAGATTATTTTTGAACAAACTGACATAGAAGGAGAACTTGGCATAAACAATCTCATACAATTCTAATATTCTTCAATCGAGAAATTTCTATATAAGATTTCGGTAGCCAAGACAGGGAAAATACTCCTTCGTTCCTTGTCGGCTTATCACAGACTTGCCTTTTCGGGACTGAAAGTCAGCATTAAAGTTGTTTGGAATTTCTAAATCGAATAATTAGAATATATGACAGCAATGAGAAGGATTGAAGGGTATTCAGTAATAATGTAAGGAACCACCATGTCAGCCCGGCTCCATATTGACTATTAAAGACGAGATTATAACTCAATATGACATTATAGGCGATCATTACAATCAGGTTGACAAATGCAGTTCTCGGTCTAACTCTGTGACATAGCCATGTCGATAAAAGTGACAGCGCATAAGTCACTCCAAGCAACGCTGTATCCTCGCTCCAGCATTCAGCCATGCAACTCGCCATATCCAATAGAAGGAGAATAAGCCACGCAATCCAAAATCTTTTATCAATCAATTCCATAATTTATCTGTATTTTCTTTTTCAGATATTCCTCCTTTCCAGGAAAATTCAGCGAACCAAAAGCACCACTGCTATACTCGAAAATAGTTGAATCATTATACACTATCAGGCATGGATCGGCGTTTATGCTATCCTGTTCTTCAGGAGATAGAGGGTGGTCATAAAATCGGAAAGAATACATTCCCATTCCAATACGTCGGAAGCCTATACTAAAAGAATCATCCAAAACTGTCTGCATGGAAATAGAAATACAGCCTATATTATCCAACTCTTTTTCCAGCCAGGCTAAAGATTTTCTGTCGAGTCCGCTCTGTGTGAGCAATGAATCAATCTTTTCTTCACTCGGATCCCAGTTGGATTCCACCTCACCATTACCTTTTGAGAAATGGAACATAGACACATCGCCATGCTCAAATTCAATATGCACATAACACCCGGGAGTGATTTTATCATAAAGATTACGATATATCTGCTCCATGCGTCCACCATATTCGGTGTAATGGTTTTCCATTATATCGGCATCACATTTACTGGACGGATTAATAAAAGGGAGTAAAAACAAGAGAATATTGATTACGTTCAATATTAACAGTATTTTCTTATGCCTGCTGTTACATATTAGCGAACTAATAAATGATATGCACGCAACGATTACAGCCGGAATAAACAACCAAATTAATAAAACAATAAACCATATGAATAAAAAATCGCTTACTATTAGCCCTACAAAGCAGAAGGTAAGAAACAACACACAAAAGTATTGTATCGCAATCCAATTCGGTTTATCGGTCAGTTTCATTAAACAAGGAATTTATAAGTCGGTAACTTTATTATTTTGGGGTCGGAAGTATTGAGATCCAAATATTATTTTTATAAATTTATTCTGAATTTTCATAGCCAATTGTTTTTAAAGAGGCGACGGGAATAAATCGGGATTATATTAATCTGCAGTTCTTCCATGGCTCTTAACGTCAATAATCTATCTCAATAACATCTATTGTGTCAGAAAGCTTCTGATTAACTACTTTTTCAGCATTCTTGAACGGCAGGTTGATTTCTTCGGGTATCAAACCGGTTATGGCACAGCGGCCGCCGGAGATCTGTTGGTTGACTCTCGGCGTAGACATAGATATCCCGTTAATGTCACCGACTTTTTCAAAATTGGCTTAATAGTCAATTCCGCCTGTTTCATCAACTTGATGCTCAAATTGTCTGTTGAAGATTTCTTCCACTTCATCACGCGGTATGATTTGTTCTCCAAGACCGAGCGAAGCCTTCGCCCCCGCCACAAACGAGCTACAATCTACAGGAAAGTTCTCGACCGCGTTCACCCTCATAGAAAGGGAGATATAACGTCCCATATCATATGCCGACTCAGGTAGCTCGGTGTATGCTTCTAGAATATCTGCCATTCCGGTAGCAAATGCCTGCCGGTTTTCTTTGTAGTGCGTTCCCGGTTTAAGCCCATTGATATATTCCTGAAGTCCAGGCTGGTATGCTTTCATTATACCGTATGAAGTGAAGAAACGACACCTTATATCTTCGTCAAGGTCTGCAGCCCGTTCGCCATCCTTGTTGTGCTGATTGATGAAATCCATCGCGGCAATTGTGTCTGTGGGCAAAGAAATATTACCATCTCCAACCTTGCGTAGTCCGGAAATGATACAGGAGAACGGTGGCAAATCCTCATTCTTCTTATTATTCATACCGTCAGTCATAAATATGGCCTCCATCGCACCAAGCGAGTAAGACACCATATATGACGAGTCGTTCATCTGAGTCATACAGCCAATGTTTTCTTCAAGACCGCGTATAAAGTCTCTGAAATCCGGTTCACTCTGCATTAGCTCGTTTTCACCAGCCATCGTAGCTAAGGTGCACTGATAGCCGTAGGCATATGAAAGAGAATCTATATTTTCCGCTGCCATAACATTGCCTACGACTGCGGACATTGTAAGTGTAAATATTGTAATAAGTTGCTTCTTCATAAGTCCATTAACTTTATATCGCAAATTTACGAAAAATATCTGATAGTCAGTGGGACATTTGTCACATTTGGCGTGAAAATCAGTGTTTTTAGTCTATCAATCACCGTAGGAAACCTCTACTCCCTATATGCAGAATTACAAAATCTTCTCCGTTCCCATAAGTCCGAGTGTTCATTTTAACTCTTTTGAATTCATGGGTTAATAAGTCTTGCGCGAGTTGCCATCCGGCTTATCAAAGTCTGAAGCGTTTCGCGCATTTCAACCGGCAGGAATGATTCGTTTATGAGCTCTGTCCATCTGGGAAGTGCCTTTGAGAACTTTGTGAAGACGTTAGCAATGGCTTTTTCATCCATGCCGCTGTCACGCATTGCCTTTTCAAAATCCTCCCTTTTAATCTTTTTCTTCTTTCCATTGAGGGTCAAGGCAAGTTCCTCATCATCATCCGGCATTACAATGGTCGTTGACAACAAGTCATACCCCGTCAAAGAATGGAAACAATACCTTATCTCTATAAGCCTTTTCTGTAAGTGGGAGGGTAAGACTTACGGCTTCTGCCTTATCTGATTTTAGAAAATCAGGATCATAGCGGAATTCATAGCCCATGTCATCTTCTGTCAGGATTCCGGCTAACGTGGAATTGATAAATACCTTTGCCCGTTTCATGATTCAATCTTTTTACCGGGAACCATTTCAGAGCCAAATAATGCCAAAACCTGATTTACCTTATCAAGTCTGAGAGTTTCTTTTCCTTGTTCCAGCTCACGCACAAATCGCAGACCTACTCCTGATTTCTGGGATAGATCAACCTGCGTAAGTCCATATTCCTTACGCTTCTCCTTTACATATTTGCTTAATTCAGTCATAATATACCCTTTGGGGTGCAAAGATAATAAAAATATTCCAAACTACACCATAAAGGGTATAAAATAATTGTATTGCATTTGTATTATACCCTAAAGGGTGTAATATATCAAAAAGGAAAAAAGTGGAAAGAGGATGAGCGGTCTGAGTGGGTTTCGGCGTTATGCCGTCAGCAGATGACGGTGCAAGCACTGACATCTGCCTACCGCATACGCCTATAGGCAACGTCGGAACACCGACAACCGGCAACGCCTCTGAGGTGAGCGGAGCTCTATACCTCTGAGACTTTTTACCGTTTATCCGTGTTCTTTTCGCCGTTGCTGTGAGTGGACTTTACGATCGCACATTCACTTTCCACTGGTATAGCAGTCCACAGGGCGAGACAGTGATAATCCACCTTCGTTCCTTGTCAGCTTATCACAGACTCATATTTCCGGGACTTGGCAGACCATTTCTACGGAATCCAATAATACATAGGCTTTTTTCGGTGTTCAGTAACCCAGTCTTCGAATTCTTTCATATTTGATATTCCATTACCTATCACAGCCTCATAGTATTCCACCCCATGATAACCTTTATCGGGCGGTGTCTCGAATTTCAACTTTAGGATTCTTTCTTTCTGGTCTACTGTCATCACTTCCGTGATTCTGTCAGCCATTCGTTCAAAAAAACCATCATATTCTGTTCCCTCTTCTATATGGATCACATCAATCTGCCATATATCTTCTTCATACTTATAGAAGATATGCCATGCGATGCAATGTTCGTCAGTATGAAGTCCGTTGATACACTTAATTTCAATAACATTCGGTAGCCTTGCTATCTGCGCGGCAATAGCAAAACTACTCTCTTCAGTTATGTCTTTTGAATAGACGTGTAAGTCAATATCTTTATGGGAAGCCAATAATCCCATACGCAAGGAGCCGATGAGATTAACACGGCAACCATTCTGTTCCCAGACATTGGCTATACCAGAACTCATAAGAACTCTTTTTGCCCTTTCCTGATTGGCAAAGGACAAATCAAATATTTCTTTTTGATTCATCATATTTAAATTTGACAAATATTATATAACGAGAGAAACGAATAGATATTGTCAGAACGTAATTTTTTAAGATATTTCGGTAGCCAATATGTTGTGATTCGTTTTCACCGGTGCGAACCCTACGCTCCAATTTATTGCGGCAACATCAACTAAGGAAGGCTTGCTTGCTCGTAATTGGAAACGTGCGGAGCAGGGCTATTCTTTTGCCTACATTTTGAAATGAATAACAACGTCAGCACAAGAAGAAAACAAAGGGAACGCCTCAACAGAGACCTTCCCTTTCTTCATTTCTGCCCTATTATCTGCCCCACATTTTCGTAAGATATTGATGAGCAGCAGGCAATTGTGGAGGTGGAGGGGTTTGAACCCTCGTCCAAACGCGGAATCAATAAGTTTTCTACATGCTTAGTCATCGACTTGGT
>JAIDSM010000097.1:0-2525 GCA_029061225.1 Muribaculaceae bacterium
AGCGTCATCGTCACCGCTACGAGTTTAACGACGCCTACCGCAAGGAGTTCGAAGCAGCAGGAATGCGCTGCGCCGGTGAGAATCCGCAGTCAGGCCTTGTCGAAGTAGTGGAGATTCCGGGCAAACGATGGATGGTAGGCACCCAGTACCACCCGGAATACTCAAGTACGGTGCTTAACCCACATCCGCTATTCATGTCTTTCATGAAAGCGGCTATAGAGTACAGTAAGGGAAAGAGTTAAGGGTTAAGGGTTAAGTGTTAAGAGTTAAGGGTTAAGGGTTAAGAGTTAAGGGTTAAGGGTTAAAGGTTAAGGGTTAAAGGTTATCAAATAAAAAAGAGTTGAAGTATTAAATATGGTAAGTGTCAACGACCTGACAATGGAATTTTCTGCTCGCCCGATTTTTTCGGACGTGAGTTTCGTCATCAATAAGACAGATAAGATTGGTCTGGCCGGTAAAAACGGTGCGGGCAAATCCACTATGCTTAAGATAATAGCCGGGCTACAGACGCCGACTTCAGGAACAGTTGCAAAGCCGTCTGAAGTAACCATCGGCTATCTTCCGCAGCAGATGAAACTGGCCGACGACACTTCCATCATCAACGAGGCCCGCAAGGCATTCGCTCACATAGACGAGCATAAGGCGCGTCTGGAAGAGCTCAACAATCAACTGGCGACACGCACCGACTATGAGAGCGACTCCTATGCAAAACTGATAGAAGACATCGAGTATCTAAACGACCGCCTTTCGATGGAAGGAGCCGACAATATGGAGGCAGAAGTGGAAAAGACACTCATGGGACTCGGATTCAGCCGTGAAGACTTCGACCGGCCTACCTCGGAATTTTCAGGAGGATGGAGAATGCGTGTAGAGCTTGCAAAGATTCTTTTGCAGAAGCCCGACCTCCTTCTTCTCGACGAGCCGACCAATCATCTTGACATCGAATCGATCCAATGGCTCGAACAGTTCCTGCAGACAAAGGCGAAGGCGGTCATGCTTGTAAGCCACGACCGTGCGTTTCTCGACAACGTCACCAGGCGCACCATAGAAATATCGTGCGGTAAGGCTTATGACTATAAGGTAAGCTACACACCATACACCGAATTGAGAAAGGAACGGGTGGAACAGCAGATGAGGGCGTATGAAAACCAGCAGAAACAGATAGCCGACATCAAGGCCTTCATAGAAAGGTTTCGCTATCAGGCCACAAAGGCCATCCAGGTGCAGAGCCGTATCAAGCAGCTTGAGAAGATCGTGCCTATAGAAGTGGACGAAGTGGACAACACACGTCTTCGACTTAAATTTCCACCGGCTCCCCGCTCAGGTGACTTTCCACTCATTCTTGAGGATGTCGGGAAAGCATATGGCGACCATCAGGTGTTTGACCATGCCGATTTCCGTATAAGGCGTGGGGAGAAGGTTGCGTTCGTTGGAAAGAACGGTGAAGGCAAGTCCACTCTCGTAAAGGCTATTATGGGCGAGATCGACCACACAGGAACTTTGAAACTCGGCCATAATGTCAAGATCGGCTACTTCGCGCAGAATCAGGCCCAGCTTCTTGATGAAGACCTTACGGTGTTCGAGACCATCGACAACGTCGCAGTGGGAGACATACGACTAAAGATCCGCGATATCTTGGGAGCCTTCATGTTTGGCGGCGAGGCCTCCGACAAGAAGGTGAAGGTATTGTCCGGAGGTGAGAAGACCCGTCTGGCTATGATCAAGCTGCTGCTCGAACCGGTCAATTTCCTTATCCTTGATGAGCCGACAAACCATCTTGACCTGAAGACCAAAGACATTCTCAAAGATGCGATAAAAGACTTCGACGGAACAGTCATAGTCGTAAGCCATGACCGAGATTTCCTCGACGGGCTGGTAGAGAAAGTGTATGAATTCGGCGGGGGTAAGGTAAGGGAAAACCTCGGAGGAATCTACGACTTCCTGCGATCAAAGAATCTCGAAAACCTCCGAGATCTGGAACTTACTAAATCCCCTACCGGGAAGCAGCCTGACACTCCGGTCGTGGATACGAACCGCAAAACGGATCCTCAGGTGAATTCCCAGACACAGACTGCTCCAAAACTCTCCTATGCCGAGCAGAAAGCAAGGGAGAAGATTGTGAAGAAGGCGGAGAAAAAAGTGAAGGACGCTGAAGCTGAGATCACACGCCTCGAAACTCTCCAAAAAGAGATCGAAGACAAGATCGCGGCAGGAGACACTTCTCAGGAAACCCTCGACGCCTATGCGAAGGCTCAGAAAGACCTTGAAAACGGAATGTCGGTATGGGAGCTCGCGACGATGGAACTGGAGGAGATGAAGGGTTAAGGGATAAGAGTTAAGAGTTAAGGGTTAAGTATTGAACATTGAGTATTGAACAATGAACAATAAGTATTGAACAATGGACAATGAGTATTGAACAATGAACATTGAGTATCGAACAATGGACAATGAGTATTGAACAATGAACATTGAGTATTGAACAATGAACATTGAGTATTGAACAATGAACATTGAGTATTGAACAA
>JAIDSM010000097.1:2625-24867 GCA_029061225.1 Muribaculaceae bacterium
TTGAACAATGAACATTGAGTATTGAACAATGAACATTGAGTATTGAACAATGAACATTGAGTATTGAACAATGAACAATAAGTATTGAACAATGGACAATGAGTATTGAACAATGAACATTGAGTATCGAACAATGGACAATGAGTATTGAACAATGAACATTGAGTATTGAACAATGAACATTGAGTATTGAACAATGAACATTGAGTATTGAACAATGAACATTAAGTATTGAACAATGAGGATTGGGTAGTGAACATTGAACAATTAACATTGGACATTGAGTAATGAACATTAAGTGATGAATGATGAACGATAAAGTGAATGGAATAAATAAAGACAACCTTGACCTTTCAGTATCTCCGAAAGAGGACTTCTTCAAGTACTCTTGCGGAGGATGGATGAAGGCCAATCCCCTTACTCCTGAATATTCCAGATTCGGAATGTTTGATAAGCTTCGTGAGAACGCCCGCGAGCAATTGAAAGATCTCATTCTCAATCTCTCCCAAGACCCGGATGCAAAGATATCCGGAACGATAGCGCAGAAAGTCAGCGAACTGTATGCTATGGGGATGGATGAGAAGCGCCTTAACGAGGAGGGATGGGAACCTCTCAAGCCTCTCCTCGACCGAGTTGCCAATGCCGACACCTCAAGGATGGAAGAGATACTCGCATGGCAGCATGGGGGAATCGGAGGTAGTTTCTTCAACACCGGCGTGGGACCCGACGCCAAGAATTCCGACATCTATATCCTGCATATAGGGGAGGTAGGCCTCGGACTCGGAGACCGCGACTTCTACCTTGAGAAAAACGAGCGAAACGATGAGATCCTTGACGCATATCGAATATACGTCAAGCGCCTTATGGAACTTATCGGATATGATGAGGAAGCTCAGGAAAGAGTCTGGGAAACAGTCATCAAAATCGAGACGGAACTGGCCCGACACATGATGACCCGTGAAGAACGCCGCGACCCGATGAACCGATTCCATATGATGTCGATCGAGGAGTTAGGTAAAAGATTTCCGGATTTCAACTGGAACGAATACCTGCGACTGCTCAACATGGGTGATGCGGATAAGACGAATGTGGCCAATCCGGCTTTCATCGAGTTCATCACTTCCTACCTGAAGGCTCTTACGCCTCAGGAGATAAAGGACTTCATGACTTTCGAGACAGTAAGCGATGCCACCGGTCTTCTCAGCGATGACTTCGGCAATGCGAGTTTCGAACTTTATGGTCGCGTCATGAGCGGTCAGGAGGAGCGCAAACCCCGATGGAAGCGCGCTATGGTGATTCCCAACTCCATGTTCGGAGAAGCAGTCGGCAAACTCTACGTGGAGAAGTATTTCCCTGAAGAAAACAAAGAATACATGCGCGGACTTGTCGAAAACCTGAAGACCGCCTTAGGACACCATATCGAGACGCTGCCATGGATGAGCGAAGAGACCAAAGCCAAGGCTCTTGACAAACTTTCTTCATTCACCGTCAAGATCGGATATCCCGACAAATGGAAGGACTATTCGGAAATTCACATCGATCCGAATAAGTCATATCTCGAAAATGTGCTTGAAGCATCCAAATGGTTTAATAAGGATAATCGCTCCAAGCTCAACAAACCCGTTGACAAAGAGGAATGGCATATGACTCCCCAGACGGTCAACGCTTATTACAGTCCCATATCAAATGAGATCTGTTTCCCTGCGGCCATTCTGCAGCCCCCATATTTCGATCCGGAAGCGGACGATTCATTGAATTATGGAGCAATCGGAGTCGTCATCGGACATGAGATGATCCATGGATTTGACGACAGCGGAAGGAAATTCGACAAGAAAGGCAATCTGGAGGAATGGTGGACGCCGGAAGATTCCGAACGTTTCAATACTCTGGCAGACAAGCTTGTCGAGCAGTTTGACGCAATAGAGGTGGCTCCCGGTATAAATGCCAACGGACGGTTTACACTCGGTGAGAATATTGCTGACCAGGGTGGTCTGCGTATTGCCCTCAGCGCCTATCTTGACAGCAGGGATGGGAAGGAAGAGCAGGATATAGACGGATTTTCTCCACTTCAGAGATTCTTCATTGCCTATGCAAACGTGTGGGCAGAGAATATCCGCGAGGAAGAAGTAAAGCTTCGAGTGAAGACAGATCCTCACTCAGGGGCACGGGAACGTGTCAACGCCACGCTGCGCAACATCGATGAATTCCATGAAGCCTTCGACATCCGGGAGGGTGACGCCATGTGGAGAGACAAGGCAGAAAGGGTCGTCATATGGTAGCAATGGAATTCGGATTGATCGGAAAGGTGATCGGCCATTCTTTCTCTGCCAAATATTTCAATGAGAAATTTGAAAGAGAAGGGATAGATGCGCGCTACAGTCTCTTTCCTCTTGAAAGCATCGATATGTTTCCCTCCCTCATATCAGAGCATCCGCGGCTTAAGGGACTTAATGTGACCATCCCCTATAAAGTGGAGGTCATCAAGTATCTTGACGGACTGAGTGAAGAGGCCCGTGAGATCGGTGCGGTCAACGTCATAAGGTTTATTCGTGATGACAACGACGGAATCTTGCGTCTCAAGGGATATAATTCTGATGCATATGGTTTTTCAGAATCCATGAAACAGGTCCTCTCCTCCATAGGTTTCGAGCCGGATAAGGAAACCGATAGACCGTTGGCATTGATACTCGGTTCCGGAGGAGCATCAAGAGCTGTCGTATGGTCTATGCGCAGGTTAGGGTTCGACACACAGCTTATAGGCCGCACACACAGGGATGATTGCCTTGCCTATGGAGAACTTACCCCGGAGCTGGTCTACGGAGCAAAGGCGGTAATCAACTGCACTCCACTCGGAACAAGCCCGGATGTCAATGCAGCCGCTCCTTTCCCATACGAATACCTTCATGCCGGCCAAATATGCTTCGACCTTGTCTATAATCCTTCGGAAACCATGTTCATGAAGATCTGCAAGGCTCATGGCTGCACGGTAAGCAACGGTCTTGAGATGCTTCGACTACAGGCTGTAGGGGCATGGAAGATATGGAATGAATAACACTCTGCTTCATCATGCATAAGGGGCCGCTCATTCCTGTTCTCGCTTTAGCGGGAGGTATAGCGGTCTCCTCCGTTTTAGCACTTCCATGGTGGACCGGAACTGTACCCATAGTCTTAGGAATTACAGTATACATATATTTGATCAATTCGTCGAAGGACCCCGTGTCTGCTTTCAGGAAAGGCAAATGGCATCCGGCATGGGTCATAATGCTTTTCGTCGGAATAGGCGTCACCGACCAGTCACTCTCACGTCCTCTTTCTCTTGATCAGGCTTTCGGTGGAATCATACCGGATTCAGTAAATTGTGAAGTGCGAAGTGTCCTCACTAAGACTTATGGCGAACGTATAGACGCAATGATAGACGGCACTAATGGCGCAAAGGTACGCATAAGAAGCGGCGCGTCGAGTATCTCATCAGGGGATATAATCCGGATTCCGACCAAAGGCTTAAAGGAGACGGCCTCCGATACCACGGTAATAGGTCGACGCATCAGGCCGATGATGGAGGCTGCGGGAATACTCTACACCGGAAGAATCACGCCCGGAAATATCAAGGTCGAAGGGCGAAGCAATTCTCCCCGCTATTTTTTCATGGAACTGCGGGAGAAGATAGAGATAGCAATAGAGAGAAGCCATATCGGTAAAGCCACCTCCGATTTCCTGTGCGCCATCCTAATGGGGGATAAGACAGGCCTTGACGAAGAGACACGTCTGACATTCGCCAACGGCGGAATGGCCCATATGCTTGCACTCAGCGGCCTTCATATCGGGATACTTGCGGGATTTCTGATGTTTCTTTTGTGGCCTATCAGGCTTATGGGAAGGTACAGATGGAGTTATGCAGTGGCCATTGTGATTCTTTGGCTTTATGTGGCCGTCACCGGAATGGCCTATTCTTCGGTGAGAGCGTGCATCATGACCACATTCGCATTCATCGGCATCATGGCAGAAAGAAAAAACTTCGCCGGCAATGCCCTCGCTTCCGCCTGCCTTCTCATTCTTATATTTGACCCCTCAGCACTTTTTGACGCAGGATTTCAATTGAGCGTAGTGTGCGTGGGCGCCCTGATAGCGTTCGCATCCCGGCTCAATCCTATCGGACATCGCCAACACCCTGTACTGTTCTACATCTGCGGAGCCGTGATAGCCACTATTGTGGCTACGGCATCCTCCTGGGTTCTGACTTCTTATTATTTCTCACAGGTCCCACTCATGTTCCTGCCATCCAACCTGCTTCTTCTGCCGGCACTCCCCTTCTATCTCTCTTTCGCCATCGTCTTTATCGCTCTCTCATCGGTAGGCGTGGAGATCGGCTGGATGGCACATACACTCGATTTTGGATATGATATAATGCTAAAGAGCATCGAAAGCCTCTCTTATGGCACAGAATTTGTAATCGATTATCAGGTTCCCCTTTGGGGTGTCCTTGTCTGGCTCGCTCTATTGGGAGCGGCCGCCTATGCAATCAATAGAAAAGAAACGAAATGAGGGCTTCAGCGGAATTTTTAGAAGAAAGGTTCGACAGATTCAACCGTGAGATATTCAGCGATTCATTGCCACGTCCGGAGATGCACATATCGTCGGCTCGCTCATTCATGGGTCAGTTCAAGACGGGACGTCACCGCACTTTTACCGGAAAAATAAAAGAGACTTACCATCTGACATTGAGCGACCGTTACGATCTTGAACCGTCGATTCTTGAAGACATAGTGATTCATGAGATGATACACTACTTCATCCATTACAAACGGATAAAGGATTCATCGAGTCATGGACCGCAATTCAGGAAAATGATGCATGCAATCAACAGGACTTTTGGACGCAGAATTACAGTAAGCCACCGCTGCTCAAAGGAGGAGCTGGAAAGTGACTCCTCAAAGGCACATTCGATAGTATGCCTATGCACGATGACCGATGGAAGAAAACTCGTATGCAGGGCTTCCCAAAGCAAGGTGTTTGAACTTCACCGTGCATTTCAGGAATGGGACAAAGTCTTGCGAGAAGAATGGTATTGGGTCTACGGGAGCTATTTCAACAGATATAGAAGAGTGCTTACACCACGACTGTTTTCCGTTGATCAGGAAGGATTGGACGTAATATCCTCGAGCACCCCGCTTGAGTTTGTCGAGGTGTCGGGAGGAAGGATGATCTTGCGCCCGGCAGGACGCACCTGACGCTGGAATGAGTGCTTTCCATATTCCTCTCTGCTGAACGGAAGATGTGTCAGCTGCACGCTGTCGATCATCACCCGGCCTCCGTTCATCTCGAAGTCTGCGATGGCGAAAATACGTGTGGCCTCCAGAATCGAGTCGGTCTGCAGAGATACTTCCACCATACGTTCATATCCTCTATTGGCCTGCTTATAGACCTCGGAAGTTCCGTCGGCGTAATCCACTCCGAGAGTCAGGGTTCTCCCTGAAGCTCCGTCTACAGACATTTTCCAGGTAAGTCTGTCTCCCGGAGCCAGATCGGTAGTCGGGATATTAGCCACCAGTCCATTAGTGAGTGATCTGTCGCTGAGCACATAGTGGCGGCTGTAAGGCCAGAGGTCGGCGGAGGAACCTTCGTTTTCCGACTCCCCCGCCGCTCTCGCGTATTTCAGCTGCCTTTTATTGAGCTCCGCGTCAATTTTCTTATAAAGCTTCGGATACTCATCCATATTCCTTCCATACCATGCGAGCGTGCTGTCCATTTCCTCCGGGGTCACACCGTGCTGCATCAGGATGCCGCGTCCGAGCATCTCCCGGTCGCGACCTTGCAGATAGCCATTGGCGTCTCCCGATCTATCGTAAGCCTCCGCTATCTGGAGATCGGTCATCACCGCCACCATCTTGTCTTCGCTCAGTATACCCTTGGGCCTCTTCGAGCAGCCTGCTGCCAGCAGGATAAGTATTGCAAATACGGAAAGGTATCTCTTTATCATGAATCATTTATAATTATTCCTTCTTCTTGGGGTCGAACACTCCGTTGAAAGCCTTAGAGCAGTCAGAGGAGAAGAAGAAAATCAGAAGAGCCACCCCGACACATATGGACGCGTCGGCGATGTTGAAAATATACTGGAAGAATTCATATTCCTTTCCTCCGACACCGGGCACCCAAGAGGGCCAAGTGAAAGAGAAGAAAGGGAAATAGAGCATGTCGACCACTCTCCCTTCGAACCATCCTGCATATCCGCCTCCTGCGGGAAAGAGCACCGCGTGCTCCGGGGGAAAGGGATTGTTGAATATCTCGCCGTAGAAGACACAGTCGAAGATATTGCCGGCTGCTCCCGCAGTAATCAACGCCGCAGCGATGTAGAATCCCTTACGCAGACCGGCGACAGACAATGTCTTCATGATAAACCAGATGAAGAAAACGACAGCCGCTATCCTACCGAACGTCAGTATAAACTTGTTGAAGAGCTCCATACCGAACGCCATCCCATTGTTTTCGATAAACTTTATCTGAAACCAAGGGAAGACCTCATATGCCTCGCCGAGATAGAAATGCGTCTTTACATAGAACTTCACCGCCTGGTCTACTATTACCACGAACAGCATTATGATGGCTACCAGCCACCCCGTTGATATCAGAGGGTGGCGGGAGCCTTTGTTGATTGTACTGTCTGTCATATGCTTCAGCGCACTACGTTGGCGAGAATCTTCATGCCGTCGATGTCCAGTTCCTTCACCGGAGCGGGAACTTCCTCAGCGAGAGTGATGGAATCCGCAAGTACCTGCGACGCTATATAGTCGTTATACTCAGCAAGACAAGCCTTAACTTCCGGAGTATCGGAAAGCGTCACCTTCACACGATCGGTGATAGCGAAGTCCGATTCCTTTCTGATATTCTGGATGCGGTTGATGAGCTCACGAGCGAGGCCTTCGTTGCGAAGGGCATCTGTGACGGTCACATCAAGAGCCACGGTCACATTGCCTTCATTGGCCACAAGCCATCCGGGCACATCCTCCGGAATGATCTCGACATCATCAAGAGTAACTACGGGAGCACCTTCGACAGATTCGAAAGTTATCTTACCTTCCCTCTCTATTTCAGAAATCTGCTCAGCGGTCATCGACATAATTGCCTTGCCGAGGTCTTTCATCACCTTTCCGTAGCGCGGACCGAGCTTCTTGAAGTCAGCCTTCACTTTCTTGACGAGGCCGGACTCTTCATTGTCTACTATCTTCACCTCCTTGACATTGACCTCTGCGGCTACCAGCGGAGCGATGGCCTCGAAGTCAGACTTCTGGGCAGCGTCGATCGCCGGCATAAGAAGCTGGCTGAGGGGCTGACGCACCTTGATGTTGACCTTACGGCGGAGGGCGAGCACAAGTGAAGTGGCAATCTGAGCGAGAGCCATGCGGCGCTCAAGAGCAGGATCTACAAGAGCGGGATCACTCACCGGGAAATCGGCAAGATGCACGGATGCGTAACCCTCTCCTTCTGCCGCAGCCCCGGTAAGATCGCCGTACAGACGGTCAGCATAGAACGGAGCGAAGGGAGCCATAAGAAGGGCAATAGTCTTAAGACAGGTGTAGAGAGTCTGGTAAGCAGCGAGCTTGTCAGTGTCCATCTCTCCTGCCCAGAAACGCTTGCGGTTGAGACGTACATACCAGTTCGAGAGATTGTCGTTGACGAAAGTCTCGATGGCTCGGGCGGCCTTTGTGGGTTCGTAATCGTCGAGGTCTTTCTCCACTTCTGCCACGAGGGTATTGAGCAGAGATAGCACCCAACGGTCGATTTCCGGACGCTCTGCGACCGGAACCTGCTGCTCATCGCCCGTGAAACCGTCTACATTAGCATACTGCGCGAAGAACTTGTAGGTATTGTAGAGCGTCGAGAAAAGCTTACGGCTGACTTCAGCGACTCCGTCCTCGTCATACTTAAGGTTGTCCCATGGAGAGGAGTTGGAGATCATATACCAGCGAACGGGGTCGCTGCCGAACTTCTCGATGTTGCCGAAGGGATCGATGGCGTTTCCGAGACGCTTGCTCATCTTATTGCCGTTCTTATCGAGAACAAGACCGTTGGAGATAACAGCCTTATAGCTTACTGAGTCAAAGACCATTCCGGCTATAGCGTGGAGAGTGAAGAACCATCCGCGTGTCTGGTCGACACCTTCAGCGATAAAGTCGGCGGGATAGATCTCGTGGCTGTCGAGCGCCTCCTTGTTCTCGAACGGATAGTGACACTGTGCATATGGCATGGCACCCGAATCAAACCACACGTCGATGAGGTCGAGTTCCCGCTTCATCGGTTTTCCACTGGCAGATACCAAAGTGATATCGTCGACGTAGGGACGATGCGGATCGATCTTGTCGTAGTTCTCCTTGGAGTAGTCGCCGGGCTTGAAGCCCTTTGCGGCGAACGGATTTTCAGACATCACGCCAGCCTTGACAGCCTTCTCGATCTCATCGTAGAGCTCCTGATAGCTTCCGATGCAGATCTCCTCCTTGCCGTCTTCAGTGCGCCAGATGGGAAGCGGAGTTCCCCAGTAGCGTGATCGGCTGAGGTTCCAGTCCTGGACATTCTCGAGCCATTTGCCGAAACGTCCGGAGCCGGTAGACTCCGGTTTCCACTTGATGGTCTTGTTGAGCTCAATCAGACGTTCGCGAGCTTCCGGAGTGCGGATAAACCAGCTGTCGAGCGGATAATAGAGCACCGGTTTGTCAGTACGCCAGCAGTGGGGATAATTGTGCACGTGCTTTGCGATGCTGAAAGCCTGACCGGCCATCTTCATCTCCATGCAGAGCACCACATTGAGGTCTTCCGCTTTCGAAGCGGCAGCCTCATCGTATTTGCCTCCTTCGTTGAACTTCGGATCGTAGGCGTTCTTCACATAGTCGCCCGCATGCTTGCTGTAAAGCTCCACGTCGACACACTTCTCGATGAATTCAGGAGCGAGTTCATCAAGGGTATAATATTTTCCTGTCAGGTCAACCATCGGACGGGTCTCCCCTCTCTTATTGACCATGAAGAGCGCAGGAATGCCGGCGGCCTTGGCTACCTTGGCATCATCCGCACCGAACGTAGGAGCGATATGCACGATACCGGTACCATCCTCGGTGGTCACATAATCACCGGGAATCACGCGGAATGCCTCGTCGGCGATCTCCACGAATCTGTCTGTGCAGACCTCATAGCACTTCTCAGGGTGCGCAGCGGCGTAGTGCTTGATGAAATCAGCAGCGAACTCATTGACTTTCTCGGTGGGTTTCACCCAAGGCATCAGCTGCGCGTAACGCATGCCTACGAGGTCGGAACCTTTCCACTTGCCTACTATCTCATAGGGAAGCACTTTATCGCCATGCTTGTAGTCGGCAAGAGATGCTTTGGCACCTTCAGCCTTGAAATAAGAGGGAACAAGCACTTCAGCCATGACCACTGTGATGGGTGTGCCTGTATAAGGATTATATGTACGTATAGCAACGTAATCAAACTTAGGACCGACGCAGAGTGCGGTATTCGAAGGAAGGGTCCATGGAGTCGTGGTCCAGGCCATGAAGTAGGGCTCACCCCAGCCGGTCATCTCCTCTTTAGGATCGAGTACCTTGAAGAGAGCCGTCGCGGTCGTGTCCTTCACGTCGCGGTAGCAACCCGGCTGGTTGAGCTCGTGGCTCGAAAGTCCTGTGCCGGCAGCAGGCGAATAAGGCTGGATAGTGTATCCCTTGTAAAGATAACCCTTGTCGTAAAGCTGGCGCAGGAGCCACCATACAGATTCAATGTAAGAGTTATCGTAGGTGATATAAGGGTTGTCAAGGTCTACCCAGTATCCCATCTTGTGGGTGAGATCGGTCCATTCCTTGGTGTATTTCATCACCTCGCGGCGGCACGCGGCGTTGTATTCCTCCACAGAGATTTTTTTTCCGATGTCTTCCTTCGTGATGCCGAGAGTCTTCTCGACTCCGAGTTCCACAGGAAGGCCATGGGTATCCCATCCGGCCTTGCGCTTCACATGAAAGCCCTTCATCGTCTTGTAGCGGCAGAAGATATCCTTAATGGTGCGGGCCATCACATGGTGGATACCCGGCATACCGTTAGCCGACGGTGGGCCTTCGAAGAATACGAATGTAGGAGATCCTTTGCGGACATCCATTGATGTCTCGAAGAGATTATGGCGGTCCCAGAGTTCAAGTATCTCCTTGTTGACTTTGGAGAGACTTAGCGGGGTCGAATATTCAGTGAATTTTTTCATGTTTTTGCGTTGTACGTTTTAAGTTGTACGTTTTGCGTTGTATGTTTTACGTTTTATGGTTTACGTTATGATTATTAGAATTTAGCGCCTTTGACGCCTTTGACGCCACCTTTTCCGCCGCCTCCGAGAGCGAAGATGTTGCGGTCGTAGCTGAAGGTCTTGCGTTCCACCTCGCGCTTGCGTTTGAGTGCCAGCTGCACCAATCGGTCCATAAGGTCGGCAAACTTGATACCGGTAGCCTCCCACAGATAGTAGGAAAGTGATCCCGGAATGGTGTTGATCTCGTTGACGTAGATCTGCCCGTCTTTCTCGTCGATCATCACGTCCACTCGGCTCACGCCATGGCAGGAAAGCACACGGAATGTCTCGCAAGCAAGATGCTGTACCCTTTCAGACACATCCTTCGGAAGATCGGCGGGAATGCGCTTCTCGCTGGCAGCCATTCCCTCGTTGCCGCCACGGTATTTCTCATCGTAGCTGAGGAAATCTCCTTTGGAGATCGGTTCCTCGCACACTGAAGGCTGATAGTCGTCGCAGTCGCCGAGAACCGAGCAGTTGATCTCCTTCATCTTCTCAAGCATGTGCTCCACGATGATACGCTGTGAGAAACGACAAGCTGTGTCGACCTTTTCAATAAGCTGCTGACGGTCGGCGGCCTTCCCTATACCTACGCTCGATCCGAGGTTGGCGGGCTTCACGATGACCGGATAGCCGATCTTAGACTCGATGCGCCCTATGAGTTCATCGCGCTTACGGCTCCATTCCTTGTCGGTGAACCATACATAGTCTACCACCGGCACTCCGCTTTCACGCAGGATCATCTTCATCGTGATCTTATCCATACCGTTTGCTGAACTGAGGGTATTACAGCCGGCGAATGGAATACCGATGGTCTCGAGAAGTCCTTCGAATACGCCATCCTCCCCGTTAGTGCCGTGAAGAACGGGAATCGCCACATGGAGCTCTGTGACAACCGGGTCTTTCTTAGAGAAAAGTCCACCCTTGGTGTTCACACGGTAAAGATTGAAATCACCGTATTCCGGACGCATGAAGACCTCCTCTGCATTCGCCACGAGGGTATTCATATCACGGTAGTTACGTATGTTGAGCAGGTTGTCGCCTGTATACCAGCGTCCCTGCTTTGAGATGTAGATCGGAACTATGTTGTATTTTTCCTGATTGAACGCACTGATGGCCTGCAGGGCAGAGATGACCGATATCTCATGCTCCACGCTTCTGCCACCGAAAAAAACTGCTACGTTAGTTTTCATAATCAGCTGAATGGGTTGTATTTTCTGGTTGCGTCGGAGGATATAGTCGCGCAAAAATATGGACTGCCTCTAACAAACTGCAAAATTAATAAAAATCGTTGGATTTTGGAAATTTTCAACGATAATTTAGCAGTCTCATTTTTTTTCGTTAATTTTGCACTTAAACTAAGACAACAATGATAACAGGACAGATTAAGAATCAGATCGACCAGATATGGGATACTTTCTGGGAAAGCGCGGGAATCACAAACCCCATGACCGTGCTTGAACAGATGACCTACCTCCTCTTCATGAAACTCATCGACGACGCGCAGCGTCAGCGGGAGGCTATCTCCAACGAATTCGATATGGAGTATGCTTCCGACGATACATTCTCTTATGGCTCATGGCACAATCCTGAGACAGACGAAGATGTGGATGCCGACTCGCTACGTTGGCACGTTTTCAAGCACTATGACCCGGATACGATGTACCGGCATATCCAGCGCAATGTATTCGTATATATAAAGAACCTTAACCGTGGAGATGACTCAGCCTACTCGCGGTTTATGGGAAACGCCAACTTCCTCATAGCGTCGCCGCGAGCACTTGTGAAGATAGTAGACGGCATCGACACCCTCGAGATGAATGACCGCGACACAATGGGCGACGTCTATGAGTATATACTCGGCAAGATGGCGGCAAGCGGCAAGAACGGTCAGTTCCGCACTCCGCGCCACATCATACGCATGATGGTGGAACTGATGCGTCCGAATCTCGACGATGTCATCTGCGACCCTGCGATGGGAAGCGCGGGGTTCATAGTAGAAGCAGCCAAATACGTAAAGAAGCATTACGCAAGCGAGTTGATGAAGCAGAAGCATGACGAGCATTTCCGCAACACGATGCTGCATGGATTCGACACCGACCAGACGATGCTCCGGATCGGAGCGATGAACCTCATGCTCCACGACATCAACAATCCCGATGTGGCATTTCGCGACTCCCTTTCGATCGACAACACAGACACCGACCGATATACCCTCATCCTTGCAAATCCGCCGTTTGCCGGGAATCTTGATTATGAATCAGTGGCGAAGTCACTGTTGGCTACAGCCAAGACGAAGAAGACGGAACTTCTGTTCCTTTCACTTTTCCTTCGGTCACTGACAATCGGCGGACGATGCGCCTCCATAGTTCCAGACGGTGTACTCACGGGAACATCCAACGCTCACAAAGCCATCCGCAAGGCGATTGTAGACGGAAACCGTCTGGAGGCCGTCATCTCAATGCCGTCGGGAGTCTTCCAACCATATTCGGGAGTTTCTACTGCCATATTGATCTTTACAAAAACTGGAGCCGGAGGCACTGACAAGGTATGGATGTATGACATGAAGGCAGACGGTTACTCTCTTGATCAGAAACGTAATGAGGTTTCGGAGAGTGACATACCGGACATCATCGCCCGTTTCCATAACCGGGATGAGGAGATGGATCGCAAACGTACTGATCAGTCTTTCTTCGTTCCCGTGGAGGAAATACGTGAACATGGTTATGACCTTGCGTTCAATACCTACAAGGAGACAATACGTGAGGTAGTGGAATATGAAGCACCTTCTGTCCTCATTGACAGGGCCTCTACCCTATCTGCGAAAATCGCGGACGGTCTCAACGCACTCAAATCCCTAATTTCCGACAGCCATGAAGCATAATTGGGAGTATAAGCCATTCGGGGCATTATGTGAAATAGTTCGAGGATCTTCTCCACGACCCATTCAAGATTACATTACAAAAGATGAAAATGGTCTTAATTGGATTAAAATTGGAGATGTATCAGTGGGATCCAAATATATCACATCAACAAAAGAAAAAATCAAAAGAGAAGGATTAAAAAAAACGCGACAAGTTTTTAAAGGAGACTTCATCCTTTCAAACTCCATGAGTTTTGGACGTCCTTACATCTTAAAAATAGATGGGTGTATACATGATGGATGGCTGGCTATTAAAGGAGTTGAAAGAAATTTCATCCCAGATTTTCTTTATTATCTTATTTCTTCTCCTCAAACTTATCAAACATTCGAAAAATTAGCTAAGGGAGGTGTGGTTAATAATCTTAATTCAGACTTAGTCAAGAGTATAGTCGTACCTATCCCTCCGATGGAGGTTCAGGAGGAGATTGTTGCGGAGTTGGACAAGATAAATGAGGTAATGGCCGACTGCAGGGAACTGTTGCGCACTCTCGATTCACTCGCACAGTCTCTATTCTACGATTACTTCGGCGATCCCGTCACTAATCCGAAAGGCTGGGAAATCAAAAGCATACAATCTTTTGCGAAAACTACAGCTGGTGGAACTCCTTCAAAATCTCATCCAGAATACTATGAAAACGGAACTATTAAATGGCTAAGGAGCGGTGAAGTGTGTAAAATGAATATCGAGGACACAGAACTTCGAATAACAGAAATAGGAATGCAAAACAGTTCTGCAAAAGCAGTGCCCGAAAATTCAGTTGCTGTTGCTATGTATGGTGCTACGGCAGGTCAAGTTGGAATTATTAGATGTGCAATGACCTTGAATCAAGCGATTTGTGCGATTTTCCCCAATAATGTTACAAATTCCATCTATCTATATTTTTGCTTAACATCACTTAAAAACAATTTATTGAAAGTTGCTCACGGAGCTGCTCAACCAAACATATCTCAATCAATTATTAAAACTACTAAGCTTCCAGTGCCACCACTTCAGCTTCAGGAGGAATTTGCAGCGAGGATAGAGCAGATTGAGGAGCAGAAGAAAGCGGTAGAGGAAACCATCTCCACACTGCAGACACTCCTCGACAGCCGCATGGACTATTGGTTTAATTGATAAACTTCTGATGAATAACATAATTTAGATGAGGGTATTGCAAAATGGACAATATTCAAATGTAGGGACGCACGGCTCGTGCGTCCTCATACGAATAGGCTGGTAATCAACAAAATAAAAGCGGACGCACAAGCCGTGCGTCCCTACAGAAGGCGGCCAGTATAGTTCTGCAACATACTCATCCAATTATTCGCAGAAAAGAATACGGAAAAAATCAGCCTTATTTAGGCCTAAATTTCGCAAAGTATTCTTAACAATAAATTCAGGCACCGGATCAATATGGGTTTGGAGTATGATAGGCCTCAGTAATCCAGGTTTACTCCACTTCTCATGTCCTCCCTTGATTCTTTCAGATTGGCAGCCAGCCTTCTGAAGAAAGACACGGAAATCGCTCAATGGAATATTGGATAAGCGTTGAGTATTCATGAGCACGCAAGTTCCGGGAAAGGTTCAGAAACCTTTCTATATTCCTTATTCTCAAGAATATCTCTAAAAGTATCATTTGATCTAAGCAGGCTTTCAAATGTAGGAGCCGACATCTTTCTTTGTTTGAAAGACCTGACTTTCCATCCATGTTCCCTAAGGTCTTTTATAAGAGTATGCTTTGAAAGACCGTAAGATATATACTCTTCCAACACCACGGAAAATGACTCTTTTGCCTCTTTCTCTGTCATGCCATATCCACTCATATCAAGAGCGGGACTATATGCGATACAGCATCCATCCTCCCAAAACATGTAAAGGTCAAGCGATACCTTTAAGATATTTCCTTTATTTGTGATTTTATTTGTTGATTCCATGATTCTTTTTAAAACACAAAAATATAAAATAATCCTCACATAAACAACAATATTTCCATAATTATTATAAAAATCGCACTAATCTTTAAAACCAGAAAATTAAATATTCAATAACCTTGGCAATAAAACAACTTTTTATTAATTTTGCATTTACACGATTTACAGTTTAAGTTAGTGATGCTTAATTTCGACTATCTGAAGCAGATTCCGGAACTCGCCGAGCTGCACCGCCTCTGCGACCTCTGCGAGACACGCGCAAATACAGAGCCTGATTCCTCAGCCATCAATGCCAGAAAGGCTCTTGAATGGCTGACAAAGGCCATATACAAAATGAAGGGGGTAATTCCCGGCGAACGGACCTCTCTCTTCCAACTTACTTCATCGGAAACCTTCACCGGATTCATAGCGGATCCGGAATTGATGCGTGCCGTTCACTGGATAAGGAAAGTCGGAAATTTAGCGGCGCACGACGGCACGGTAAGCCGTACCGACGCCTTCTTCACTGCCTTGAATCTCTACAACCTCGTGGGCGGGGTGCTGATAAAACTCGGAGTGTTAAAGACTCTCTCGCCATTCGACAGGACGTTGATTCCGACAAAGTCCGGGAGGCCTCGATTCATTGTCAAACTTGAAAACCAGGATAAAAAAACGACGGAAGGTCAGAAACAGGATAATTCAGCAGAAGATTTCGCCGAAACTCTCGCTCCTGAAAAAATAGCAGAAGCTCCGGCCGTCAAACCTGAGCTGTCATGGGGTGACATATCGGAAGCAGAGACGCGCCGCCGCTTCATCGACCTAATGCTCCGCGAAGCAGGATGGGAAGTGATGGAAACGGAGGGCTCCATAGCAAGCGGAAAGGCCTGCGTGGAAGTGGAAGTATCCGGCATGCCAAATGACACAGGCACAGGGTATGCCGACTATGTGCTGTTTGGCTCCAACGGCAAGCCGCTTGCAGTGATCGAGGCAAAACGCACCAGCAAGGATGCGAATGTCGGAAAACATCAGGCCGAACTTTATGCCGACTGTCTTGAAAAGAAATATGGTGTGCGCCCCGTGATATATTATACCAACGGATTCGAGACCTTCTGCATCGACGGGCTCGGGTATCCTCCACGGCAGCTTTTCGCTTTCCACACGGAGAAAGATCTTGAACTCATAATGTCACGACGCAACGGAGACCAACAGATCGCCGATTTCTCCGTAAAGGAGGAGATCACCGACCGTTATTATCAGAAAACGGCGATAAAGAAGATGTGCGAATGGCTCAACGGTCTGCATAGACGCGGTCTGCTCGTAATGGCGACAGGTACGGGCAAGACGAGAACCGCCATTTCACTCGTTGACGTACTGCAACGAAACAACAGAGTGAAGAACACCCTCTTCCTTGCCGACAGAAACTCACTCGTAAACCAGGCGGCCCGAAACTTCTCTAAGCTTCTCCCCAATACATCCATAACCGTACTGAGCGACAAGTCCACCGAGATTGACCAGAACGCGAGAATAACATTCTCCACATACCAGACGATGATCAACTATGTCAACACCGATGATAAACCATACAGCATCGGGCGATTTGACCTGATCATCATAGATGAGGCTCACCGGTCGGTTTTCGGCAGATACGGTGATATATTCCGTTACTTCGATTCCCTTCTCGTAGGACTCACCGCTACTCCTCGCGACCAGGTGGACAAATCGACCTACGAGCTCCTTCATCTCGAAGGGGGTGAACCGACTGACTATTACGAATACAAGACGGCAGTCGAGGACGGTTATCTTGTAGACTATACCGGACTGATACGCGGTTCTAAGGTGGTGAACGAAGGCATACGCTATGACGACCTTTCCGACGAAGAGAAGCAGCAGCTTGAGCAGGTATGGGAGTATGAGCAGGCAAGCAAGGATCCTGACGAGGAATGGGAACCGCGCAACATCAACGAGCGGGAGATCTTCAAATACATATACAATACCGACACCATCGACCGGATGCTTCAGGACCTGATGGACAACGGACTGAAGATTCAGTCGGGAGAAATGATAGGCAAGACCATCATATTCGCCATGAACTCCAAGACGGCGAAACTGATAGTGGAACGATTCAATGTGCTCTATCCTGAATACGGCCCGCATTTCTGCGAACAGATAGACTATTCGATCAATTATTCCCAAGACCTTATAGACCGTTTCAGCCTTCGAGGAAGTCTTCCGCAGATAGCGGTCTCGGTGGATATGCTCGACACGGGCATCGACGTGCCCGACGTACTCAACCTCGTCTTCTTCAAGCGTGTCCGATCCCGGATCAAGTTCATGCAGATGATAGGCAGAGGCACGCGCCTCAGTCCCGATATCTTCGGAGCGGGACAGCATAAGGAACGTTTCCTCATTTTCGACTGGGGAGGCAACTTCAAGTATTTCGGCGACAATCCCAAAGAGGGAAAAGCTGTAAAGACGACTTCGCTCACAGAGCGGCTTTTTGGAGTGCGGGCCGACATCGTCTGCGCCCTGCAGGCTCCTCAGTATCAGGAAGACGAATTCGCCAAGAACCTTCATGACCGGCTTAAGGAGACACTGCATACTGAGGTAGGAAATCTCAACGACGCGCATATTTCCGTGAGAAACCATTGGCCGGCGGTAAGTAAATACCGTGACGCGTCGGCATGGCAATATATATCGGAAGTGGATGTGCTTGAACTTAAGAACGAGATAGCTCCTCTCCTATCGAAATCAATGGAAAACGAACTTGCAAAGAAATTCGACCTGCTATCCCTATATGTGATGCTCGGAATAGTGGACGAGAACTTCGACAGTGACCGGCATGAAAGCCAGATCGCCATGATAGCGGAAGCACTTCGCAAGCGAGCAACAATCCCCGAGATAAAGGCGAAGATGCCGCTTCTCGAAGAGATGACTACTCTAACTTTCTGGGAAGAGAAGACCCTTCCATCGATAGAAAACATGCGAAAGGAGATCCGCGAGCTGCTAAAATATCTTGTCAGCGATTGGGGAAAGACCTTTACCGTAAACATTGAGGATACTGTGACTGACGGAGGCAAAGCCGGAGATCTCGATACTACCATGACGTACAGAGAAAAGGTTCTTGACTTCCTGACCCTGCACCGTGACCACCCGGTACTTAAGAAAATCCACAACCTCGAGCGTCTTACAAACGAAGACATCGACGAACTGGAACGGATCTTGTGGCAGGAATTAGGGACGAAAGACGACTATGAACGTTATCTCCAGCGTGAGCAAATGACAGCCGGAATACCGGTGGCAGCCTTCATACGTAAGATCGTGGGCCTTGACCGACAGAAAGCAATCCGTCTCTTCTCAGAATTTATCTCGGCCAACAGCCTGACTGCGGAACAGGAGGAATTCATCAACAATATCCTCAATTACGTGTGCCAGAACGGAGACATGGAGAAGACCGTGATCAGAGACAACCGAATATTGAGGGAGTCCCTCATGAGGCACTTCCCCAATCAGGTGGCGCAGGTGGCCAAATTCATCAGTCATATCCACGATGCGATCACCGTAGCATGAAGAATACGGTCTGCATAAACCGTAAGAGGGTTTCGGGTGTTTTAACAAAGGAAACACGGAACAGAGGCCATAAGACTTCTGCCGGGTTCTGAAACTTTATTAACAACACTTTAATCTAAAAACACAAATTATGGAAGGCACAAAACTTCATGCAGATAAGATCCTTGTGGCATATTTCATCCAGAAGGGTAAGGAAACATCAGGCAGTAAGAAAATCGCGGAGCAGATAACAGCCGCTCTGAAGGAAAAAGGACATGACTCCACGGAGTACGCCATCACTCCGGTAGAGACGTACCCTGAAGACAAGGCAACTTTCGAGACCGTTACGAAACTCGAGAAGGATAACCGTACTCGTCCCGCAATTGTTGACAAGGTAGGCAAGATGCAGGATTACAAATATGTGGTAGTCGTCGCTCCGAACTGGTATGACGATGTGCCGATGGCCGTTTATACTTTCTTCGATGAGTATGACTTCGGAGGCAAGCGCGTTGTTCCGGTGATCAACCACGACGGTACAGGCCATGACAAAGTACGTGAATCCATCCGCCATTTTCTCCCCCACACCTGGGTGACTGACGGAGTAGGAATCGCCGCCGCTTCAGACGATGCAGCTGCTGTAGCGGAGGCCATCGAGCAGCTTTTCATGCCGTCAACATCAAAGTATTGAAAACGTAAGAACTGATTTGCGAACGTAAATCAGCCTTTAGAGCGCTCCCTATGCCGGGAGGCGCTCTTTTTTTTCGTTATTTCATTGTGAATTGACATATTGTTATTATCTTTGCAACCGAGAAAAGCTCTGCCACACCATAGGCAAAGTCTAAAAACCTACACACCTAATAACAACCACACAGTGAAACTTAAATTATTATCAGCCGCTCTCCTACTGATCTCATCAGGCTCGACATCTGTCATGGCAGAGGCTGTGCTTACGGTCAACGGACAAAAGGTAGAAAAGACAGTCACACGCCTCACCTTTGAAGGAGACAATATAAAAGTTACCTTCGGAGATAATACCACCTCGAGTCATGACATGGAGGATGTTGCGTTCTCTTTCGTACCATCTGCAGGAATCGAAACCATCTCGTCGTTCGGCACACTCTCCGTGACTGTCGGTGACCGTCTCGAGATATCCGGCACTACCAACGGATGCCAGCTTCAGGTTTTCGATCTGCATGGACGACTATCAGCGCAGGCAACAGCCTTGGGAGATTCATGCGAGATCGATATATCGCATCTCGAAGGAGGCGCATATATCCTGAAGGCAGGTAATGAAATTGTTAAATTCTTCAAACGTTGACCATCATGAAAAGATCTTACACGGCTATCCTGACCATGCTCATCATGGTTTTCATAGCTCAGGTCAGCATTTTGGCCTATGACATAACATCGCCCGATCCCAAAGTAAACCAGATGCATGTATCGCTTTCCAATGGCGAAACCAAATATTTTAATACTGCAGACATAGAGAGTGTAGTGTTTGACGGAGACAAAATGACCATAACAGACTCCCATCGCAGCGCGGGACCCATAGTATATGACGGCAACGTCGCTTCCGTCACTTTCAGAAAGGCACAAGGTTCCGACCCGGTGATAGACAATTCGAAGGGTAAGGTTGCAATCCGCGAGGCAAAAGGATGGCGTGAGACCGCATACATAACGTTTCTTCCATTCGATGGTGCCGACGGCTACAATGTTTATTATAGAAGCGGCAACGATGCTGCGTGGAATGCCATTGACGGTATGCTCGTAAGAAACTACGGAAGCTTTGGGCGCGCCGACGTGCCGGGACTTGCGCACGGGTGTTACGACCTTAAGGTGATTCCTACCAGCGACGGTATGGAAATCGAATCAGCTGCAAACACTGTAAGCGGCCTACAAGTTACGGCTCATGACCGTTCGGGATTCGCACATCACAACTTCAATGGCGGAGTAGGCGCATACAACAATGACGGCACACTCAAGGAAGGAGCTAAAGTGCTATATATCACCAACGAGAATTTCAATACCGTAACTTTGGAACTTCCATCCAACAATAAAGGGGGCAAAGCCACGTATACCGGTCTCGGCGAGATTTTCAAGGCTTTCCAGAAAGGTTATGTATCGACCCCCATCGCGGTGAGAGTGATCGGTCAGATAGACGTAGAAAAAATAGGCACAACGCAGTTGCTCACAGACCAGAAAGGTCTGCTTCTTAAGGGCAACAACACTGACATTGACTTTCAGGTGACCCTCGAGGGAATAGGAGAAGACGCTTCATTCAAGGGATTCGGCGCAGGATTCGTGGGAGGTTCCGGCGTTGAGATGCGCAATCTTGCTGTAATGCTCCACGGCTCAAGCAACGACTGCGTGGAAGTAAAGGGCACACACCATATATGGATCCACAACTGTGACCTCTATTACGGACAGAAAGGGGGCGGTGACCACGATAAGGGGGACGGCTCAATGGACTGCAAGGATGGGTGCTCTTACGCCACATTTGCTTACAACCATTTCGTAGACTCCGGAAAATCATCACTATGCGGCATGAAAAACGAAACCACGGACAATCTCATCTGCTATCACCACAACTGGTTTGACCATTCAGACTCCCGTCATCCACGTGTGAGGACTTCAACAGTCCATATGTGGAACAACTATTACGACGGATGCTCGAAATATGGCGTAGGAGCAACGATGGGCTGCAGCATATTCGTTGAGCAAAACTACTTCCGTGGAACCAAACGACCTATGATGTCGTCGCTACAGGGCACCGACGCCAAAGGTGACGGGACTTTCTCCGGAGAAAACGGAGGTATGATCAAGAGTTTCGGCAATATCATGGCAGAGCGACCTTCATCGTTCAGCTATATCACCACAGCCGACAACGCAACAAGTTTCGATGCCTATGAAGCTTCATCACGCGACGAACAGGTCAATCCCACTTTCAAGACCCTTAAGGGTGGAACGATCTACAATAATTTCGACACCAATCCTGAGCTGATGTACGAGTACTCACCTCTTGATGCGTCTGAAGTACCGGATGCTGTCGCAGGATATCTCGGCGCAGGGCGTCTCAATAAAGGCGACATACATTTTTCATTCAATAATGCCTCAGATGATTCCGACTATGGCCGCAACGCTGAACTCGACCGCATTCTGGCGTCTTACAAATGCCTGCTTGTAGGATTTTTCGGACAACAAGGTGTCATTCCCGACCCAAATCCCGATCCAAATCCGGATCCGGGCCCGGAACCTACAGACGACGTTATAATATGCAGCTTCGCGGGGAAAGCCCCTTCAAGCAACATTGTTAAGGTGACCGGTAATTACAGCACATCAAAAGGGACAGCCACCTATGCAGGAGTCACATACGACACATGTGTGAAGATGGAATCGGCCACTTCAATTTCCATTAATTCTAACCAGGCCATGAAGATGACTCTCGTATTCGGAGACAACGAAACTGCCAATATTAAAATCAACGGCTCAAAAGTCACTGCGGGAAACTCAACATACACAACGGAAATCAACGGATCGACTATTCTGACAAAGGCCGATACACGCAATCTCTTCC
>JAIDSM010000098.1 GCA_029061225.1 Muribaculaceae bacterium
AAGCCCTATTCCGGCAACGGATATACACCTTATACTTACGACTTCGAGTATTTCGCCAAGGAAGGATCGGATTGGGAGGGACAGTTTGTCTCCAAAGTGCTGAAGACACATAAAGGCCAATGCCGTTCCCTTCCATGGTTGTATAAGATTTTGGCTAAGGAGATCGGCGCCGATGTATCTATCGCGCATGCTCCCAGACATTGCTACATCATGTACAGGGATGAAGATAACCTTACTCCGGAAGAATGGATAAACCTTGAAGTGACTACAAACCAAATGGTGCCGTCATGGTGGATCAAGAAAGATTTTGAAATCTGTGATTCAGCTGTCATGGTAGGAACGTATATGACACCGATGACGGATAGACAAACCGTTGCTTCCCAGATAGCGGAGCTCGCATTCGGATATGTGGAGAAGTTCAAACGATACGATGACTTCTCCTATTGGTGTGCCACCCGTTCATTGGAGTTTTATCCGATGAATCCCAGTGCCTGGATCATTCGCGGCAAATCACTTGATAGAATCCTCCATGACTATCTGGAAAAAAACGGCCATATCTATGACGAGCATGTAGCTTATCTCGAAGCGTTGATCGCCGACAGTATGCGTGGGTTTGACAAAACATATATGACTGAATTTACAGAAGAGTTCGAACAGCGCAAAAGACAGAGAGCGATCGAGGCTCAGAAACACTCACAAAAAAACATATCTCCAAAATGAAAACAAATATCCTTCACCCGACACTTCTATTATCTTTTATTATATGCTTACCGCTTACAGTCAATGCATATTACCATCTCTCGCCATATTGCTATTGCGGTAATAATCCGGTCAACTGTATAGATCCCAACGGAGAAGATATCGTAGTTCTCAATTATGGCACAGGCACAGACCAACATCTTGCAATGCTAATACAAGATGAAAATGGCAAATGGCAATATTATTCTGTAAATGGGAATAATGTCTACGTCTCAGGGGAGCATAGAGGGGGACGTACATTCAATGATGTTGCCGTGGGGTCATGGGATTCTCCCGAAGAATTTCTTAACTCTTCTTATAATGTGCGGAACGAAGACAGTAAGGAAAATCCCGACATGAATCATTTCGGATTTTCTGAAGGATTTCAAATCCCCGCGACACCGGAACAAGATGCTGTTATGAGGAATGGTTTTACAAAAATTGCGGAAACTGAATATAACCTATTCAACAACAATTGTGCAACCGCAGTCCAAAAGGTTATGATAGATGCAGGCATCCCAGTTTCTAAACCAACTATGGAACCTGTTACAATACCGATGCCAACACCGGGAGGGCTTGTTGACGTCTTCAATGGCTATCAAATGAAATGCGACATCAAGATGATACCCAGTTCCGCATTTAAATCTATAATGAATTGGAATCCAGCCGGGAGATATATTCATAAATAAAATCCAATATTTCCTAATGAAAGGACTTGACAAAGATCAAAAATTAGCATCTATAAAGAAAATTATTTCTTACGCATTTCTTTATATTTCATTTATGGGCATTTTCTATGATTTCGCATACAATGCCTGGATATGCGTAAAACCTATAGGTTTGATGCTGGTAACACTTAGGACATTTGCCTTTTGGCTTTTGTATATCCTTATCAATCACTTAGTGATTAAACGTATTCTGAAGGTGAATGTACTTCTGATATTTGAATCAGTTTTATTTCTGACCTTATTCAATTTATTTAATTGCTACAGTTACCTTTGGAATCGTTGAATTGAATTAAATATCATAATAATAAACTATTATGTAATATCTAAATGGAACTTGAATTAAATAAAATCTCAAGATATCTTAAGATTTTAAAATATCGTTTTCTGAAAAACAAATACATTCTTTTAATAACAGGAATCAGCTATGCATATCTCTTTATCTCTTATATTGCCATAACATATAATTTTTCATATAAAATACGGACTGCAGCCAAACCTCTTGGTGATTTTATTCTTATTCTGGACACTTCAATATATCTTATCGTGTATATGGCCATCAATCACATTGTTATCAAAAGAATTATACCTCAAAAGACTCTATGTATCATAGAATTTATTCTCTTTATAACTTTATGTGTATTATGGTGGAGTGATCTAATGTTTGAGAACAGACATACGGAGCCTTTCTTTGGTCGTATTCTATTGCCAAGTTTCATATCATGAAATATTTATCTGTTTTCTTCTTATTGATCCTTGTATTTCTACTATCGATACTTTAACGATTTTTCACAGCACCAATTGGAACTCAAAGTGCGTACAAGCATTCTTTAGGAGCTACTTAATATCGTGCGAAACAATGACACACTTTTCACATTAGGAGATGATGAAAAGTTTCTCGGGAAAGGCAATTAAGTCTTTAACTTTAAACTTCAGAAACTGATGTTTCTCATGCTTTGGTTAGCTTCTCCATCCATTCCTGAATATCTCCCAACGCCTAACGATAGTCTTAAGAATGAATAGCATGATGATATAAAGTTTTTGATACTCAATATACATATTCCGGAGCATATCCGTTCAGTTTCTGAGCCTATTTCCAATGAAGATTGCATGCTAAAATAGTATCAATTCCACCCTGCCAAGTCGGCATAAGAACCAAAACAATGGGG
>JAIDSM010000099.1 GCA_029061225.1 Muribaculaceae bacterium
GCCATACACTACAAACTTATGATGGCTAATGATTTGACAGCCATTAATATAGCCATTGAAAGTGACAAACTCGGAAAGATAACAATAAATTATCATTAATGATAATTTGAGGGGGTGTTTTTTTTAGTTTTTAACACTTGTAACTTTAAAAGTTACTTTTCAAGCGTTAATTAACATTAAGATACGCTCTAATGGACTATTTGCATGGCATCGTGCATATAAAAGTTTTTTTGCTTCTTAAAGTAATTATATGTATCTTTGTAAAAAATTTGAGCGTTATGGATGAACTGAGATACCCGATAGGAATACAGACCTTTTCAAAGATAATCGAGGAAGGTTATGCATATGTAGACAAAACCGGATACATCAAATCCCTTCTGAGGCAAGGCCAATATGTATTCCTTAGCCGTCCACGTAGGTTTGGCAAGAGCCTGCTGCTCTCCACGTTGGAGGCTTATTTCGAGGGGAGACGTGAACTATTTAAAGGACTTGCCGCTGACCGGATGGATCTGGACTGGACGCCTTCGCCGGTACTCCGTTTCGACTTTAATGCTGAAAATTTCAGCCTTGAAAACGGACTTGAACTTCATCTTGACACTCTTCTGCGAGCTAATGAGAAAAAATATGGACGTCAATCTAATGATGTAACTCCATCACAACGCTTCCGTCAACTGATTGAAGTTGCTTACGAACAGACCCGTCGACCGGTTGTCATATTGGTAGATGAGTACGACAAACCATTGCTTGATATTCAGGAAAACAAAGAACTGTTTGAAAAGAACCAGCGGATGCTGAAAAGCTTCTTCGGCAATCTCAAGAGTATGGACAGATACATCCGGTTTGCCTTCATCACCGGAGTTGCCCGCTTCAGTAAGGTAAGCATCTTCAGCGACCTTAACAATCTCAAGGACATATCGATGGACAATGCCTACGCTGACATATGCGGCTGGACGGAGTGTGAATTGATTGATAATTTCCGACCCGGCATCAAGGCACTTGCAGAAGAGAGAGAGGAAAGTTTCGATGATACTCTGCTCGCTCTCCGTAATTATTATGATGGGTATCTGTTCGCTCCAAAGGGATCAAGGTTATACAATCCATACAGCGTATTGAACGCTTTGGACAAAAAGGAGATAGAGCCATTTTGGTTTGAGACGGGTACGCCTACATTTCTGGCAAGATGGGTGAGGAACAATGGCATAGACCCGAGAGAGATAAACGGCCAAAGCGCTACGAAGGACGAGCTCATCACCGTGGGATTTGAGGAGTGGAATCCTCTGCCACTGATGTTCCAGACCGGATATCTAACGATAGGCCATTACGACAGGAGTTCAGATCTATATGACCTCCGTTTCCCTAACAAAGAGGTGGAGATCGGATTCTTCAAGCATCTGCTTCGCTGCTACGCACCACTTACGGCAAGACGCGGCAGCGGCCTTGAGTTCACAAGTTTTAGGAAAGACCTTTTCAGTGGAGCTATCCATGACTTCATGGAGCGTCTCGCTACCCTCCTTAAGGCTCTTCCAGGCGAGGATCACAAAGAATCAACATATCGTGCCGTCACTTATCTGCTCGCCGTACTCTGCGGTACGCCGTCAATCGCCGAGCACCACGGCTATCAGGGGCGCAGTGACATTGAGGTCTTTGCCGGCAACTTCGTCTACGTCTTCGAATTTAAATACAATAAAAGCGTGGAGGAAGCCATGGAGCAGATTCATTCGCGTGACTATGCCGGAAGATATGCTTTTGACTCGCGTACTGTCTACCTCATCGGAGCAAACTTCAGCGAGAAAAAGGAGGAACGTGGCCTCGAGTATGAAATCGAGCAGATGACGAAGTAGATAAGGGGTGTGAACTATAACCTCATAACCATTTAACCCATAAACCTTAAGTTGAGCTTGCGAAACTTAAATCAATAATCTTTACCCAAGCAAACCAATTCATCCAGGAGAAATGATAAAGGATGAACTTGAGTACAGAGGTATTACGCAAAAAGCCCTCGCTGCGGAAATCGGAATTCCGGCATCTGTCTTGAACGAGATTCTCAACGGCAAGAGGGCCGTGACTACCGAATATGCGCTTCTTTTGGAAGCCGCGTTAGGTATTGAGGCAGACCTGTGGCTTAGACTTCAGACAGAGTACAACAAGCAGATAGCAAGATCCAATCCTTCTTTCCTTGAAAGACTCTCGAAAATCAGGCATGCTGCCGCATTCATGTAGGCTCAATAATTTGTAAAGCTTTTCTGACTCCATGCCACTCAACCGCGCTACATTGATACGAATATCAACTATAGACAGGTGTCTGCAAAACAGGTATCGGCGATGGACCATCAACGATTTGATAGATGCCTGCTCCGACGCCCTCGCTGAATACGAAGGACGTACTACTCCCGTGAGTCGCCGGACATTCCAGAATGATCTGGCGCTAATGCGCAGCGACCGGCTCGGTTACAACGCTCCGATCGTAGTCAGGGATAATAAATACTATGAGTATGAGGATCCTGATTACAGTATCACTCATCTTCCTCTTAATGAAGAGGGGCTCGATGCGCTCAACTCGGCTCTCGACATACTGCGTCAGCTTCAGGTGTTCCCTCAACTCGCATCTTCCATCGAAATAATCAGCAAGCTCAACGAACAGATCTCTCGACAGACCAGAGAATACGTACAAGCCATGGACATGGAGCACATCCTGGGTTATCGCGGTGCTCAGTATATCGGAAAGATATATGAGGCAGTGCGTAAGAAGCATACTATTATTATCGAATATCAGTCCTTCAAGGCGAGAAAGGCTGATAAGATAACTGTCTATCCATATCTTTTGAAGGAATACCGCAACCGTTGGTTTCTTATCTGCGAGAAAGCTTCCAATAGGTCGCCGCAAGTCAATATATTCGCGCTCGACCGTATCCATTCGGTTGAAATAGACCGAAAATATCCTTTTAAGAAATGTGTAGATTTTGATCCGGAGCATTTCTTTGACGATACTATTGGTGTCACAAAAGGCATAAGCGATAAACCCAAACGCGTGGTTCTAAAGATAGACCGTCTGCAGGCACCATATATCGAGTCAAAACCGTTCCATAAATCGCAGAAAGTGGAGCGGCGTTTCAGCGACGGATGCATCGAGATATCTCTCAATGTTGTCATAAATAACGAGCTTGAACGCCTTATTCTTGGATATGGAGGCTTCGTCGAGGTGATGGCCCCTACGGAATTCCGGAAGAGAGTCGCCGAATGCTTACGTATCGCCGCTTCCCGTTATTTAACACTTTAACCCAATAACCTTATAATCCTCAATTTTGCTTGAAAAAAGCGAAAGATGAATTATTTTTTTGAAGTGCGCAAGAAGATTGCGCACCGTCTTTGTAATTTTGCCGTAGATTAACCAAAATACTGCATTTATGAAGACAATAGAAGGATATGACGTGAAAATTTTCACCGACAATGTAGAGGATGCGGCATTGGATCAGATAAGGCAGCTCCTCTCAATCGACGTTTTCTCCGACAGGAAGATCAGGATCATGCCCGATGTTCACGCCGGCGCGGGTTGTGTAATCGGTTTTACAGGGAATCTCGGCGACAAAGTTATCCCAAACCTCGTAGGCGTGGACATCGGCTGCGGTATGCGGATCCTCAATTTGGGTAAACTCTCCGACATCGACTTCCATGCCTTTCACGAGCATATTCGCGCTAACGTGCCGTCGGGAATGATAGTCAGGGAAGAGCGTTTCGGATTCAAGCCCCTTGTCGGCGAGGAAATGGATATTTACCGTGAAGCGAAACAACTTGTCACGCAGCTGCATTGCTCCCGCTCCATAAAGGACGCTCCAAGAATAAACCGCGCCATTGGCTCTCTTGGCGGAGGTAACCACTTCATTGAGCTTGACAAAGACGATGGCGGAAACATATATCTCGTGATCCATACCGGATCGCGCAACCTCGGCAAGCAGGTGGCGGAGATCTATCAGGTGCGAGCCGTAAAGCATCTGACAGAAGGTGCTGACGAACTGGAGGAGACAATCCGACGTACTATCGAGGAATACAAGACAGCCGGCCGTCGGTCTGAATTGCAGGAGGTCGTCAAGAAGATGCGCCAGGATTTTAAGGCGGCCAAGCCGTCTCTCCCGGCAGAACTCTGCTATGTGGAAAGTGAGGCCCGCGAAGAATATCTACATGATATGCGTCTCTGTCAGCGTTGGGCTGAACTCAACAGAAAACTCATCTCGCTTCTGCTCCTGAGATTCTTCCCGGATATCGAGATTATGGAGGAGTTCGAGTCTATCCATAATTACATCAGCGATGACAATATCATACGCAAGGGTGCTATCTCGGCGGCTGAGGGAGAGAGGTGTATCATTCCGCTTAACATGCGCGACGGTTCGCTGCTCTGCACCGGTAAAGGAAATCCTGATTGGAACCGCTCCGCGCCGCATGGCGCAGGACGGGTGATGAGCCGCAGCCAGGCGTATAAAACGATCACTATGGCAGACTTCGAAGCCTCCATGCGAGATGTCTACTCAGAGTCAATCAACGACTTCACCCGCGATGAGGCTCCGATGGTCTACAAGCCAGCCGATGAAATAATCGCCAATATCGGAGATACCGTCCGGATCGACTCCATCATCCGACCGATATTCAATTTCAAGGCCAACTGATTATTTGTCGACTCGATAGAATCTTTCATAACTCAATGATATTCGGCTTGTTCAGCTGGGTATAATCGTCGTTCATGACGGCGCCGTTGGAATAGACGGTGCCGTCAATAGTCAGGATACCGTGCCGGGAATGCACATGTCCGAAAAGATGATATTTCGGTCTGACCGCCATTATCCTTTCCAGCAACTCCTCCGAGCCATAACGGACCTTGCCGTCGTCATCGAGAATCCCATATGCTGGAGAGTGGGATATGAGCACGTCAGTGTCACCGGGTATCTTTGCGTAGTTACGGTTTTGTCTACCATATGCGCAATCATCCATAAACATCGGGACTCCATAAAACTTCACACCGCCAATCTCCACACCGGAATTGCGAAGATAATGCACATTGTCGTCAAGACCGTCTATGTTTGAATCATACAGGCAATCATCATGATTTCCGCAAATAAAAATCTTATGGGGATAAGGCTGGTCGCAAAACCAGTTTAAGAAATCAAGCGCTTCCGATTCGGTTCCTGTCATGGTAAAATCTCCTGAGTGAACTAAGACGTCGGCTTCCGGAAGACCACGCAAACGATGATGACAGCCATGGGTGTCGGAAAGATGAAGAATTTTCATAATAAAAATCGGGTTGATTTAATGATTTGAAATACTAAAGACGCTATGATATAACAACAGAAGACAAAATTCGGATATGCATCTGGAAAATTTTGCAATTTTATTTTCCACTGACAGATTTTGGCAGTATTACGCGTTATCTTTGTATCCCGAAACAGTTTTTTTATTAATTTTGCATCTTGAATATAAAATAATTAGCAGTATGAAATACCAGGAATACTATCGGCAGGCTGACTTTGAGGAAGTCTGGTCTATTCTGAAAAATGTATATAACGAAAAAGAAGACTCGAAACCTCTTTATAGGGATGTGTTTGATGCAATCCGGATTATGAGCGTCGATCAATCTCGTTCTCATGAAGAAATCAGGCTGATAGTCAACGGTTATAATGAGGTGAGAATCAAGGGAGCTCCTGATCCGCAGGAATGGCTGGTGGGGAGAGAAGTCGAAGTTGACATTTTCGAAGAATATATAAATAATACTCTCTCAATTGATACCATTACAGGGCATCTTCTGTATTGGTCTACATTATACGGCATAAAGACACAAGAGATGCAGTGTGCCGATTTCCAAAAATGGATGGATCATATGATGAGTGGTCCCTATTATACCGTTCCGGATAATAATTTTGAAAGAATCGAAGAGTCTTATATAGTCAAATACCTGTTTCTCGATTTTGACGGTGTTCTCAATACCGAACAATATCAGGCACGGCTGGCCATAGAAGGAAAACCAATAACGGATGAGTATGGAGCTTTATTTGATCCTAAGGTCGTAGACCGACTTGCTGAGATAATTGAGAAAACAAAAGCGGAGATTGTAATCACTTCTTCCTGGCAAAACATACTTTCCGCGGAAGTCTTGGACGAGATGTGGAAGAAACGAGGACTCCCGGGAGAAATACGGGTTTACAGAAAGCAAGAGTCAGAACAGGTCTCTCACGCTCAAGTTGTAAAGTCATTTATGGATAACATGTCCAACACTCCATTTGTGATTCTTGACGATGAGGACCAATATCCGGAGGAATGCCGTAATAATCTCATAGCGATCAATCCTGTGACGGGAATCAAAGAAAAGGATGTAGCAAAGGCCATAGAATTGCTTAATATCTATGACGATATGCCCTCCCACGCATTCATCGACCATGAATATGAAGCTGAACGAGATCGCATTGAAAAGATCAACGGCGAGAGTTGTGATCGTAAGAAACTTCTTTATTGGAGGGATACCATTTTATGTGACGAAGCTTACAGCTGGTCGAGTAATTTGGTGATTCTTCAAAAGAAAATCAAGTATAACATCGGTTATTATCGTTTTACCCAGCGATTTGAAGGATGGGAGAAAGTTGTCGCTCAGATGGAGTTGTGTTGCCGCCTGATCTCGATTACATTGGGGCGGACTAAAGTGGGGGATAAGCCATACGTCAATACCCGAAATCATACACGCTTTTGTAGCGAGTCTGCATACCTTGAACATGATGATTCCGATTTTAATGAATACCGGAAAGAAGAGTTGAGAAAAGCTAAAGCCTACAAGCTCATCTGGCAACTTCTTTCTAAATATATGAAAGACTGGTGGGACTGAGTGAGTTTATTTTGATAGACTTCGCGAGTCAATTTCAATCACGAAAGAGCCGATATGGATTGATCTGATTATTTGGTGATGGTATGGTAAAATAATTATTAGGCAGTTCCCAAAAGTTCAATATAATAGCTAATAGAGTATGAATAAAGAGCAATCCATTTGGAATGGGTATCCTGTTCATGGCGACGTTGAGACACTGGATTTAATAGCAGAGGAAACCGGTATGGTGAATCTTGACAATGAGGATATTATCCGTGTCTTGTCGGATGGCGGAGAAAATTATGTGACCACTGGTGTAAGTGCTAATATTAGTGACGCGTTCAGTGAGGCTGTGGATAACCTACCCTGTAAGATTGACAAAGTCAATAAAATGCTCGTGTCCTTCCGCTGTGGTATTAAACCGCCTGCCGTGAAGGACTTGACAGCCATTACCGCTTCTCTTTCGGACGCGGGCTCTGATTTGGAGTTCGCATGGAGTTTGACCTCTGACGAATCTTTGGGTGAAGCCTACAAGATTGTCATTGTAGCATCTGTGAAAAAGGCCTGAAATAAAGGAAACTCAATGATATGCAATAGTGAAGGCATTGTCAACCGGACAATGCCTTCACTGTATTTTAATCCTCGTATTAAGGAAGTATTAAAAAACATCGTAGTGATGTTGATTTTTTTTCTACCACTGACAGATTTTGGCAGTCTTGCGCGCTAACTTTGCGGTCTGAATGTTTTTTATTAATTTTGCATTATACACATCAATCTCTTTAAATCTATATATTATGGCATCCAATCACCTTAAAAGATCCTTATGGATGATGAATGAACTAATATCAGCCAGCCCGGTTGGAATTACTCGTGAAGAACTTAGCCGGAAATGGATAACTTCAAGATTCAACGATAAGAAAGAACCGGAGCTTCCGGAGCGTACATTTTTTCGGTTGCGTAAATTACTGGAAGACCTTTTTGAAGTGGAGATTATCAGCCGTGCTGTTGGTGGTGTAAACTATTACTCAGTGGAACAGACCGATTACTCCGTTTTCCTCGGCATGCTTTGCGGACTGGTGTCCGACAATTCCAAGCGCAATCTCAGTCTGAAGGACTTGATGCTCCAGGTCCTCAACGATGTTGAGATTACTGAAGAAGAGAAGCGCATGCTCGACGATATTTCCTTCAAGATCGGAAAGGAAGCCTATGAATGCGGCAGGTGGCTAATCAACGAAGCGGAGGAAGGTAGAATTGAAGGAGCTGATAGAGGCCAATGGGCTGAACACAGGAAATATCATCTCTGTATCTGGCTTGAGGAGGAGTATCAACGCCTGAAGTCGTGGGTCGGTGTCCACATCAACCGCAAGGCATCCGATGGCAGGGTAGAGGTGCGTTTCTACGTGGTCTGTGAGTCGCAGGATGAGGATCTGCACGCACTTTTGATGGAGAAACTTCACCTCCTTCCTGGAGAGAAGCGTGAGGGGGACTACTGGTGGTTTGCACCGAAAGATGAGGCACTACGTCAGATGAAATACGTCTCCGTGCCTGACCGCCATGCTCTTCAGGCCCGTGTCGAGACACTCCTTTCCGGTCTTAACCAGTTTGCTGCTTCTTTCTAACGATCTTCATTGTCTATATAATTTTTTTTCGCAAATTTGTGTTGTCAACTTAAATGATAATGAATATACAAACGTCTTAATAGTTACATAATTATAAATGAATAAATTAAACGATTATATTAAATGGGGATTGATGTTCAGTGATAATCTACATAATCCGATGACTCCATCTTATAACCCACTGGCGGAATTCGTCCCATATGTAGCGACTAAAGAAATTGTGCATTCACGTATTATTTCTGAGTTATTGTCTCCTTCAGGAAATCATGGGGAGAACGAAAGATTTCTAAAGGAATTTTTTAGTCTGCTTAAGTTGGATTATTCCAAATTCCATGATTTTAATGTGATACGGGAGAGAAAAGTCGGAAGGGTATTAACCGAAGGAGGAAGTCGTTCGATTGATATACTTATCACATACAAAGATGACGAGTCAAGGAGTCATGCTATTATCATTGAAAATAAATTAAATCATGCTGAATATCAGTATTTGCAGCTTGAAGATTATGAAAAAGGTATTGAATTGGAGTGCTTTAATGTGGATCGGATTGTTCTCTTACACGATATTGAACAGTCTATAATGGGTAACTCCTATGTTGGAGAAAAATATGTATATTTATATCCGGCAGATTTATACAAGTGGATAAGTTCTTCAACATCGAATTCCAATATACTCTCATATGCAGACTATCTGAATTCGCTTAATAATCAAAATATTTCTAAATTGAATGCTAAAATTATGAAGAACTTATCATTGGCAGAAATAAAGAGTCTTAAGAAGGTTGTCGATGCCTATAGTAATTTAGGCTCGGTGTTAATGGATGATGTTGTTACTTCGGTTCAGTCTGAGCTTACTTTCTCCATTACATCAGAGCCCAATATAGTTGATATTGGTTGGAAAGGTGTGTGTGTTAAGAATGCAGAGGACTATAAAAGAAATGGCGTGTGGGTTGAGTTATTTTATCCTAAGGATCCTGCTGATGATGATCTTGGTTATGATGTCTATCTCTACTCATATGAAGATAATGTCTCCAAAGCGACAGAGATTGCGGAAAGGTGTGATTTTGAATTTGCCGGGATTCAAGATGGTTACTCATTTTTTCGCGCAAAGAATGGTAAATTCAGATTTCATATGTTCCCACATGAAACCAAGCGTAAAGAACTTGTAAAAGAAGTGGTACGACTTCTTAAAAGGATGCATGAATAATCCCCTAACAGTATTTTTCACTGGCGGAATTTGCCCTGTTAGATAGGAGAAGTCATAATGTAGGTCCAAATTTTTTCTACCACTGTCAGATTTTGGCAGTCGTATGCGTTAATTTTGGAGTGTGGAGTTCACGACCGACTATAACTCGGATCCTAAAAGCGTTAGGACCGGAAACAGCACTAAACGAAGAATCGCACAGGAATTTGTAAATAAGTACAATCTAAAATGCACTCCTTCTGAGTTTGAGATTATAGTCAACAATGTGAATTTCGAATACACACTGCTCTCGAAATAATACATGATGTCTTTAAGCTCCGTATGCACTCTAAACCAACATATATGGTATCCGCTGAGAGATTGGTCATGATGCGTAAACGCCATTCATTTCTTACGGAGTCAGTTAAAGGTTACACATCGCTTGACGATTATGTTAAGAATAAGAAAGATTGGTTTGCCGTCGTAGGAATAGATCTGATACTTGAATGCAACCGTATTTGCATTCACTTCTCCTTTGATAATAATGAGTATGAAGATTATTTCATTGTGCAGGCAGCTGAGGGCCGCTTGGCTGTGAGTCCGTTTGTCGGGTGTCAAAATGATTTCTGTGCTAATGATATGCTGAATATATTTTCCGGAAAGCCAGAGTCTGTATAGCCGATTGTAATGAAAAAGTAGCAGCTCTTTCATTTAGCATTCGCAGTCAGCCATGCATTAGGCCCTTTGATTTTGTTCGGATTGTCACCCTTTGGGGGAAGGTTTTCGCAAATACTTTCCCCTAAAGGGTGATATTTTTATGAAAATATGGTATGGTGTCAGAATTTTTCATTAAATTTGCATTGTGGAAAAATACTCAGTGCACTGCGTAAAAATACGCACTCCACTGCGTAAAATGTAACGGCATGTATAAAAGGTCAGAATATCAAGTAATTAAAAGCCGGATGGAAGAGCCACGAAGGTTCATCCAGGTCGTAATGGGTCCGCGACAGGTAGGAAAATCAACTGTCGTAAAGCAGGTCCTGAAGGATTTGGATCTGCCGTTTCAGTTCTTTTCGGCAGATAATGTACCAGCTACAGACAAGACATGGATTTCAAACTGCTGGTCGGCCGCACGAAGCGTACTGGAAAACAAGGGATATGGAAGTATCATTCTTGTCATAGACGAGATACAGAAAATCCAGAACTGGAGTGAGGTTATAAAAAAGGAGTGGGATGATGACACATTCCATGACCGAAATATAAAGGTATTACTTTTGGGGAGCAGCAGGGTTTTGCTTGAAAAGGGTCTGTCGGAGTCTTTAGCCGGTCGATTCGAGGAAATTCGTATGTCACATTGGAGATACGACGAAATGAAAGATTGTTTTGGCTTTACTCTTGACCAATACATATTTTATGGAGGCTATCCCGGAGCTGCTCCATTAGTCAGCGATGAAGATCGTTTTCAGCAATACATTCAGTCGGCAATTATTGACGCCACCATCAACAAGGACATTCTTATGGATACACCTATCAGTAAACCGGCTCTTCTGCGTCAGACTTTTGAGTTAGGTGCAGCTTACTCCGGATCTTTGCTTTCCTTGACAAAGATGGTAGGCTCATTGCAGGACGCAGGCAATACTTCAACGTTAGCGGGGTATCTGAATCTTCTGAATGAAAGCGGTCTTTTGGGAGGGTTGCAGAAATTCTGCATCGATACAGCCAGGCGCAAGGCAAGTATTCCTAAACTTCAGGTATATAACAATGCATTAAGGACTATTTATAGTTCTCTTTCGTTTGATAAGGCTATCGTAGACAGGAAAGCTTGGGGACATATACTTGAATCAGGCGTAGGTGCTTACATAGTAAACGAAGCTTTTGCCAAACGTTTTGAAGTGTATTACTGGAGAGAACGTGATGCAGAGGTTGACTTTGTGTTGCGAAAGAAAGATTCTTTGGTTGCAATAGAGATAAAAGGAAATGCCGAGAAACGAACCGAGGGTCTTGATGTATTCAAGGAGAAATACAATCCCAAAGCGGCCTTTATAGTAGGGGACGGGGGCATTAGTCCTGAGGTATTCCTTACGATGGATCTCAACAAACTATTTTGATTAAAAATTCAACTTTCGTAAGCGATAGTTGAGGGTTAGAAGGTTATTAGGTTAAAGGGTTATAAGAAAAATTTGAATATTTATTTCAGAAGGGCTCTATATAACGTCTGATATAACCCCATAACCATTTAAACTATAACCCTTAAGTTGAGCTTGTGAAACTAAAATTAAAAAAAATGAAAGATTTTGCAGCAATAGATTTCGAAACAGCCAACGGCAGCCGCTCCAGCGTCTGCAGCGTCGGCATCGTCATAGTGCGCGGCGGCGAGATCGTCGACCGTTTCTACAGCCTCATACGTCCTACACCCAATTACTACAGCCATTTCACAACCCGCATCCACGGACTGACACGCGAGGATACAGACTCAGCCCCCGTATTTCCCGTCGTATGGGCTCAGGTAGCCGACCGCCTCGAAGGACTTCCTCTCGTGGCCCACAACCGTCCCTTTGACGAAAGCTGCCTCAAGGCTGTCTTCAGGACTTATCAGATGGACTATCCCGACTATCCGTTTTTCTGTACTCTTGCCGCCTCGCGCCGAAGCCTCAGACTGCCATGCTACCAGCTCCACGTCGTTGCGGCAGCCTGCGGCTACGATCTCGACAATCATCACCACGCCCTTGCTGACGCCGAAGCTTGCGCCGTCATCGCCCTTAAAATTCTCTGAAGTAAAGAAAGTCGCTCGGAAAAGTTGACGATATTTCTGAAAAGTCGCTTGGAAAAGTTGACGGTATGTCTAAAAAGTCGCTTGGAAAAGTTGACGGCGTTTTTTTATTTTTCATATCTCGGATTCTTTTATTATCTTTGCAGAAACATACATGGAAGTTTAAACAACTTCAAAAATTCCTGATCATGAAACCTGCCTATATTAATAGAATCTTTCTCCTTGCCATTATAGCAGCCGGCATCACGATAACGGCTGCTGCAAAATCCGTATCCGGGCTTAACGCCAAAGACTTTAAGAAATACTGGGTGGTGGAATCGGAGGGCCCATGCCAAGTGACTTTCCGGGGCGACACAGCTGAATTCACCGCTCCCAAGGGACTCAGCGTATGGCGTAAGGAGAAGATGAGCGGACGCACGGTTATCGAATACGACGCCCAGGTTGTGACCGAGGGCCCCGACGACCGGCTCAGCGACCTCAACTGCTTTTGGATGGCTTCCGATCCGACCGCTCCAGACCCTTGGAAAAATCTTGATAAACGCGGGGGAAAGTTTGTCAATTCATATGCTCTCCAGCTTTATTATCTCGGATATGGCGGTAATCACAACACGACGACCCGTTTCCGCCGCTACAACGGGGACGCACGTGGAGTGGAGGACGCCGAATACCGTCCCGCCATAATCACGGAATATACGGATGCCGACCATCTGCTGAAAGCCGGTAAGTGGTATCATATCAAGATCACCCATGACGGTCTGCGCACGCAGTATTTCATCGACGGCGAGCGAATCGTCGACTTCCGCGATCCGGCTCCACTTACGGAGGGATGGTTTGCTTTCCGCACCACTCTCAGCCGCACTCGACTGACAAACTTCTCCTACACTTGTGAACCTCTGCAGGAAACCGATGTACCTCTCGCATGGGTCGGTGAGGCTCCTCAATCCGATGTTCCGGTCACATTCGGCGTGCCTTTTGACAGGGGAGCGGTAAACAGTAAGACCAACCTCTCGCTCTCTTCCGGGGCCATAGAGTATCCGACCGAAAGCTGGCCGCTTGCGTTCTGGCCCGACGGAACTGTGAAATGGGCGGCAGTGTCGGGCACCATCCCTGCCGGTGCTGAAGGCCTTACCGTGAGAATAGGAAATGAAAAGGCCTCCAAAGGAAAGAAAAAAGCCGGAAAGGAACTTCTTGCTTCCGATGAAGGCGACCATATAACGGTCAGGGCCGGCAATTCGAAGATGTATATACCGAAAGTGACGGGTCCTGACCAGAACATCGAAAACATCATAGATTCCATCGTGACCGACGGAGTCAAGACCTCCAGCGGGGCGCGCCTCGTAGGTCAGGTGAAGGATTCTCCGGGCAGCGGCAGTGTCAATGTTAGCTTCATGAAGAGCCGATTGCTACACTCAGAGATCGAACGTAACGGCGCCGAGCGTGCCGTAGTCCGCCTTGACGGTGTCCATCAGTCGGCCGACGGTCGCGAGTGGCTCCCATGGACAATACGCCTGACAGCGTTCGGCACAAGTCCCGACATAAAGCTGACCCATTCATTCATATTCGACGGTGACCAGGATAAAGACTTCATCTCCGCTCTCGGCGTGGCCTTCGACGTGCCGATGCGCGAGCGTACCTACAACCGGCATGTGGCATTCTCCACAGCCAACGGGGGAGTCTGGAGTGAACCTGTTCAGCCTCTTGTCGGAAGACGAATACTCAATAATCCGGCTACCGGCAAACCGACTCCCTCCATGCAGGAGATGCAGATGAGAGGGGAGAGGATCGCCGATTATGAGGAATTTGACGATGCCGGTAAGAAACTCGTAGACGAATGGGCTGAGTGGGACGGTTTCCGACTCTCCCAGAACGATCCTGACGGCTATACCATACGAAAGAAGGCCACTGAGTCGTCGCCGTGGATAGGAACGTTCGGAGGCAACCGCGCGCAGGGTGCAGTATATGCAGGCGACGTGACCGGGGGCTTGACGGTCTCGATGAAGGATTTCTGGCAGTCTTATCCGTCGGGTCTTGAGGTAGAGGGTGCGCGAACTCCGACAGCCACCATTACGGCGTGGCTGTGGAATCCCGATGCCGAGCCGATGGACCTTCGTCATTATGATGACCGACCGCACGGACTTAACTCAAGCTATGAAGACGTGCAGGAGGGTATGAGCACACCCTACGGTATCGCCCGCACCTCAAGCCTTACCATACGTCCCGACAATGGATACAAAGGGAAGGCCAACTTCGCGGCAAACGCTGCGGCAGCCGGACTTGAAAGCGTACTGCTTCCAACTCCTGACTATCTGAGGCGTCGCAAGGCATTTGGAGTCTGGGGACTTCCTGACCGCTCCACTGAAAAACGCGCGGAAGTGGAAGACCGTCTCGACGATTACGCCGACTTCTATAAGCATGCCATAGAGGAAAACCGATGGTATGGTTTTTGGAACTATGGCGACGTAATGCATGCCTATGACCCTGTACGCCACACCTGGCGCTATGACGTAGGTGGATATGCGTGGGACAACACCGAGCTCGGCAGCAACCTCTGGCTCTGGTATCAGTTTCTCCGCACGGCAGATCCCGAACTCTGGCGAATGGCGACAGCCATGACCCGTCATGCTTCTGAAGTGGATGTCTATCATATCGGGCCCAACGCCGGACTCGGCAGCCGCCATAACGTCAGCCATTGGGGTTGCGGAGCGAAGGAGGCCCGTATCAGTCAGGCCGGTTTCAACCGCATAATGTATTACCTTACCGCCGACGAGCGTCTGGGCGACCTCATGAGCGACGTTACCGACTCCGATCAGAAACTCTATACCATCGATCCCATGCGTCTCGCGCAGCCTCGTGAGCAGTATCCCTGCACGGCTCCCGCCCGCCTCCGCTTCGGTCCAGACTGGCTCGCTTATGCAGGCAACTGGATGACGGAGTGGGAGAGAACGGGAAATACCGCATACCGCGATAAGATTCGCGCAGGAATGAAGAGCATATGCGCCCTTCCGAGCCGTCTCTTCACCGGTCCGCTCGCACTCGGCTACGATCCGGCTACCGGAATCATCACCTCGGAATGCGATTCCACTCTTCAGACCACCAACCACCTGATGACCATCATGGGCGGTTTCGAACTGAACAACGAACTCATGGACCTCATTCCCGACGCAGACTGGGAAGATGCATGGCTCGAGCATGCCACCCATTACAAACAGAAGGCCCGCGAGATACTCCGCAACAAGTTCCGGGTGTCGCGTCTGCAGGCCTATTCAGCATGGAAGTGGGGTGATAAGGCCCTGGCAGACGAGGCCTGGCATGACCTGCTGACCACCTCCGAACATGCCGAGGCACCACGTATGAAGGTCACTATGATAGATGGAAGCGAGGTGCCGGCTCCTTTGCATGAGGCATCCCCTATCAGCACCAACGACGCCGCCCTCTGGAGTCTTGACGCCATCTACATGCAGGAAGTGATACCGCAAGACTGAGCCTTAATGCGTAATTCATAATCCATCGATTCATCATGATAAATCATGGTATATCAAGATTAATCCTGATTAATCAAGTTAAATCAAGATAATTCCTGACAACAGACAACTATGACAACATTAAGCTTTATAGGCGGCCTCGGCCTTTCAGAGGTATTGGTGATAGCGCTTGTAGTTCTTCTCTTTTTCGGGGGCAAGAAGATTCCCGAGCTTATGAAAGGGCTTGGAAAAGGAGTGCGCTCCTTCAAGGACGGAATGAAGGAAGTGCAGTCCGGTCTTGACGATGATGAAAAGACCGAGATAAAGAAAGAAAAGGAAAAGGAGAACAAATAAACGTATGGCGATGTCTGAATCGTCGGAAAAAGAAAAGGATGGCTCAGGACTTACGTTCTGGGACCATCTTGATGTGCTGCGTGGAGTCATTCTTCGCTGTCTCGCCGTCGTGCTTCTTTTCACGGTCATTGCCTTCTGCCTGAAGGAGGAGATATTCGATGTGGTGCTTGCTCCTAAATCACCTGACTTCATCCTCTACCGTTTATTGTCGGAATTGTCCGCACACCTTGGTTTCAGTGTAGTTGACACATTCGATGTCGCGCTTATCAATACCGGGCTCGCCCAGCAGTTCATGATCCATATGAAGACAGCCTTCTGCGTAGGCCTTATAGTAGCGTCGCCTTACATACTCCATCAATTGTTCGGCTTCGTGTCTCCGGCCCTCTATGAGAAGGAACGAAAATATTCGGTGCGTCTTCTGGCAGGAGGCTATCTGATGTTTCTCGTAGGAGTGGCCCTGAGCTATTTCATAATCTTTCCCCTGACATTCCGGTTCTTAGGAACATATCAGGTCTCGGCAGAGGTTACCAACCTCATAACGATTGAGTCCTACATGAGCGTGCTCATCATGCTCTGCCTCTTCATGGGCATCATGTGTGAGCTACCTGTGTTGTCGTATATTGCGACGAAAGCCGGAATCATCGATTCCGGCTTCCTTAAAAAGTACAGGCGTCACGCCATACTGGTGATTCTGGTGGTATGCGCGATAATTACGCCCACCTCCGATGCCTTCACGCTCCTGATAGTGTCGCTGCCCATATGGCTTCTATACGAAGCCTCGATCCTGATTTCTCGCAAAGCAGTGTAGTCAGCACGCTCCGCGTGCGTCATAGTGCGTCTTGCCGCATGGATTACTTACCGGCTTCATCCTTGATCTTGGCAAGAGCCTCGATCGGAGTGTAGGTGTTGCGGGCCTTCGGGTTGAACGTGATTGTGACTGTGTCGCTGTTGGCTATATAGTTGATATACATGTTTGTGCTGTCGTTGCCGACGGTGACGGGGAGTCCGGTCTTATCTGTAGCCACATACACGCTGTCTTCCTTCTGGAATCCTTTTTCAAGCATCAGGATCTGTTTGATTTTGGTGCGGTTGCCGTTTTCATATACGAATACTGCCGACTGGTCGGGACTCAAGGAGTAGATCACGCGGCCGTCAAACTGGCCTTTGCGGCTGTCCTTTCCTTTGATGTCGAAATATGTTGCGTCGTAAACGCCGCTTTCCACAGGCTGATCAGCAGCGAAAGCCTCGTTGGCAGCCTCTGCATCGGCTTCCTGGGTCTTGGAGGCATTGCCTCCGCAGGATGCCATGATGAATGCAAGGCCGCATAGGCCTAAGAACTTAAAGGTCTTCATGTCTTTTTATAAATTTTAGGTTATTATCATATAGTTATAACACATGTCGGAGATGAAAAGTTATATACGTATCATTGTCGCATGCTTTTAATTATGAATCGTGCATCATGCATTATGAATAGAAAAGACAACTTTTGCAGCCTGAGTGTGTTATTAAGGTATAGAGGAGGATAAGGATAGAGCAGGGGAGGTCTCTCCAGAATTGTTGTACCACCATTAAAACTCATTGACTATGGACGTTAAGATCAAGGCAATCCACTTCGACATCAGCGACAAGCTCGAAGCCTTCACCAACAAGAAAATCGAAAAACTCGTCCGCAGGTTTGATGCCATAGGCGGCGTAAACATCAACTATACCCTTGTGAAACCCGAGACGATCAAGAATAAGGAAGCCGGTGTGGAGCTTATCATCCCCGGAGCTAATCCTCTTTTCGCCTCCAAGACAGCCGACTCCTTCGAAGAAGCCCTCGATCTTTCACTCGAGGCCCTTGAGAAGCAGCTCGAACGCAACAAGGAAAAGAAGTGACAGCCGGATGGGACGCCTTCTCGACAAAGTAAGGATATTTGAATTCTCAAAAGTATGTGATCCACGGGGCAACCTTTCTTTCATAGAGGAAGGTTGCCACGTGCCCTTTTCCATAAAGAGGGTCTTCTACATCTACGACGTGCCCGGAGGAGAGACACGGGGCGGACATGCCCACCGCGAGAACACCACGGTGCTAATCGCCGTCTCCGGTTCGTTTGACCTTCATCTTACAGACGGGGAAGACTCGATGGTGGTGCGTATGAACCGAGCCAACAAGGGGGTCCTCATTCCTCCCGGCGTCTGGGACTCGATGCATGACTTCACTACGGGGACAGTCTGCCTCGCCCTGTGCGACCATCACTACGAGGAAGAGGACTATATCCGGGATCTCGACGAATATCATGAATTTCTTAAATCTCGCAGAGACTAACGCTCCGCTGCTTGCGGAGATAGAAGAGGCCGCTTCCAAAGTGATAAGAAGCGGCTGTTATCTGCATGGTCCGGAGACGAAAGCTTTTGAGGCAGAACTCGCCGCGCATTCCGGAGCGCGCTTCGCAATAGGCGTGAGCAACGGACTTGATGCCCTGAGGCTTATCATCCGTGGCTATATGGAGCTCGGAAGGCTACGGAAGGGCGACGGCGTGATGGTGGCCGCAAACACATATATAGCAACTGTGATTCCGATCACGGAATTCGGACTAGTTCCGGTGTTTGTGGAGCCCGACGAGGATACCATGAATTTCAGCTGGAGCGAGGCACTGAGGATACTCAGAGAAAACGATGAAAGCAAATGCCCGATTGATATCAGATGCGCGATGATCACCCATCTTTACGGCACCCCTTGCTGGAATCTTAAGGCTGCCGAGGAGATGAAGCGTCGCGGGATTCTGATTGTGGAAGACAACGCGCAGGCCATCGGAGCTGAAGCCTCGGAGTCTGGACTCAACGGAGTGCGGATCACCGGCAATCTTGCCGACGCTGCCGCTTTCAGTTTCTATCCGACCAAGAATGTTGGAGCTCTCGGCGATGCGGGCGCGGTGCTCACCAACGATGCCGAACTTGCAGCCGCCGTCAAGGCACTGGCCAATTACGGCACGGACCGTCGCTACCATAACCTATATGACGGCTATAACTGCCGTCTAGACGAGCTTCAGGCAGCCATGCTGCGGGTTAAGCTGCGGCATATGGACCGTGAGACGGCGAGACGCAGGGAGATAGCATCGATATATGCTTCGGAAATCCATAATCCATCTGTGACACTCCCGCAGATATTCCCCGACATGGGGCAGGTGTGGCATCAGTATGTGATCCTTGTGCCTGCCGGGCAGCGCGACATCATGCGGAAATTTCTCTCCTCCAGAGGTGTCCCCACCGACGTTCACTATCCGGAGCCGCCCTATCTCCAGCCCTGCTATGCGGAGCGATACCGGCCCGAGGGTGATACCGCATCCATTCGTCTTTCAAAAAGCTGCATCAGCCTTCCTATAGCCAATGTCACTCCTGATCAGGCGAGGGAAGTGGCGCGATTCATAAATGACTTCAATCTATGAGAGATAACAATAAAAAAAGTAAAAGATCATCATCCGCCGATAAGGCTACGACGACTCGAATGAGGAGGATAGCGGCTGCGGTCGCATTGGTATGCTTCCTTGGGGTAGGTATTTGCGCGTGGCTGATTCTTTTCTCAGGAAAGGCTCCCTCAAGCGCCGTGGTAAGGATACCGTCAGGCGCTTCGAAGGCCCAGGTTCACGATTCGATATCCAGGTATTTAGGTGAGCCCTACGCGTCGAAAGTAAGCCGTCTGGTAGGCCTTCGCGGCACAGATCTCGGCAGCCGCCATGGCGCCTATCTGATTGAGGCGGGTATGAGTCCGCTAAGCGCCGCACGTCGCCTGACGGGTGGCCCGCAGGAACCGCTGACCATCACCATCAATGGATTCCGCCTGCTGCCTGTGCTTGAGGAAAAGGTGTCGGCCCGCTTCGACTTCAATGAGGATTCACTTGCAGGCGTGCTTGCAGATCCGGAAGTCATGAAGCAGTACGGCCTTACTCCGGAGCAGGCTCTCTCGCTGTTTCTCAATGATTCATATCAGTTTTACTGGAATGCTTCTCCCTCGGAGGTTGTGAAGAAGATCGGATCCCACTATGAAGAGGTTTGGACACCGGAGCGCAAGGATAAGGCTAAGGCTCTCGGACTCACTCCTGCCGAAGTGATGACCTTGGCTTCGATAGTAGACGAGGAGTCGAACAAGCAGGACGAGAAGGGTATGATTGGGCGTCTCTACATCAACCGTCTGCAGACAGGCATGAAACTCCAGGCTGATCCGACAGTGCGCTTTGCCGGAGGCGACTTCACGGTAAAGAGGGTAAAGAATCCGAACTCTATCCAGAGTCCCTATAACACATATCTTCATGCCGGATTACCCCCGGGGCCAATCCGCACCACCTCGGTGGAGACAATAGACGCCATCCTCGACAGCAAGCCGCACGACTACATATACATGTGTGCTAAGGAGGACTTCTCCGGTTATCACAATTTTGCCGCTACGTATTCGGAGCATCAGGCCAACGCGCGCCGCTATAAGCGTGAACTTGACCGACGCGGCATCTATTGACGAACAAGGTCTTTTATCAAAAACAGTCTATTATAAACTTTATTTTGATTCTACTGGAGCCATGCGTCACGCACGACTTTTACCAACAGTTCTTGCAATATTGTTTTTCTTCCCGCTGAGCGGCTTTGCCAATATGGCAGCTTCAGATACGTTTCCCGTCGAGCTCCGATGGGAGCCTATAGAGGTTGTGGAGGAATCGGAGGTTGTGGTCATAGATTCCATAACGGGTGAACCCATGGTGCATGCCTCCGTAGTCGGAAAGACCGCGTCGGAAATATCCCCGGAAGAAGAAAATCGCAACTGGTGGTATCTTTTCAGGAAAGGGAAGCTTAAGATGGACGATCCTACGGTGAAATGGCCTAAATTCCTCGGATTCTGCGTGAAGGTATACAACTGGGGCGACCGTGTCTTCAGCAGCACCGACCATGACTATGTGGTAGGCACCGGGAAGAAATGGCGGGCCAGGATCATCAACGACAACTGGGCTAATTCATACTACATGAAGATCAATCCTCAGTTCAACTCGATAATGTCGACCCCGTTTCATGTGCTGCTTGGCGCCTCAATACAGTACATGGCGGTCAGCTATACATATTCGCTCGATATGACGCATTTGCTCTCCGGAAGCCCGATCAACTATAAGAAGCAGGAGTTCGGTTTCAACTGCGCCCGATTCAGCGCCGACGGTTACTACTATTCAAGCAAAGGATGCAATATCCGTACTTTCGGCGACTACAAGGGACACCTCAGAGAACCTTTCTCCGGAGTTGAGATGACGAATTTCGGTATCGACGCCTACTATTTCTTCAACGGATATAAGTATTCGCAGGGGGCTGCATACAACTTCTCGAAGTTTCAGAAGAAGAGCCAAGGTTGCTGGATGGCCGGATTTGCGTATTGCAATCAGAACATATCGTTCGATTTCACCCAGTTGCCTCCGAATCTCGTAGAATATAAGAAGTTTGAGAATGATTTCTATAAATTTCACTATAACGACTACAATCTGCTTGTAGGGTATGGTTATAACTGCGTGATCAGTCCGCACTGGCTTTACAACATAACCGTGATACCGGGTGTCGGTTTCAACCACTGCTATGCAGACTCGGAGAATGGAAGCGCCAAGCTTCTTTCAATCAGCGGAAGGGCTATGACTTCGTTTACATTCAACAGCGGCAACTGGTTTGCCGGGTTGCAGGGGCGTATTCGAGGACACTGGTATCAGTCGAAGCGCATATCGCTGTTTAATGCGGTGGAGGGCGTCGTATTGTCCGGAGGAATACGCTTCTAATTTACGTTATACGCTTTACGCTATACGCTATACGTTATACGCTATACGTTATACGCTTCAACCTTTAAAATACAAAGCCCCCCATCTTATGTAAAGATGGGGGGCTCTGTATTATAAATCAGATTAGTCGTGGCGAGGACCGCGTGGGCCACGGTCGTTGCCTCCGTCACGGCGGGGTCCGCGAGGTCCGCGGTCACCATCGCGGCGAGGACGGTCGCCATCGCGGCGGGGACGTTCTCCGCGTTCGCCGCGCGGGCGCGCCTCACGCTCTACGTATCCTTCCGGTTTCTCGGTAAGAGCTCGCATGGAGAGACGATATTTGCCGGTCTTCTTATCGATTTCGATGAGCTTCACCTTTATCATGTCGCCTTCCTTCAGGCCGGATGCCTCCATGTTTTCGAGGCGGTCCCATGAAATCTCGCTGATGTGGAGCAGGCCGTCGCGACCCGGCATGAACTCAACGAAAGCACCGAAATCAAGGATCGAGCGCACCTTGCCTTCGTAGGTCTCTCCCTCTTCGGGCATGGCCACGATGGCGCGGATCTTGGCGAGGGCCGCGTCGATGCTTGCCTTGTCTTTGGATGCGATCTCCACCTTGCCGATGCCGAGCTTCTCGTCTTCATCGATCGAGATGGTAGCTCCGGTCTCTTCCTGTATGCCCTGGATCACCTTGCCCTGCGGGCCGATGACCGCACCGATCATCTCCTTGGGAATCTCGATAGTGATCAGACGCGGAACGTGTGGCTTGTAGTCTTCGCGAGCCTCGGGAATCGCTTCGGCGATCTTGCCGAGGATATGGAGACGTCCTTGACGGGCCTGATCGAGCGCCTTGGCGAGGATCTCGTAGCTGAGGCCGTCGCACTTGATGTCCATCTGTGTGGCTGTGATGCCGTTTTCAGTGCCGGTCACCTTGAAGTCCATATCGCCGAGATGGTCCTCGTCGCCGAGGATGTCGGAAAGTACAGCGTATTTTGTAGCACCCGGATCGGAGATGAGGCCCATTGCCACGCCGGCTACGGGACGCTTCATCTTCACGCCTGCGTCGAGCAGGGCGAGAGTGCCGCCGCATACTGTGGCCATCGAAGATGAGCCGTTAGACTCAAGAATGTCGCTGACGATACGGCAGGTGTAGGGGAATCCATCGGGGAACATGCGCTTCAGCGCGCGGTGGGCGAGATTGCCGTGGCCGATCTCGCGGCGTCCTACGCCGCGCTGAGGACGGGCCTCGCCGGTAGAGAAGGGGGGGAAGTTATAGTGGAGTAGGAAACGCTCCTTGCTCTGGTTGAGCACGTCGTCTACAATCTTCTCGTCGAGCGTGGTGCCGAGGGTAGCGGTCACGAGGGCCTGGGTCTCGCCGCGGGTGAAGACTGCCGATCCGTGGGGGCCGGGGATATAGTCGGTCTCGATCCAGATGGGGCGGATCTCGGTCGTCTTGCGTCCGTCGAGGCGGATACCTTCGTCGAGCACGCAGCGGCGCATCGCTTCTTTCTCGACATCGTGGTAGTAGCGCTTCACCATGGCTATGCGCTGCTCTTCGGTATAGTTTGCGAGCTGCTCCTCGGTCATTTCGGGAAGATTCTCGATATATTCGTCGCGGATAGCCTTGAACGACTCGTTGCGCCACTGCTTGTCGGCGCTTCCGGTCTTGGCGATGGCGTATGCCTTGTCGTAGCACTTCTCGTGTACGTCTGCGCGCAGAGCGTCATCGTTCACCTCATGGCAGTATTCGCGTTTGGTCTCCTTGCCGGCTTCCTTCATGAGCTCCATCTGCGCGAGACAGTGCTTCTTGATCTCCTCGTGGGCCACCTTGAGGGCTTCGAGAAGGTCCGCTTCGCTCACTTCGTCCATCTCGCCTTCCACCATCATGATGTTGTCGTAGGTGGCACCTACCATAAGCTCGATGTCGGCCTCCTCAATCTGGGAGAAAGTCGGGTTGATCACCCATTCGCCCTTGACGCGGGCCACGCGTACCTCTGAGATAGGACCGTTGAAGGGGATGTCGCTGCAGGCGAGGGCTGCGGAGGCGGCGATGCCGGCGAGTGCGTCGGGTGCGTCGTTCTCGTCAGCTGAGAAGAGGGTCACGTTGACGAAAGTCTCTGCATGGTAGTTGTCGGGGAAGAGAGGACGGAGAACGCGGTCAACGAGACGCGACGTGAGGATCTCATAGTCGCTTGCGCGTCCTTCGCGTTTCAGAAAACCGCCGGGATAACGTCCGATAGAGGCGTATTTCTCTTTGTACTCAACTGTGAGGGGCATGAAGTCGACACCCTCGTTAGCCTCCTGCGCGGAGCAGACGGTAGCGAGAAGCATGGTGTTGCCCATGCGCACTTCCACCGCACCATCTGCCTGTTTGGCGAGTTTGCCGGTTTCTATCGTAATAGTGCGGCCGTCGCCCAGCTCAAT